>CAKRFU010000001.1 GCA_934320845.1 uncultured Lachnospiraceae bacterium
ATGGGCTAGCCATATAACTCTTCATCCCAGTACCTCCTAACTTATTCACTTAGAATCTTATCTACTACATAAATTAAATATACTGCGCGTAGATGCTCTACCGGGGCTTTGGTTCAGCATGTCACACGCCACATTTCACTATTATACAATGTATTCATATAACTGTCAATCATTTTTTCACCAAAAACACCGGTTTTTATATTATTTATTACAGTTCATTCATACCTCATTACAGCAACAATTATTTTTCAGTTCAACTGATTCTTTTCCTTTTTCTCTTCCATTTTTACATTCATTATTCTATAATTAAGAATATATTTATTATATAAGCAATTATAATCAATTAAAACGAGGTTTAATTATGAACGTATTTTATCAGACCGACCGTCTAATTTTAAATATACTGCAGCCTTCATGGGCTCCCATAATTTTAAATTTTTATAAAAAAAATAAAGATATCCTTGAACCTCTTGAGCCTGCAAGAAGTGACAGATTTTATACCGAATCATTTCAACGCGCAAATCTCTCTCTTGAATACAACAGTTTTTTCAAGAATAATTATATGCGTTACTGGATGTTCGATAAAAAAAATCCCGATTTTCCTATCGGGACTATTTGTTTCAGCAATTTTTTAAGAGGTGCCTTTAGCAGTTGTATGGTCGGATACAAACTTGATAAAGGCTATACAAAAAAAGGTTACATGACAGAAGCATTAAATTTTCTTCTTCCTGAAGTATGTTTTGACTATCCGCTTCACAGAATAGAAGCATACGTTATGCCTGATAACACAAGCTCAATACGTTTATTAAACAAACTCGGTTTTAAGCAGGAAGGTTATCTTCACGAATTTGCAAAAATAAACAATTCATGGGAAGACCACTTTCTGTATACCTACTTTAACGTATGAATCCAATATCCAAATGCCCCACATACATCCTTGACATCACCTATCGGCTGAAAATAAATAAAACCATGCTGCTTAGCTATTTTCTCATCATACTCATTATAAATGCCCGGTGAACCTATTGCATACTGTACTTCTTTTTCATCTGTATTTATTTTGGCAAAAATAATATGTCTGTAACTGCAATATCCGTGAAGCAAAAATGCATTATTGGCGAGTACCCACATTTTTATCGGAAGACATCCTATATCTTTAAGCTCTATACGCACACTTTTCTCAATTATTCCCGACACAAAAGGATACATTATTGGAAATGTACTAAGTATTCTCTCTCCAAAATCTTTTTCCCCCTCATCATATACACTTGCCTTTATAATAACTTTTTCAGGATCAAATTCTTCAAGCGACTCCTTTTCTGAAACATCCTGCGCAAAATCCGCTGACTCACGACTCTCATTGTTATCACTTTTAAATTTTTCAGTTTCAAAAGCCCCATTCACACTTCCATCCCTGTCATTTACATCTGCCACGTTACTGTTTCCGGCTTCAACATTATTATTCTCTGCTGTTTCGCCTGAAATGCTGTCAGTTCCCGTCTCTTTGTTACTGTCTTTTTCAACCTTTTCACTGTTAAAAGCATTCTCTCTTGATTTATCCGTTTCAAATATACTATCCTTTCTTCCTGTCGGCGAAAAAATTTCCATCTCTCCTAATTTTACTTCGTCTTTCACCCAGGAAGTTGCAAAAAACATTTCTTTCCCGATATACACTATCAGTCCATCAATATCATCAAATGAATACCCTGTCTGTTCAATATTTTCCCGATTCAGCATAAATCTGCTTACAAGATTTCCTGATTTCACACCCATATCAGAAACTTCTATACACTTTGCCCCACGTTCTTTTTGAATATAAAGATACACTTTCGGATATACTTCAAATGGTATCATACGCATCTGAACCGTAAAACGGCACTGCTTATCCATAAGTTCTATCCTTACAAATCCCGTATTTTGGCTTTTTGCGCCATTTATGTATTTGTATAAATAAGAAACCATTCTTTTATATTGACCCATAACCTGCCTCCATCAATCAAATATTCCCAGTAACCGAAATCAGTGTCGGCATCCACACTTATTCTGCCGTATGCTAAAGCATTAACTTATGCAATAGATTGCACTGCCACGCTGCAATCCAGCCAGTCCGTCAGATAACAATTCATATCAAAACATACATTGCTATCTATTTTTGCCCCTTGCATCATGATATAAATATATGATGCATACACTGGTTTTATGACTTTTTAAGCTTTTTGACACCTAAAATTTAAAATGATATACTTTATCACATAATCATTCAGGAACTTTATATCTGTAATAAAGCACACAGCACAGATATAAAGCGATATGACTTTTTTCTCGTTAACGTTCCTGACAATTCCATCAATATACAGATATGTGTGCAGAAATGAGGATTATTATGAGTGAAAATTGCAGCCATGACTGTTCAAGCTGCGGTGAAGCATGTGCAAGCCGCGACCCAAAAAGTTTTATAGAGAAACCAAATCCAAAAAGCTCAATCAAAAAAGTAATTGGCGTTATCAGCGGAAAAGGCGGTGTTGGTAAGTCAATGATTTCTTCAATGCTTGCCGCAAACTTCCAAAAAAAAGGCTATCATACTGCTGTCCTTGATGCCGACATTACCGGTCCTTCAATCCCTAAAGCATTTGGTATCACTGAACGTGCAAGAGGTGACGAAAGCGGAATTTATCCGGTTTATTCAAAGACAGGTATCCAGACAATGTCAGTAAATCTTCTCCTTGATGATGCTACTGACCCTGTTATTTGGCGTGGTCCTGTTATTGCAGGTACTGTAAAACAATTTTGGCAGGATGTAATATGGACTGATGTAGACTATATGTTTGTAGACATGCCTCCGGGAACCGGCGATGTAGCACTTACCGTATTCCAATCAATTCCCGTTGACGGAATCGTCATTGTAACATCACCTCAGGAACTTGTCTCAATGATAGTTGCAAAAGCCGTAAAGATGGCACAGATGATGAATGTCCCTATTATCGGTATTATTGAAAATATGAGTTATGTAGAATGTCCTGACTGTGGAAAACACATAGAAGTATTCGGAAAAAGCCACCTCTCTGAAGTAGCTGCCGTATATAAACTTCCTGTACTCGGTCAGATACCTATGACACCTGCAATAGCTGCTGCAAGTGATGCCGGTGACGTTGAAAGCCTTGATGTAAACTGGTTCGACCAGGCAATAGAGGCAATCGTAAACGCAACAAAATAAATATAAAAAAGATGTCAGAGTCAAAATTAAGCGGTAATTGGCCCTGACATTTTTTATTTACAATTTACACTTGTTTCTTTCTTCTCTATTTATTCCTGCGTTAAAATATTTATACCACCAATACCAATTTCCAATGAAAGTTTTGCCGCCTTAACAGCATCTTCAAGAGTTTCTGCTGCCGCAAGAAAACCATTTGGATGACAAAATCTAAGTGTTTTTATACCACTTATCTTTCTAAGCTCATCTGCTTCTTTTCCACACCATGACTCTGGGAAATCACATATTAAAGTATTATCTTCAGTGCTTACCGGCACGCCCTGAACACTGTACCCACCTCTATTTGACGGATACACAACGTATTTGTAACCACTGTCTATAACAACGCTCTTCCACGGTGCAAATTTTGATAATATAAGTATCTCGCCATCACATTTTTCCATATCCGCTTTAACAAGTTCGGCTGCTCTCAAAACCCCCTCAACTGCGTTAAAGTGATTTATAAGAATAACTTTTGCAAATTCAACAGCTTTTTTAAAGCAGCTATCATAATCCTGTTCTGAATCCCAGCCCGGATTAAATTCAGAAATAATATTTGCTATGTCATTGTCGCAGCCTGTATTATCTGATTCATCAAGTGGCTGTATAAATTTCTCATCAAATCTGAGTGCCTCTTCCTCGCCAATACACTGTGCTCCAAATTCTCTCCACAAAAGACCGAACGCAGCATAAGGGCAGCCGTTTTCCCTATATTCTTTGTCATCCTGATGATGGTCAAACCTTCCTCTTCCTATATCGTAAACTATTCCATCAAAATCTTTTGGCACATCAAATCCCCTTATAATTTGTATATCAGGTTTTATCATTTGAAGAAATGCTGTTGCAAAAACATCATCTGAATGAAATTTTGCACCATGAGTAAACGCACATGAAGGAAGTTCAACTTTCCCCTCAAATATCTTTTCATCCACACCAAAACTCATAAAAAAACCTCCTTTACTTTTAAAACAGGCACCCTCAGAACACAAAAATTCATAGGGTGCCGGAAATGTTAATATGTTATTTAGTATAAGTTGTACTAAGCGAGTTCTTTATCAAGATTTTCTCTGATTGCCTTAATGAAGTCCTGACTGTTTAATACTGTCACATCTTCAAGTGTTGTGATAAGTGCAAGATCTTTTGTCATCTTTCCTGACTCAATAGTTCCGAGTGTTGCTTTTTCAAGTTTGTCCGCAAATGTCATGAGTTCAGGAATATTGTCGAGTTCACCTCTCTTGCGAAGTGCTCCTGACCATGCAAATATTGTAGCAACTGAGTTTGTAGATGTCTCCTCACCTTTAAGATGTTTATAATAATGTCTCTGAACTGTTCCATGAGCAGCTTCATACTCATAAACTCCTGTAGGTGAAACGAGTACAGATGTCATCATGGCAAGTGAACCGCATGCTGATGATACCATATCACTCATAACGTCACCATCATAGTTCTTGCATGCCCAAATAAATCCGCCCTTCGCTTTCATAACACGGGCAACAGCATCATCAATAAGTGTATAGAAATATTCTATGCCTGCTGCTTCAAATTTATCTTTGTACTCAGCTTCATAAATATCATTAAATATATCTTTGAAGTTGTGGTCATAAATTTTTGAAATTGTGTCTTTTGTCGCAAACCATAAATCCTGTTTTGTATCAAGAGCATAATTGAAACATGCTTTTGCAAAACTTGTGATAGATTTGTCTGTATTATGTATTCCCTGAATAATTCCAGGACCTGTAAATTCCTGAATAGTCTTGCGGATTTCTTTTCCGTCCTCACCTGTAAATACAAGTTCTGCTTTTCCGGCTCCCGGAACTTTAATTTCTGTATTTTTATAAACATCACCATATGCATGTCTTGCAAGTGTGATAGGCTTCTCCCAATTCTTTACGCAAGGTGTGATTCCCTTAACCTGAATAGGAGCACGGAATACTGTTCCATCAAGAGCAGCTCTGATAGTACCATTTGGTGACTTCCACATCTCTTTAAGATCATACTCTGTCATTCTTGCAGCATTCGGTGTGATAGTTGCACATTTAACTGCAACACCATACTTCTTAGTAGCTTCTGCAGACTCTATTGTAACCTTGTCATCTGTCTCATTACGATGCTCAAGACCAAGATCATAATATTCTGTCTTTAAATCTATATATGGAAGTAAAAGCTCATCTTTGATAATCTTCCAAAGTATGCGTGTCATCTCATCCCCATCCATCTCTACAAGTGGAGTTGTCATTTTAATTTTGTCCATCATTAGCCCTCCGATTTCTGTCATTTATATCTGATACATTTACTTATGCATTTAAATGTTCTGAATAATTGTATCACATTTTCTTACACTTGTCTATTTTCCACAAAATCAGCTAAGCATTTTTGTAGATTCATACAATATTTCAATTGAAGCATTGACTTTTTCGTAAATGACATTTACGATACATCTATCGCAGCCTTCCGGTAAGGAGGGGACTATGAACAAAAAATTCTTAAACTTGTTAACTCTTGCAGCTATTCTAATTTCTTGTATCCCATACAATGTAAAAGCAAACGCTGCATCAAACTACCCCATTATATTACTTTCATGTTACCAAAAAACATTGAAAATAGGTGACTCTTTTTATCTTGCCGCTGTTTCTTCAAACGGCAGTATTCCGACATTTAAAAGTACAAGCAGTAAAATTGCTTCAGTCACATCGTTAGGCGAAGTAACTGCAAAATCCCCCGGTACATGCAAAATAAATGTAAAAGATAGACGAACTGAGATAAGCTGCAAACTCACGGTGACAAAAACAAAAATAGTTTTATCTCAAAAATCAATTTCCATTGAACATAATGAATCGTTCAAGTTAAATGTTACAACTTCAACAAAAGGAGAAATAACTTATAAAAGTAATAAGACAAGTATTGCTGCTGTCGATGAAAACGGTACCGTCACAGGTTGCAAACCAGGCAATGCAATAATATCTGTCAAAGCAGATACAACAACAGTCCAATGCAAAGTAAAAGTTAAAACTCCTACTATTAAACTTAATCATTCTTCATTAAGCATGTACAGAGGACAATCCGCAAAAATAACTGCTGAAGTTTCATCAAAAATAAACCCTGTATGGAAATCAAACCGGACAAGCGTTGCAAATATAGACGAAAACGGATGTGTTACAGCAATGAAACACGGTACGGCACTTATAACTGCAACCGTAGACGGCATCAAAAAAATATGTGAAGTAACCGTAAAGCCGCCTGTCATAAAACTAAGCAAAACATCCGTAACATTAGACCCTGGTGGTGAAATTACTTTAGAAGCCAATGTATCATCAGGCAATACTCCAAAATGGATTTCTAAAAAAACGTCTGTTGCCACTGTCAGCCAAAAAGGTGTAATCAGAGCAAAAAAAGCCGGTACTGCTATCATTACTGTATCTGAAGATGGTGCTCAGGCAATCTGCACCGTAATCGTAAAACAAAAATAAAAAACTTAATTTCCATTGTCATAAAACAAAAACACTGATGAAACAGTAGCACTATTATCAATAAATACGTTACATTATATTATATAGGAAGGCTGCGAACCAATATAAAAACTTTGTATTTACTTCAATGATTTTATATCAATTTTTCCCGTATCTGCATTATGAGGCATCTCTTTAAGAAGAATAATCTTCCTCGGCATCTCAAAATGTGCAAGTTTCTTTCTTATATATGCATATATCTCCTGCTCAAACTCTGCACATGATTTTTCATTATTAAATATATTATCTCTGGCACTTTCCTTGACTGAAACATATGCAGTAAGTATATCCTTTTCTTTCTCCATAACAACTGCCGCTTCACTTACATTGTCATATTCACATATAGCTGCCTCAATTTTCGCCTTTGAAACTTTTCTCCCTCTTATTCCTACTATATCATCAGAACGCCCCTCAAAATAAAGATTTCCGTCATCATCAAAATATCCTCTGTCTTTTAGAGAAAACGGACATTTTACTCCATATACGTGAAAATCATTTGTAACGTAAATCTCTCCATCTTTAACGCTCACATCCACCTTTGGAAACGGTTTTCCGATAAGATTTCTCTTTGTATTCATATTTTCATCGGTCACATACGAAATATAATTCAGTTCACTTGCCCCATAATACAAAATTACCCTCGTATTCGGGAAAAGTTTTTTTAATGCTTCGGCATCTTTTTTTCCAAGACTCTGCGAACCTGATAAAATCATTTTTATATTAACATTCTTCTCCTTAAAACATTCCGGTATGCACATTAGTTTCGACGGAATAAGATAAATAACATCCGCATCCCACTGTTTTACAGCTTTTTCCCACATTTTAGGATTAAACTTGTTTTCCACAATAGTAACTGCACCTGCAAAAAGCTGAGCCATAACAAGATTTAGATTCCCTGTAAAAGCCAGACTTCCCTGAACAAACATCCTGCTGTTTTCATTTATCTCAAATATTTCATTCTGAATAGGAAAAAAATCACACCAGCTTTCATAAGTTCTATAAAGAATTTTCGGTATTCCTGTTGTTCCCGATGTCATAACAGCCATGCAGACTTCATCCGGTATTTCAGTTATTTTTGGAAGTTCCGTTATGTCGTGCTGAACAATCATAGGTATGATTCCAATTTTATTACACGCAAGAAACAATATCAATTGTTCAAGAAATGACCTGCTTTTTATTGTATATACTTTTTTCCCATTTTTTTCATCTTCACCGATTTTCTTCCACGTTCCATTATTGACTGAATCATACATTTTATCCTCATTTAATGACAGATTCGCTGAAACCTCATCAATTATCTGTATAAGCTCACCATATGTATACGGTATTCCATCTTCAACAACAGCAAGTTTTTCCAGTTCTTTTTCGCATATCATTTTGTAATAATTCATAATAATCCTCATTTCTGCCCGTTCTCTATCAGTATCGCACTTCCTACTCCTCCTGCTGCCGCCACAGCACAAACCGCATACTTACCATTTTTTTCTTCTAGTGCTTTCAATGCATGAAGTGTTATTATTCCTCCTGATGCACCATACGGATGACCATACGCAAGAGCACCTCCAAATATATTGTATTTCTCAATCTCATCAGGATATTTTCTTGCAAACAGCTCATCGATTACGGCAAAAGCCTCATTACACTCATATATATCTATCTCACCGGGCAACATATCATTCTTTTTCAACAGCTTTTCTATAGCAGCTATGCATGATTCAGGACTTTGCCCCGGATTGGTTCCCACCTCAGCTATATCAATAAATTTTCCAATTGATTTAAGTTTATTTTCCCTCAAATATTTTTCCGAACATAACACAAGAAAAGCTGCTCCGTCATTTGTAAGACAGGCATTACCTGCCGTAATTATCTTTCCATCTTTCAAAACTGCCGGCAGACGGTTTAATAGCTTCTCACTCATTCTGTCTCTTATACCCTCATCCCTGTTACATCCTTCAAGAATTTCCACTGTTATATCATTAAGAACACCTCTTTCCCTTGCTATTTTTGCAAGTTCGTGACTTCTCAAAACCCACCTGTTTAATTCTTCCCTTGTAATATTCTCCGAAACTGCTGTTCTTTCCGCACCTTCTAACATAGCCTGCTGCCTGTGTTCGTCAGGCACAAACTTAGCAACTTTATACCATTTGTCACCGTATTTTTCATAGTCAGGATGATTTTCATTATACGCTCTCTTAGGCGCAGTAGAACTGCTTTCAAATCCTCCTGCAATTATAATATCTGCCTGCCCTGAATCTATCTTTGCCGCTGCAACTGCAATACTTTCCAAAGCTGAACCACATTGAAGATCAATTGTAAATGCCGGAATCTCTACTCCAAAAACAGAAGATAATGACATGACTCTTGATATATTTCCTCCTGCACCTACACCATTCCCGGCTATTATGCAATCTGCCTTTTTTATCCCTGTTTTATAAGATAATGCATCAAGAACTTTTGCTCCAAGTTTCTCAGCAGATACATGCCTATACATACTGTTTTCTATTCCTATATAACTTCTCAATCCATTCAATATATAAGCCATAATAAGTTAACCCTCTATCCTATATTTGTACCTTGTGTGCTGAACTATTGACATTCTGCCGAATATCTTGTTTCAAACACCTTTACATATCCCGCATCTTTTTTGTCAGCATCCCGCCATATCCATGCTTCCAATCCGTCAGTTTTCCTGTAAATTTCAATCTTTTCCTCCTCAAAAACAGGTAGTATATATTTAATTTCACACGATAATACACTGTACAGCTCCAATAATTGCTCAAACATTAAAAGTCCCGGAACAACTGCATTTTCGGTTCTGTGAATCGGATTGCTGTCCCCGACACCACACACAAATTCCATTATCTCATTTTTATTAAATGAAATTGTATTTTCCAAAAACATATTTTCATCAGAGAGATATTGCAAAAAATCTGCTTTATTCTTTTTACAGCTTTCAGATGATGACATATTAAATCCGTCATTGCTTTTGTTAACTATTCTGATAAGATAAACTTCAAAACTTACAATATTATCTTCAACAATAATCAATGCATAATCCTTTTTCTTCTTTTTTATCAGTACATTAATTTCATCACTGTTTAAATTACTCTCCAGTTCACTTGCAGTCACAGCTGATTTTATCTCTACCTTGGCTATCACCCAATTTTCAAAACCGGCAGGCTTTGACAATGCTGCAAAGTAATTTCTTATTTTCCCACAATTTTTATGCACGCTAAACCTCATTTCTTTTTCAAAAAACCTACTATAACAGTATATATTTGATGCCCCTCTTTTGTCAACCATATTTAGTTAAAGGTTGACAACTCTTTTTTTTAAATATATACTTTCATTTGCAGTTAAAAATAATTGTATAAAATGGAGGATAAAAATGAACAATTCTATTACCAAAAACAAAAACACTTTTGCAACTCAAAACCTTGTACTTATGGCACTTTTTGCCGCAGTACTCTGTGTATCTGCCTACATAAGCATACCTCTTCCAAACGGCACACATATCACGGCACTTAACTTTGTCGTGACATTGATTGGACTGGTTTTTGCACTTGAACAGTCATTCCTCATATCTCTTGTATGGCTTCTTCTCGGTGCTGTAGGTGTTCCTGTCTTTATAGGCGGTCAGGGCGGCATCGGTTATTTATTTGGTCAGTACGGCGGATACTCTTTCGCATTTGTTATCATTGCAATTCTCTTACCTATATTCTGCAAACGCGAATATAACAGAATTTCATTTACCATAGCGGCAATTATATCGGCTGTATTTGTTGATGTTTTCGGTTCTATATGGATAATGATTATTGGCGGAATAAATTTAAAGGCGGCATTTATCGCAGGCTTCTTACCATTCATAGTACTTGACACGATAAAAGCCATTGTTGCCGCCCAGATTGCACCTGTTTTCAGACGCATATTAAATAACGCAATAGACTAATTTTTGTTAGTACAGCCCTTGCATCCGGCACATCCTGCCGGGTGCATTTTTGTCATATCAACAGAATAGTCGTACATAGAAGATAATGAACATATTGCCTGCGAAGATATTCCCTCTCCACTTCCTGTAAATCCAAGTCCTTCTTCTGTAGTCGCTTTGACATTAACCTGCTCTATATCAATTCCGAGTGTCTGCGCAATATTTTTACGCATAGCATCAATATAATTCCTTAATTTCGGACGCTGTGCGATTACTGTAGCATCTATATTTTCTATAATATAACATTTTTCATCAAGAAGTTTTCCGACTTCATTTAAAAGTTTAATACTCGAAATTCCTTTATATCTGTCATCTGTGTCCGGAAAATGTTTTCCTATATCTCCAAGTGCCGCTGCACCTAACAATGCATCCATAATAGCGTGAAGTAAAACATCCGCATCAGAATGTCCAAGCAGACCTTTTTCATAAGGAATTTTTACACCGCCAAGTATTAAATCACGATTTGCAACTAATTTATGAACATCATATCCCATTCCAACTCTCATATTTAACTCTCCTTTTTTATTAAAACTATTTGCAGTTCACATCTTTTCCTATTACACAAAAAATCCTCTGAAAATATTCAGAGGATTTGAAGTAGCGGGAGAGGGATTTGAACCCACGACACCACGGGTATGAACCGTGTGCTCTAGCCAACTGAGCTATCCCGCCATATTAAATTGTAGCAACAAAAAGTGTTGCAATGGGACCTACAGGGCTCGAACCTGTGACCCTCTGCTTGTAAGGCAGATGCTCTCCCAGCTGAGCTAAGATCCCTTTCGTTTGTCTCGCTTGTCTCACGCGACTTCTATACTATATCAAACAGATTTACATATGTCAACACTTTTTTTCAATTTTTTTGTTTTATTTTTAGATTGCCTGATTTTAGGTTATTATACCGAACTTGATAATTCATTTTTTGTTTTACCGGGGGCAAAAAAATTTTGCCCCGGCTGATACCATTTACTGCCGCATTTCTATGCATATTTTATCCGAAAATTCTAAGCCCCCTCTTTGTCTTATTTTTTTCTTTATTCTTTTTATCCTGCTTTTCCTTCGTTTTAATCTGTTTTATCTGGCATGTTGCCGCAGCCTCTTCCACGCCCTGCTTTTTAAGTTTGTCCAGAATTTCCTCAAGCAGTTTTGTCTGTTGTACCGCCACCTCGTCTTTTTGCATCATAATATAGTTAAGTTCTTTCATTAGCTTTGTCGATACATTCTCCGATATTCGTTCCTCGGATTCCTTCTGCCCTTCCTCTACTACTTTTGTTATCATTTTTCTCAAAAGCATCTCAAATTTTCTAATTTTTTCCTCCGAACCTGCCGAAACCTCATGAGTTGTATTTGTTCTTACTGCTTTTACCGCAGACGTATTTATTGCAACCACAACGTTATCATTTGTATTTCCCCGTGATACGTTTTCTTCTTCGTCCTGTACCTTCTGGTTCAATTCCTCCCTCAGCTTGTACAACTCATTTGGATTCATCTTTCTTATATTATCTATATCGTGTACAATCAATTTTATTGCCTTAAGCAAAAATCCCTGTTCTTTCAAATCCTTTACATCTCTCAACACCTTTATATCTCTGTCGGTGTAAAATCTATGCCCCTTAGAATTTCTGTGTATATTTAATCCCAACTCCTCCTCCCAATATCTTAAAACATGATTTTCAACCTCAACCTGTCTTGAAGCATCTGAAATGCTATATTTCTTCTCCATAAATTCCCTCCATCACTTCTTTGAACAGCTCAAGTTCTTCCTGCCCGTATTCATTATCTTCACTTTTATTATTTCTTTCTGCCATAATTTCAACATTCTTTCCCGTCTTATTCTTTTCAGACGCTTCACCATCAGTACCCTGCAGCTTTTCTTCATTTTCCTCTGCATCCTGATTTTTAGTTTGTAAAATGCCTCTGCTAAGGTGCGGTTCAAGTGTATTTTCCAGATAATCATATAACTGTGCCTCAAGCAGCTTGTCCTTTTGCTTTAACTGTAAAAACAGCTCAGAAACCCATATTGCAAAAGTTATTATCAACATAACAGCAGACATTTTTATGTACCACTCTCTGTTAAATTTTTCATAAAATCCACCTATCATATATACAGCATAGATTATTCCTGTAAATGCAAAACCATAAATTCCTGTGTTTTTCAAATTATAAAGACTTATTCCTGCGTATTTCACATCTTTCATCTGCATAAGAACCAGACTTTTCGTATCATTTATTTTAAGATTCATCTTATATGTAGTTTCATATTTGCACACCATATTGCGCATCCATTTATTCTTTGTTGTAGAAATCTGTTGTGCCTGATGTAAAAGCCCCGTATATATATATGCAACTATACTTTTTATAAGTATAGTCACTCCTCCTGCTATAAGCATCAGAAGCACACCATCATAATTTTTTAGAAAATACGTCATGTTTTTCCCTCCAATCATGTTAATCTTCAATTTTGGTACCATATATATATTAAACCGCTGCTAATAGCTTTTCCACCTTAATCATGCGTCATATAGCTTAATTTTTCGACAATTTACGTCTGCTTATCAACAAATAGCGACAGCATTAAATACCATAATATTTTTGACCATACATGCTTGTTATGCTATTATAGATAATATGACGATAGGCTCAAAGGATATTTTGACCATTGCATAAAAAAATAAGGAGTATTTTGTTTTTATGATAAATTCACTGAATGAAATTTTCAGTCTGATGCAATATCAAAAAATAATATTAAATATACCCGGAATTTTTCTAAACGTAAAAACGACTGCCGAGAGTACACTCGCTATAGTAACTGTAGATGAACAAACCGGAAATATATATACGAGAGAACAATTCGAGAATATTTCTCTGCAGATACGAAATTTCATCCAAAATATGAATTGTTTAAGATATCGTTTTTTATACATTATCATAAGTGATGACGACAATTGTATAAAACGATTACTAAATAATAATGTAAGTTATTGGCGAATAGTTCCGTGTGCAAACAGACTTATGATATACGAAACTGCATGTGATGATTTTCTTATACTTAGAGAACCCATCGAAAATATGCTTCTTCAAAATTCCACAAAAATAGATTTCAAGGACAGCACCTCTATCTTTGACAAAGAAGTCAACATACGGCTGGCTGTTATGAACATAGGAATTATTATTCTCAATGTCATAATATTTATTGTCATATCAATCTTATCACCTCCCGGTTCTAATGACATAAGCAATAAACTGGCACTTGACTGGAACCTTGTCATAAACCACGGTGAATTTTATCGTCTTTTGACATGTATGTTTGTACATGCAGGAATAGACCATATATACAATAATATGATTGTTCTTTTATTCATAGGAAGTTATTTTGAGCTTGCAATCGGACGCATGAATTATATTATAGTCTATTTTTCATCCGGTATTATTGCAGGTCTGACTTCAATGTTTTATAATATGTCAAAAAACAATTATATTCAGTCGGTTGGCGCATCGGGTGCTATTTTTGGCATAATAGGTGGCATGACTGCTATTATTTTAGTTAAATATTTTCACAAGCATAACCTTGATCTGAAAAAAATAATATTTATTGCATTTTTAAGCCTATATAGTGGTTTTTCCAGCCAGGGTGTAGATAATGCAGCACATATTGGCGGTTTTATTTCAGGATTTTTGATTTCTTTTATAATTTATTTAATACAGACAGTCAAAGGAAAAAGAAATGTCGCAAAATAGCTGCCTAATATATAGAAATGAGGAGAATTATGACAACAATAAATATTTATTACGGTGGAAGAGGTCTTATAGACGACCCTACCATTTATGTCATGGATAAAATATCAAAAGTTTTTGATGAATTGAATGTAAATGTAAATAAATACAATTTATATGAAGATAAGAGAGGAATATCCGTACTTCCCAAAACCTTGAAAGAAGCCGATGCCATAGTTATAGCCGCTTCAGTAGAATGGTTTGGAATTGGCGGGCTTTTGCAACAGTTTCTTGATGCCTGCTGGCTTTACGGAGACAAAGAAATCATTGAAAAATTATATATGATGCCTGTTGTCCTCTCAACCACATATGGCGAAAAAGAAGCACAACAAAGTATCACAAAATCATGGGAAATTCTTGGTGGTATACCTTGCGACGGTATATGTGCATATGTCAGTAATTCGGTAGATTTTGAGACTGACCCAAATTACGGAATGCTTATAGAAAAAAAAGCCGAAAACTTTTACCGCACAT
Organism: uncultured Lachnospiraceae bacterium; assembly: GCA_934320845.1. Lineage (GTDB taxonomy): Bacteria > Bacillota > Clostridia > Lachnospirales > Lachnospiraceae > Butyribacter. The sequence goes on from CAKRFU010000001.1 coordinate 14,990, forward strand.
TTACAAAAAAATTAGTCACATTTCCATCAAGCAGTAATGCCGTTATAGAAACATCACAGGCTGTAAAGCCAATGACACTCACACCTCAGGAAAGTGAAGAACTATCCATGTATGTCTCTGATGACAACTATGTGAAAAAGCAGAAAGAAGATATTGAGGAACTTACGCAGTTATTTAAAAATCTCATGGATGATGACTCAGCAAATGAGTCCGATACAGAAAAAAACGAATCCGGCAGCCTTTTCTCTAATTCAGGTTCCGAAAATCAGGAGTCAGATGTTGACACATCTGCTCTCATTTCAAACATTTTAAACAAAGCAAATAGCGATGATAAATATATAACTGCATTTAAGTCGCATTTTAATCCTATTCCCGGCATGGCATTATCGTTTGCTTTGTCTATATCAGACCAAAATCGTACACTCGTTCTTGATATGGATAATTCAAAACTAAATTGCTACTACGGTGAAAAAGATGATGCTACAGCCACAATAAAATCAAACCACATTGTTATAGACAGAATAATTTCCGGTGAGATAAGTCTTCAGGACGCATTTATGGCTGGTTCGCTCACAGCTAAAGGCAACTTTAACATACTCAAATCATTTGACAGAATATTTAATTTTTAACTTTTATAAATATGAATAAGAAAGGACGTTTTTAAAATGAAAAAGCATATTGACGACAATTGTATTTTTTGTAAACTTGCAAACGGACAGATTCCAACAAACTCAATCTATGAAGATGATGACTTCAAAGTAATTCTTGACGCTGCACCGGCAGCCAAAGGACACGCTATCATTCTTCCAAAAACACATGCATCAAATCTCTTTGAACTCCCTGAAGAATACGGCGAAAAAATATTTGCCATAGCTAAAAAATGTGGAAAAGCAATTAAAGACACATATAACTACGATGGCTTAAACGTGCTCCAGAATAACGGTGAGGCAGCAGGACAAACAGTATTCCATCTCCACGTACACCTCATCCCAAGAATGAACGACGATAAAATCAACATCAACTGGCAGCAGGGAGAAAGTACTGACGGAGAAACAGTAGCAGAAGAAATTAAAAAGAATATATAAGTTAATCTTAACGCAAAAATTGTTTCTAATAAAACATTTATCATGCTTCTAAAATGCATATCAAATAAATAAGGGATTTTTGATAAATGAATGTAATACTGTAGAATACTTATGAGAAAACAGCAGGAAACGGTTATATATCTTTGACAAGGGGTGTTGAATGGCAATCAGTACTTAGTCAGCGTATTTATGCTGACTTATGTACTGCTACTGGCATTCTCCAAGGCGAGAGCCGTCCCCGGGCAAAAATATATAACCGTTTCCTGCGTTACTCATGCGTCTGTTACTCATACGTCCATTATTCATTTATCAAAATCCCTCTAAGCCCTAAAGCCCCTTGCCGCTTCATTATCCATAAACACTTCATTGAGTGTTCCTTTTCCATAAGTCAGTCCGGCATATACCTGCTGTGAGTTTTGGACTACTGATTTTGACATATCCTGTTTTGCTACTTCTTCAAAAGCTTTGCAAAGTTTTCCCATGTTTTCTCTGACATTATCTAAATTTACAGGTTCTCTCCTAACTATTGATGCCGTGAGCTGTTTATTTACAAATGAGTATATGTTATGCAGATTGTAGGAAATTTCATATTTGAGGTCAAGACTTCCTCTAAGTTCGCTTACACATCCCTTTGCACTTTTCAAATATTTCTCTGCTTTTTGCAAGTCTCCATTTTTAAACCCATCCTCTGCCTGCCCTATGCAATAATCAAACATTTCAAAAACAATCACTACAAGCTCACTTTTGTTTGCCTGTGATATTCTTGCCGTAAATTGTCTCTTTTCTTCAGTTGTCAACTCTATATCACCCTTTCTTCCTCTAAAGCTGTCTATATTTGTTTATATACTATTTTACCGACAGCTTTTACACTGTCGGTAATAATTATAAATACAATGTATCTTATACAACAAATAATTATTTTTCGTTGTACTGGAAATATCTCAATTCTACATTCCCTGAAGCAAGCTCATAATTGTCTGTGGTCTATTGTTTGCCTGTGAAAGCATTGATGTTGATGCTTGCTGCAATACAGTAAGCTGTGTATACTCTGTCATCTCACTTGCCATATCAGTATCAATAATTCTAGACATTGACTCTGTCATGTTCTCACCAAATACATTCAAACTTGAAACTGTTGTCTCAAGACGATTCTGATATGCACCAAGCTCTGCACGTGCTGACGATATCTGCCTGATTGCCGAATCGGCGAGCGCAATTCCGGTAGATGCACCATAGTTTGTACAAACATTTAATAGATTTTTACCGTCTTCATTTCTAAGTCCAAGCACATCACATGAAACTGTCGGAAGATCCATGTCAAGTGTCTGATGCTCATTTGCTCCAATCTGAATTGTCATAAATCCAGCATCATAAACATCAAAGTTAATATTATTGTATGGCTTAGCAGTTCCATCATTTGTCGGAAGTTCAACATTCATCTCAAATCCATCATTATCTATAATGTTTATTTTATTTCCAGATGCACTTACTTTTGCATTTGCTGTAAATCCAACTTGTCCTTCCGGTACATCCTTCAATGTTACCGTTGCATCTGTTCCTCTGCCATCATCAAGTTTAGATTTACTTCCATCAGCAAATTTTACCTGTACATAGTAATCATAACCTGCAACATTAGATGTCACAGTTCCTGTTGCTGCTGAATCATAAGAAAGATTCATATTAGAACATGCTGAAACTATCTTTTTCTCAACATCAGCTTTCGAATCACCTTTATTTATTGCAATTGTTTCACCATTTATGCTTATTGATGTATCTGTAGCTGCTGGAAATGTAACCCCCGTCAAAACTCCGGTCACCTTACCACATGTTCCGCTTGTTGCACTAGCAATTGTGTAAGTTCCGGCTGTTGCCTCCATCGATACAGATAAAGCTTTTACTCCATCGACACTGCTTGCTATTGTTCTTGACGCTGAACCGTCAAAAAGGCTTCTTCCATTAAATTCAGTCGTGCTTGAGATACGATCTATTTCATCCATAAGCTGATCTATCTCTTTCTGTGCTGTCTCTCTGTCTTCCAACGTATATGTATCATTTGCATTCTGCACGCATAACTCACGCACACGCTGTAATACACTATGAATTTCTGCTAATGCTCCGTCTGCTGATTCAATAATAGAAACACCATCCTCAGCGTTCTGTGCAGATCGGTCAAGCGCACGTATCTGTGTACGCATCTTGTTTGAAATAGCAAGACCTGCCGAATCATCTGCTGCCTTTGTAATCTTGTAACCTGAACTCAATTTCTGCATGCTCAATGACAATCTGTCATTATTCTTTTTTAAATTTACATTTGCAAGCTGAGCTGATATATTATGATTTATTTTCATGAAGTTTCCCTTTCCTTTCTTTGATATATCCCACTGTCACACCAATCTTTTACTGTTTAATCACCGATACGAGGTGTGCCGTAACAATCTTTGCCGCTTTATAAAGTTTTGATGTATCTGCATCACTTTCACCTGCTGCAAATCCACCTGTTCCTGAAACTCTATTCATTCCATATGATATGTTTTTTACGTCAAATCCACCGGCTTTTAATCCCTCTAAAAGCATCTCTGATGAATCTTTCAAAAGTTCATAGCCATGTCTTTCCCCTGCAAAAACATAACCTTTCAATGCGTCTCCTGTCACTTTAAGTTCTACACTAACATCACCTAAAGCTGAGACTTCATCACTGTCGGTATCATTTCCGCTTATACTAACCTTCACTTTTCCTTTTTCATCACCGTTTGCTATAAGTGTAACGTTCATGTTTGTTATGGTATCTCCTGTTTTGATAGGAATATCATAACTTCTTCTTTCTGTCATAAACATATTTAAGCTTATTCCCTTAGAAAGTGTTCTAAGTTTTTCTAAATCTTCATAATCTGCATCCGGCTTTTCATATGACTTATTTAATATATCTTCCATATATTTTTCGGCTTGTTTGCATTTTTTCTGAATACTTTCTTCAGAACCAAGTGCATCTGCCACACTGTCTATAACTTCATCGAACTCTGCCTGCTCGTCATCATCAAGCACATTTTTCCTCTTATAACTTTCTTTTAATGGACTGTATGAATTCTCTATATAATTCACTGCCGCCTCAATATTTTCTATCGTAGCAGGTATCTCAAGCTCCGAAAGCATATTTTTAGCTTCGGCACTCTCACTCGCAATATTCCTTAAATCTTCAGCTTTCTTATCATAATATGCTTTTTCCGTCTCTTTATCCGCATCAGCCTCTTTTACCTGCTGTGTAAACATTTCAAGTGATGTATCAAGCATCTTTTCAACATCACCATCTGAAATCTCACTGAGTTTTGACGGTGATATCTCATCCAACGTATCTGAAACAAGCGTATCAAAATATCTTCCCGCAGTATTATCACTTTGCGATGCATTGCTGTCAGTTCCGTCTTTTGAACTGTCACCTGACATATCTGCCGTATTAAACCCGGCATCTATCTGTTCTGTTATTGATGAAGCCATGTAATTAAGTTCTTTAAGACCTCCAAAATCATCATCAATCTTTTTATCTATTCCCTGGTTTTTCATCGTTCTTACTGCTGTAAGAAGATTTCCAAGCGTCATCTCCCTGTCGGTCTGCAACACAGCACCTATAGCTGCACCATCGGATTTCTCAATATTATTCAAAAGTCTGTAAATGCCAATATAACCTTCTCTTTCCTGCTCAGATATGTCACCTGATTTCTGAAGCTGCCAAAGATATTTACTGTATTTTTCTTCTGAACTCAAATCTTTAGATGCATTTATAGCCGTAAGTTTGCTGTCAAGTTCATTTATCGAAGTATCAAGTGGATTGTCACCCTGTCTTATCATTTCAAGAACAGTTGACGGCTTCATATTATCAATAACTCTGTTTAAAACAGTATCATATTCCTTGACCGAAAGTACATTTTCCTCAGTAATCTCCATACCATTATAGCCCAATATTCTTACTGCTCTCTCATTCGCATTTGTATCTTCCATGCCAAGCTCTTTAAGAAGATTTGGAACACTTGCAAACGCTTTCTGAATAGAATCCCCATAAGATGCATCTGCCTGTGTTGAAACCATCTCATAAATCTGTCCATACTGCTGTCTGCCATATGTCTCGCTTGAAGCCGCTGCATGAAGTTCATTTAATGTAAGTAGATTCTGCTGCCTTACCGTTCTTCCGATAAGTGATGCCGGTGCATTTGCTATATCGGTTTTCTGCTGCATTGTCTCCTGTAAGAGACTAAGTTCATCCTCACTTGCCTTACCCGTCATACCTGCAGTAAATACAGAATTTTCTTCATCCCTCAACGCCTCTACTACCTGCTCCAACGGTGCAGTATTTACGTCTATTCCTTTCTGTCTCATGCTCATAACAGACTGTGATGTCATTTTGAGACATATCTCTGCGATATATCTCTTTGCCATGACCTCTTCCACCTGCATGTCACTCATTCCCTCAACTACCGTAGTCGGAATATTATTTGAAGAAATATCTGCTGCCGCCGGATTTGTGTTATTATATGCTGCCGCCATTCTTAAAAGTTCAAGATTTAATACACCGTTTCCCGAATAATTTTCATTTATAAAAGCTGCATCTCCTGCCATTGCTTTTACCGCTGTTGATATATCAGCGTCCGTAATACCTGCAAAATTGTTTATTATGCTTCTGGCAATAACAAATTCTGACGTATCAAGTGATGCCTGCTCAGGATTTGCTCCTGCCGCTACAGACTGTAATATCTGTTCAAATTGAGTTTTTACTGACATATCAGAACTTATATCATTTAATACAGACATTGTTCTAAGTGCATCAGCGGTAACAGGAAGGTCATTTGCAAAAAGCCATTTTGCATCAGCAATAGCACTTTCATTATCAAGGCCTGTGGCATCTATAAGCCTTTCGACCTGTGGCAAAATCTGTTCCCAGACTTCAGTATCATATATACTCCCATCTACAGCATCACTTCCAGAATATTGACCATGATATATATTTTCTATTGTAGGCGTAAGCCCATTTCCAACAATATATGCCTTTGTATCATCAGACATATTCAAAGCCGAACTGCTCATCTGAATTGCCGATACAATTCTTGAAATATTTTCTGATGTAACCGGAATATCCGAATTTTCTAAAATTTTTTTTAACTTTGTTTCTGCTTTCGAATCAAGAATACCTGTGGCCTGAATTTTTTTAAGCTCTTCTTCGAATTCATCAACAGCTTTTCTGTTTTCTTCTCTGTTCGCTTCGTTATTAAGTTTTTGCTGTTTAATCTTCTCCACAGCTTTGTCAACATACTCTTCCTCACATTTGTCAACAGAGCCTTCTGACTCCTCCATTGTTTTGTAATCATCACCTGTAAGAACCGCCAGATTTTTGTTCATCTCAGACTTTGCCGCTGCGGCATCCGAACTGCCGGAGTTTCCCGAAACACTTGTCCTGTAACCATAAGTTCCCGAGTTTACACCTGAGCTTACCATCGTATGGCTAACGACCGCCGCTTCTGATGTCAAACCACTGTTTCCAACTTCTTTCAGCACGATATTATCTTTCGACACATCCATTATCTTAAAATTTCTTGTTTCGCCCTCCTTGGCATTCTGTACTGCGGTCTTTGGTATCGCCACCTCAACACCGTTAAAGTTGATGGAAATCTGATTTGAAACTTTTGAAACAACACCCTGAACAACCTGTCCTTTACTGCCAATGGCAAGCATTGAACCGTTTAAAACTCCTGCCATAGTGCCAGATACATTTGTTGAACGGTTATATATGTCTCTTATATTCACATTCATTGATTTCTCACCTTTCATCACTAACTTATCCGTTTCCATTCACACCTTTGGTGTGAACAGTAACACCTATTCTTTATTTCGGCTAAAACCAACAAAATCTTGAGATTTCATATATAACATATATAATTTACAAATAAAAAATAGTTATATTCTATAAAAAAAGAACCGCTATATCACATGATGATATAACCGTTCCTTTTCTTTAAATGCTATGAAACACTGTCGTTTTTCTCAGCTTCCTTTGTTGCCTCAGCTTTTGCATTTTTGTACGCCATAACGACATTCTGTACTCTGTGCATGATAATCCTTGGGTTGTACGGCTTTTCAACAAAATCCGTTGCTCCAAGAGCAAATGACTTTTCAACACTCTTATCATTTCCCTGCGATGTTACGATAATAGGGATATGTGAATATTTATTTTCCAATTTCAACTGCTTCATAAGAGTAAATCCATCCATAACCGGCATAACCAAATCAAGCATGATAACATCAATCTCATCCGCATGTTCTTTTATGTATTCCAGTGCCTCCGCACCATTCTCTTTTTCGACTGTCTTAAAATATCTGCTGAATGATGAACTTAATATTTTTCTATTTAAAACAAGGTCATCAACTATAAGCATAACTCCTGGAGATTTTCTAAACTCTGTATCAGAAAAGTTCATTTCAAGACCTTCCATATCATTGTTTAAAATACTATGTTCAACAAGATGTCTCTCAAACTCTTCCGGCGGCATAGGCTTTGCATAATAATATCCCTGAACAAAATTACAATCCATGTTCCTAAGCATTTGTATCTGCTCCTCCGTCTCTATGCCTTCTGCAACTACCGCATAATCCATCCATTTCGCAAGACTTATGATAAAGCTTAGTATATTGTTGCTGTTCATGCTAAGGTCACCCTGAACAAATCCCATATCCAGTTTTAAAATATCAATCGGAAGTTCGTTGAGCATATTAAGCGATGAATACCCTGAACCAAAGTCATCCATTTCAATAACAAAACCGAGAAGTTTCAACTTTTTAACTTCCTCAATTATCTGATGCGGATTTTCCGTGTACGCCGTCTCTGTAATCTCAAGATGTATATTCTCAGGTTTCAGACCATGTTTATTGATAATTCCCATAATAATATCAATAAAATCAGGATTGTATATATCCGTTCTTGATACATTTACCGACACAGGTACAATAGGATAACCTTTTTCTTTCCATCCCTGTATGTAACTGCATGTCTTGTCCCATACAAACTTGTCAAGTTCCGTTATGAAGCCATTTGTTTCAAACAATGGTATAAACTCTCCCGGATTCATAAAGCCTTTTTCCGGATGTACCCATCTGACCAATGCCTCTGCACCGGCAACCTTTTCTGAATTCAAGTCATACTTCGGCTGGAAATATACCTTAAACTGTTCTTCTTTTATCGCATCTTCCATACAGTTTAATATTTCCTGTTCATGAACCTGCTTTTCCCAGATTTCCTTATCATAATATGCGATATACCTTCCATATCTGCCCTTTATCGTGTCAACTGCAAGTATTGCTCTGTTTATCATCGCATGCATTGACATCTTTGCGGTATCAATAAGATAAATTCCAAATCTAAGCCTGAGATTCATATTTACCGGAAAATCGTTTACCGTCTTTACTATGATGTCAAGGTCATTGTGCAGACTTTTCTTATCATACTCTTTCAGAAGAACAAAATGTTCATTTTCTATTCTTCCGCAAAGTTCATTGTCATTTACATAATGTTTAAGCACTTTCGCCATAAACACCAAAAGGTTATCGCCTGTTTTTTCTCCAAACAAGTCTTTTAAAAGCTGAAAGTTCTCTATATCAGAATACACAATTGCATACTTCTTATCTTTACTATGCTTTAAAATTTCTTTCGTTTTTTTAGAAAATGTCTCCTTTGAATACACACCTGTCAAAGTATCCATCTGAAGATAATTCACAAGCGATGCTGTTTCTTTGAGGTGTATTATATTTTGAAGTCTCTTTTTAACAATAATGGGATTATACGGCTTGCCAAGAAAATCACTTGCTCCAAGTGACAACGATTTTAACTCTGATGCTTCATCACCGTCAACTGAAGTCACTATAACCGGTATCTTTGGCAGCATTTTCCTGTATGACATCTCATTGAGTACACCGTAACCATCAAGTTTCGGCATAATTATGTCAAGCACCACGGCAGATATGATATCCCTATTTTTATCAAGAATTTCAATAGCTTCTTCCCCGTCACACGCTTCAAGAATATTGTAATCATCTTCCAACAGCTTTATCAGACATTCTCTATTTACTTCCTTATCGTCAACGATAAGTATTGTATTTTTCTCTGACATTCTGCCCCCTCCTTTCAAAGCGTATTTTTTAACCTTCACGAATCAGAAAACTTTTTCCATATGCGTATCGGTCTCATTGCGCTTATTATAAAACTTCTGAATAATCTCCTTCTTGTCTCTCTTTCTTATGGGAACAAGTTTATTGTCCGGCATATAAAAATCATAATCAACAATATCTTTTACCCAAAGAATATTAACAATATAACTCTGATTGCACCTTAAAAACATCTCGGGATCAAGTTTTTCTTCCAGTTCTCCAAGTCTGGCATATACCTTAAATACATTATTTTTACAATAAATACTTACTATCCTTCCCATAGATTCAAGACAATAAATATCTCTCTGTCTAATAAAAATCTTTTTCTGCTGAATAGTGATTTCCAGCATCGCCGCTGTACTGTTTTCCTTTTCAACATCATACTTTTTCAGGTAATACACAAGCGTTTCCCTGACTTTTTCCGGCCTGTACGGTTTCAACATATACGCCAATGCATGAACATCATATCCCTCTTTCATGTATTCCTCACTGCCTGTCGCATATACGATTTCAACCTGTGCATCCTTTTCTCTTATTGCCTTTCCTGTTTCAATGCCATCTAACTGTTTCATCTGGACATCTAAAAAAATCAGTTCATAATCGCCCCTTGAATAATTTCGGAGTAACTTTTCACCTGAAGGAAACTCAAATATCTGTACTCCATATCCGATTTCCTTCAATAATCCCTCAATGACGTTTTTCAGGATGCCCCTCTCGATTTCATTATCATCACATAACGCAATCTTTATCATCCCATCACTCTCTTTCCCATTTTAAGTACAACTCTCTGTACCTTTTACCCCAAATAAAACATATAGTTAATTTTACCAAAAAATAACTTTTTTTTCAAAGATAATATCCTATATATAACCCCCTTTTTCGATATGTTTTCGACATTTTTCACCATTTCACTCATTTTCGGCATTTGATAATAAAATACGGTCATTGTCAAGACTTTTTCCTGCATTGTCTTTGAACTTTCTGAGAAGGTCATCAACAGTCAGCTTCGCTCTCTCCTCACCTTTCACATCAAAGACTATGTGTCCTGAGTCCATCATAAGCGTTCTGTTTCCAAGTTCAAGTGCCTGATGCATATTGTGCGTAACCATAAGGCATGTTATATTTCTTTCTTTTATTATATCTTTTGTCAATTTCAGCACCTTTTCCGCCGTCGCAGGGTCAAGAGCTGCCGTATGCTCATCAAGAAGAAGCAGTTTCGGCGTTACCATTGTCGCCATAAGAAGCGTAAGTGCCTGTCTTTGTCCTCCAGATAAAAGTCCGACAGGATTTTTCATTCTGTCCTCAAGCCCCATGCCAAGCAATGAGAGATGTTCTCTGAATTTCTGTTTCTCTTTCTTGGAAATCCTGCTTAAAAATGCAGCTTTTCCAGTTGACGCCCTCAGATAGGCAAGTGCCATATTTTCTTCTATAGTCATATGCGGTGCCGTTCCAAGAAGCGGATCCTGAAAAAGATGACCTATATCCTTACTTCTGAAATACTCTTTTTTAAATGTTATATCCTCACCGTCAAGAATAATAGCGCCTTCATCAGTAAAAAATGCACCTGTTATCGCATTGAACATCGTAGATTTTCCTGCTCCGTTACTTCCGACTATGGTAGCAAAATCACCATGTTCAAGTACAAGATTAAGTCCTGTCAATGCCTTTTTCTCGTTAACCGTACCCGGGTTAAATGTCTTGCATACATTCTTTAATTCCAGCATCTTTTCCATTATACAGCACCTTCTTTCTTTCTTCTGGCAATCTCAGCATATTTATGTTTTGCAAACTTTGCCTTCTCTTTTATGTACGGAAATGCTATTGCAACAGCTACGATAATCGCAGACACAAGTTTAAGACACTCTGCCGGAACATTTATTCTTATTGCTATTGCAACTATAAATCTATAAAGACAGCTTCCGAATACAACACCTATTATTCTTCTAAGCATTGTACCTTTTCCGACAAGTGTCTCACCGATTATCAGACTGGCAAGGGCAATAGTTACCATACCTGTTCCAAGATTTATATCACAGGATTTCTGGTATTGTGCGAGAAGTCCTCCGGACAATGCCGTCATGGCACTTGAAAGACAAAGTCCAACCGTTATCGTAAATTTAGGATTTATACTTGAAGCCTTTACCATCGCATCATTGTCACCTGTCGCTCTTATTGACAAACCAAGTCTCGTCCCCAAAAATCCGCTTAAAAGCACACTCACTATGATTACTATAACTGCAACAAGAATAAGCTTATACCAGCCTTTTCTTACCAATATCTCAACCGCACCTACACCCATGTGATTTTGTATAAAATCTCTCACAAGTGTAAATATACTGTCACATTTAAACAGATTCATATTTGACGAAAATCCCATTGCAGCAATGTTTATTGTATATAATCCCGTATTTACGATAATACCTGCAAGTATTGATTCAACGCCCATTCTCGTCTGTAAAAATGCCGTGATAAAACCAGAAATTATTCCGGCACCCATCGCCATAAACAATGCAAGTATCGGATGACCCGAAATAGTCACTGAAGCTGCGACTGCACATCCAAGTGTAAAACATCCGTCAGTCGAAAGGTCAGCGATATTTAATATACTAAAAGACACAAAAAGTGCAAGAACTACAAGCGAATATATAAAGCCGAGTTCTAAAGCACTCTGTAATATTGAAATAGTAAAAATAGAGCCCATTTTTCCCTCCATGCCATATCAAGCACGCCTAAGCGTGCTTGATATGGGTTATCTTAATAAATTTTATACAGATACTTCTATATTATAAAATAATTTTATTCAAACTCTTTTGCTGTTTTTGTCTCAACAACTTTTTCACATATATCCTTAAAGCCGCTGTAATCAAGACCAATCTGCTCAGCAATTTCCGTATTTACTGTTGCAATACCATTGTTGAGTGTTTTTACGGCTATCTCTCCCGGTTTTGCCCCGTTTACAAGAATATCAACTACCATGTCGGCTGTTTCTGTACCAAGTTCTTTATAATTTACACCATAACCTGCAAACGCTCCGTTAAGCGCAAACGAATCAGCTCCTGTATAGTGAGGTATTTTAGCATCTGCAAATTTTTCATAAATTGCAAGTTCAGCTTTCATTATAGTATTGTCTGTCGGTGTAAATACAGCGTCAACTTTTGCAGCCACAAGTGCATCTGCTGCAAGTGCAACCTCATCATTTGTAGTACCTGTTTTTTCAACTACATCAATACTATTCTCCTCACAGAATTTCTTAGCATCCGCTATAGCCTGTTTTGATGAATCCTGACTCTTGTCGTACAACAAACCGATTTTCTTTGTCTTACTGTTGGCTTTAAGTATAAGTTCCATAATAGCCTGTGTGTCAATCGCATCACTTGTTCCAGTGATATTTGCTCCCGGACTGTCCATACTTGCAACAAGTCCTGCTGAAACCGGATCTGTCACAGCTGAGAATACAACTGGAATCTGATTATCCTCTGTAGCTGACTGTGCAATAAGTGCTGTCGGTGTCGCAATAGGAATAATAAGATCTACTTCGTCAGATACAAGTTCTGTCATAATCTGGTTTAAAGTAGACTGGTCTGCCTGACCATTGAAAGTATAATCTTTATAATTAAACTTTACTCCGAGTTCTTTTCCTTTTTTATCAAGCTCTTCCTGAACTGACTTCTGAATCTGATTGAGTGATGCATCATCTACATACTGAACAATACCTACTTTGTATGTCTTTGTCTCTGATTTATCATCGCTCTTTCCCGATTTTGAATTTTTGTCTGAACCGCATCCTGCCATACATAAAATTGCAAGTACAGCCGTAAGCAATAAAAGTAATTTCTTTTTCATGTTGTGTCCTCATCTTTCATAATATCATAAACATAATTAAGTAAACCATGATTGGAATGTAAAGTCAAGTATATACGCATTTGAATTATTTTCGCTGTGGCTGTTGTTTACTTATTTTAACAATTGATTTATTTTTCGTAGTGCCGGTTTTCAATTATATTTTTTTGACCCTGAAATAAATATATGATATTATAAAATTTATATGTTCCATGGCAATCGGTGTCAAACATGTATCAGCATTTTTCATACCTGCCACTGATTGCAATATAAACGCATTTTACAAATATTGAAAGGACTACGATGATGACAAGAAAGAAAAAAAATCTAATCAGCTATGTGGTATTTGCAGTTGTCTGCGTTGCCATTATCATCGCCGGAATATGTTACAAAAACTATTCTAACGAACAGAAACTTAAAAAAGCCGAGAAAAATGCCATTACATGTGTCGATGACATAACCGGTAAAAAAATCGGTGTTCAAATCGGTACAACCGGTGACATATATGCATCGGATTATGAAGGTGACAAAGAAGGTACTGTTGTTGAACGTTACAATAAAGGTACTGATGCCATACAGGCACTCAAAGATGACAAAATAAACTGTGTTATCCTTGATGAACAGCCATCCCTTGCATACACTGAAAAAAACACTGAATTAAAAATTCTTGAAGAAGAATTTGCAGTTGAAGATTATGCTATATGTATAGATAAGTCAAATGGCGAATTAAAAAGCAAAATAAACGACGCATTAGCTAAGCTTCAAAAAGACGGAACTCTTGCAGACATAAAGAAAAACTATACAGGTAAAGATGAAGAAAAAGGTAAGTTTCCTTATAAAAAGAAAAATGTCTCAGGCAAAAACGGCACTTTAAAAGTCGGTACAAATGCCGCATTTAAACCTTATGAATATTATGATAACAATCAGATTACAGGTCTTGATATAGACATGATGCAGGCTGTATGTGATGAACTTGATATGAAACTTCAAGTTGAAGATATGGAATTTGATTCAATCATTGCCGCCGTTACATCAGGAAAAGTTGATGTCGGATGTGCCGGAATGACCGTAACTGAGGATCGTCTTAAAAATGTCGATTTCACAGATTCATACACAACAGCAAAACAGGTAATTATCGTAAAAGACTACAAAGCAGCGATAAAAGCTCAGTCTTTAGCACAGAGATTTCACGATAATTTCATATCAGACCACAGATACAACTACCTTGTAAAAGGTTTTGCAAATACTATAGTAATTACAATATTTGCCGTTATCATGGGAATTATCCTCGGTGCAATTATCGCACTTATAAGAACAACTCACGACAACAACGGCACACTGCCTATTCCTAATCTTATATGTAAGATTTATCTTACAGTTGTCCGTGGAACACCTGCAATGGTACAGCTTTTGATTTTCTACTATATTATACTTGTATCAGTAAATTCAAAAATACTTGTCGCAATTATTGCATTCGGATTAAACTCAGCAGCATATGTTGCCGAAGTTATACGTTCCGGTATCAATTCAATAGACCACGGACAGTTTGAAGCCGGCAGAAGTCTCGGTCTTAACTACAGACAGACAATGACTTCAATCGTACTTCCACAGGCATTCAAAAATGCACTTCCTGCACTTTGCAACGAGTTTATAAGCCTTATAAAAGAAACATCAATCAGTGGTTATATTGCTATCGTTGACCTCACTAAAGCAGGTGACATCATACGAAGCAATACATACGATGCTTTCCTTCCTCTTATAACTGTCGCAGTAATCTACCTCGTAATAGTTATTGCACTCACATCTGTTGCAAATGCACTTGAAAGGAGACTTAGAGCAAATGAGCGAAACTAATAATACTTTAAATAACGAAAATGTACCATTGATAAAAGTAAATAACCTTCACAAATCATTTGGAAAACATGAGGTTTTAAAAGGAATTTCGACGACAATAAAAAAAGGTGATGTTGTAGCAATAATAGGTCCGTCCGGCTGTGGAAAATCAACATTTCTGCGCTCCTTAAACCTTCTTGAAAGCACAACTGACGGACAGATATTATTTGAGGGCACAGATATTACAGATGATTCTGTCGATATAAATACAATACGTGAAAAAATTGGTATGGTTTTCCAGCAGTTTAATCTCTTTGAAAATATGACGGTACTTGAAAATATTATGCTCGCACCTGTTAAAAGAAAGAAAATGACAAAAGAGGAAGCTGCAGAAAAAGCAAGAGAATTACTTAAAAGAATCGGACTTGAAGACAAGGAAAACGCATATCCTTCTGTTCTTTCAGGCGGTCAGAAACAGCGTATCGCAATTATTCGTGCTCTTGCCATGAATCCCGACGTTATGCTCTTTGATGAGCCTACATCGGCACTTGACCCTGAGATGGTCGGTGAGGTATTGGAACTTATCAAAGAACTTGCAAAAGACGGTATGACTATGGTTATAGTTACACACGAAATGGGATTTGCCAGAGAAGTTGCAAACAGAGTCATGTTCTTTAATGAAGGTGTTATTATGGAGGAAAATGAACCTGCTGAACTTTTTGGAAATCCACAGAATGCACGACTGAAAGAATTTTTATCAAAAGTCTTATAATCAAATATTCCCGCAAGCCAGTACAATGAATAATCAATTATGACTTGCGGGATAATCGTAACATAAATCAAAGGTTGCCTGCATATATAACATAGCGGGGTTAAAAATCGAAAAAAATCACATATTATTTGTATAATAACCATATATAAGAAAGGATTTTTTAATGCAGTTTATTATTGTTTTTTTTATTTCAATGTTTCCGTTAGTTGAACTTCGTGGTGCTATTCCCTATGCAGTTGCCCAGGGACTTCCTCTTGTTCCGTCCTACATTATATCAATAATCGGAAATATGCTTCCCGTTCCCATTATCTTTTTATTTGCGAGAAAAGTTCTTGAATGGGGCGCAGATAAACCTATTATAGGCGGATTTTTTACATTTTGTATTGAAAAAGGTGACAAAGGCGGAAAAAAGCTTCAGGAAAAAGCAGGAAGAGGATTATTTGTTGCTCTGCTGCTTTTTGTAGGCATTCCTCTTCCCGGTACAGGAGCATGGACCGGCACACTTGCTGCAAGTTTCCTTGACATGGATTTTAAATCAAGCGTTATCGCTGTTATGCTCGGTGTTATGCTTGCAGGCATCATTATGGGATTGGCATCTGCAGGTGTATTCGGAGCAATCAGTGCACTTATTTTATAATTTTTCTTTGTATTAAATTTTTAATTTATACGCATCTTTTCAGTAACCTGTGCAGCCGCATTTACATCCATTTTTTCAAGTATGGCAGCACGTTTATTTGCAGGCAGCTCTTGCGGATGCTGTTACCATAGCTTGTGCTTTTGCTGTTGCTCTCGCTTCAGCGGCGGCGGATGCCTTTGCTTCTGCCGCAATTTTTTTCTGCTGTTCTGTCGCATCTTTAGCAGCCTGCATCCATCTTAATTGCAAAGACAATCCCTCCCAATATCAGCGCCGTAAATGACAACGGGCTTCGTATTTCCAAAACAGGTATAATCAATAACAGCGTTAAACCTGAAATTCCCTCTTATATTTCACGACAAAGAGTGCTCCTCCGATAAGTGCCACGGCAAAAAGCAGCTGCAATAAGAGATTTGTATACACTGTGTTCAGCTGATTTTTACTCAATTGCTTAAATCCCGAAAGCATATCATTTAAATCTTCATACCAATAGACCGGAATAAATCTCGCTATTTTCTTCACTGTACTTCCAAGCATACTAAGTGGTACAAACACTCCTGACATAAAACTTATTCCAAGAGATACCGGTGTAACAATGAGACTAATCATATTTGCCTTTTTTATTAACATTCCCATAAAATAGGCTATCGCAAGTGCCGTTATAGTCATCACAAAAGAATTTAATATATATATGGATATATTTGGTGCTCTTAATAAATCCATTCTTCCATACATAAAAAATGCAATTACAAGACTTAACAACCATATTACAATTCCAAATATTATAAATATCAAGAGTATTTGGAAATTCTGATTTTTCAGGCTGACAGCCGATGCATTCATTCTCCTTGTAATTTCCTTTCTTCTAAATACCACAAGAATCATACCCACCACCGTACATATTACCGTTATCGCAAGATAAGGATAAAATCTGAACATATTCACAAAGTCGGGTATGTCTCCACCATTCCCATTTATATCCATAAGATTTACACTGCTCTTCTTTAACGATACCGTATTTTTATATGCCTGTTCTTTTGAAAAACCTGCTTTGACGTACTTTCTCATACTGTTCAAAACCCTGTCAAGCTGCTGTTCCACATAAATATATCCGTAACTTCCGGGCTGCTGTGTTATTTCAATAAGATTATCTGTCTTTCCATCTTTAAGTGCCGTCTCTCCGAAACCTTTCGGAATTTTAATCACCATATCTTCCTGACTGTAATAAAGTACCTCCTGCAAAAGCGACTTATCATTCTTCATTCTTTTTACGTTATGATTTGCATGAAGATAATCATATATGTACTCTGAAATCTCACTTTTATCACAATCCACAAATGCTATATCCATCTTCTTTGATCGGAAATCTTCCATATTATTTTCATTGTTATTTAACTGCATTGCAATACTAATCCCGGTAAATATGGCAAAATACATTATTATAATTCCCAATTTGCTCTTTATTATTTTTAAACATCCGTTAAATACTGTCATATCTCTTTCTCCTCATCATCAAAAATGAAACGCCTGTAAACATAGCAGCCATAAATATCATGATACCCATATCAAGATTAAATCTTGCCGGTTCATCATAGATATCCACACTATATATTGCATCAGATATAAGTGCTGCCGGATTTATTTTATTTACAATAGGACAATATTTTTCAATACTTCCCTTTATAGGTGCTATCATAAGCCCTGCCAAAAAGCTGCTCAAAAGACTGTATGTTGTTATAATTCCGATTTTAACTTCATCGCCCATATTTCCAAGACAGCCTATAAATATTCCAACAGAAACTCCTATCAGACTGCCGGCTGTACAGATTATAAACATCTTTGGCATATTACTTCCTATATCTATCTTTAGAATATACTTTAAATATAAAATGCATACCGATACGTTTACCATCTGAACACCCCAGCCTACCAACGTATCACATACAATCATTTTCAGTTTCCCAAGTGAAGATACGTTTCTCCTTATGGCAATCTTATTTACATTTGCCTGAAGCTGTATACCTATTGTATACCCGACATAGCCTCCAAAAAGACATGCCATTGCTATTAGTGCCAAATAATACTGGACTACTCCGTCAACCTCTTTTCCGCTTATTCCCACTTCCTTTGACATATTGTAGTAACTGTTGTCATTTATAATTTCAGCAATATTTTCAGGATGTTTCTTTGCAATATTTTTATACAACTGTACATTCTGATCATACTCGTTTAGCAGTTCTCTTAATATACTTGATTTCATTCCAGAATCTGTTACAGTAAGTTTCGGTGATTCTTTTGCATAAAATATACCATATACACTTTTCTTTTTGAGACACTTTACAGCCTCTTTCTCAGACATGATTTTTAATTTAATTATTTTTGACTCATTTTGTTCTATAGCTTTCAAATATTTTTCAAAAGTCTTTGCATTTTGTGAATTATCTTCTCTGACAACGGCTGTATTTATTGTATCTATATCTTTTCCGATATTGCCAAATGCAAGAGAAAACAATGTTCCGAGTATTATCGGAAATAAAAGTGACCAAAATGCGACCTGTCTTTCTCTATAAATCGTTATTATTCTGTATTTAATCTCATTTAACATATAATCCCTCTTTCCAAAAATACTTCCATGTATTTTGTGCCTTTCTATACCACGCTATTATTTTAATCTCTTAATTTTTTACCGGTTATTTCAAGAAATACATCATTTAAAGTAGGGAGTTCTGAAAATACTCTGCCAAAAGATATATCTTTTCCATTCACATATTCCAAAATCCGGATAAGATTGTGCTTCGCACCGCTACATCTTACAACAAGCATCTGTTCATTATATGAAACATCAAATACATGAGGAATGTTTTCTATATCACATACATTTTCATCTTCAAGCGCAATTCCCTCTATTGTTATTGTTTCACCCGTCTTAATCATTTTCTTAAGTTCCTCTTTTGTTCCATACGCAATGCACTGTCCTTTGTCTATAATTGCTATCTTGGAGCATATCTGCTCAACCTCTTCCATATAATGAGACGTGTATATTATCGTTGCTCCTTCTTTGTTAAGCCGCTTAATCCCTTCAAGTATGCTGTTACGGCTTTGTGGGTCAACGGCAACGGTCGGCTCATCCATTATGATTATTTTAGGTTCATGGGCTATTCCACAAGCTATGTTAAGTCTCCTTAACAGTCCTCCCGAAAGCTGTTTCGGATACATTTTTATGTATTTTTCAAGACCTACAAATTCTATTGCCCTGCCCACGAGTTCTTTCCTTTTTCTCTTGTCATTCACATACAACCCGCAGAAATAATCAATATTCTGTCTTACCGTAAGCTCATCAAATACGGCAATCTCCTGCGGAACAATTCCAATATTTCTCTTCAATTCATAACTGTCAGGCGTCATCTTTTCTCCAAATATATCAATCTCTCCTTTGTCATATTTCAAAAGAGCCAATAAACAGCTTATCGTTGTGGTCTTTCCGCTTCCATTGGGTCCTAAAAGTCCAAAAATTTCTCCCTCATTTATCTCAATTTTAAGATGGTCAAGTGCAACAAAATTACCATATCTTTTTACCAGATTGTCAATTCTAATTACTTTATCATTCATAATAATCCTCATTTCTTAGCATTATGTTTTTTGTTATTATGGTGTTAATTATACATTATATTGTTTATTTCTGTAGTGAACGATGTCATAAATAATGTGACAAATGTAATATTGGACAAGTGAGACATGATGTTTCTTTTATGATATAATGAACATGTAAACACTTATTTTAAAAGTTTCTAACGAAACTTTGTAATATGTAAGGAGGCTGATTTTGAAACATTTCACAAATTGTATTTTACTTTTTATTCTTTGCCTTTTTTATTTTGTACTCAATAAAAATACAGACATATTTTCTATTTCAGCTATTACAAGTATACTTTTTACTTTTATAATACTCACTTACACATATTTTATTGAAAATAGTTATTTTACGTTTGTTGTCTGCTGTATATATGGCGTTTTTACCCTTGCTTCACAAACGGCTTTGGCTTTTCTTCCTATTGCAATATACTGTTTGTGCAGTAAGTGCAGCTCTTTAATTACATATTTATATTTATCGGTATTATTTTTTAAAAACCTTTTTTATATCACTTCAAATACAGAAACCATTTATAATACCACACTTTATTTATTGTTATATATAGTTATACTCTGTGTTTTTTCAATTCATATTTACAATTTAACTGACAAGTTTGAGATGCTTATAGAAAAATCAAGACGTTATAGAGATGACAGTACCGAAATAAATTTTCTTCTCAGGGAAAAAAATAAAAACCTGCTCATAAAGCAGAATTATGAAATAAATAATGCTACTCTTACTGAAAGAAACCGTATTGCCAGGGAAATTCATGACAATGTAGGGCATATGCTTTCAAGAGCCATCATGATAACAGGAGCTATCAAAGTTGTAAATAAAAATGAAAATCTGTACAACTCAATTGATAATCTTGAAGAATGCCTTTCAAACGCAATGACAAACATAAGGGAAAGTGTCCACAATCTCCACAATAATTCTATAAGCCTTCAAAATACTGTACAAAAAATTGTAGACGATTTCAGATTTTGTAATATAAATTTAACCTATGACATAACAGACCATATTACAAATGAAGTAAAATATGCATTTATAACAATAATAAAAGAAAGTCTGACAAACATAGAAAAGCACAGCAACGCCACATCGGTCAGGCTGACACTTCGAGAGCACCCTGCAATGTATCAGCTTATAATTCATGATAACGGCAGCATTATTTCTGATTTTGACAGTTCAATCTACGACACAGAAAATTATTTAAGTACTTCAAACGGTATCGGTCTTAACAATATTTACTCAAGAATACATATGCTAAACGGCACAATAAAAATTTATACTGATAACGGATTTTGTATTTTTATATCCGTACCAAAAGGAGAAAAACATGAATATAGTAATAGTTGATGATGATATCCTCGTAACAGAGGCACTAAAAACAATTCTTGAATCCTCAGGAAAAGTAACAGTAGCAGCAACCGGATTTGACGGTACAGATGCCGTGAAATTATACAAAAAACTTAAACCAGATATACTTCTCACTGATATTCAAATGAAAGAAATGAGTGGTCTTGATGCCACAAAAGAAATACTTGAATTTGACAATTCGGCAAAAATCCTTTTACTTACTACTTTTCTTGATGATGAATACATAGTAAATGCCCTTAAATGCGGTGCAAAAGGTTATATTTTAAAGCAGGACTATGCTGCAATAATCCCTGCACTTGAAGCTGTTTATTCAGGTCAGTCTGTATTCGGGTCAGAAATTATATCTAAACTCCCATCATTACTTAACCAAAAACCTGAATTTGATTATTCTGATTACGAAATAAATGAAAGAGAACTCGAAGTAATAAAAGAAATTGCTGAGGGACACAGCAACAAAGAGATTGCTGCAAACCTTTATCTAAGCGAAGGTACAGTGAGAAATTATCTAAGTACCATTCTTGATAAACTTGGACTGCGTGACAGAACCCAGCTTGCAATTTTTTATTATAAACATAATAAAAAGACTTTACTATCCTAAACATTTTCTTAAATTTAGTATAACAAAGTCTTTCCATGGAAATATTTAATTGTAACTTTTGGCAATAAAAATGTAATTTTTAGCAATTTGCTAACAATTGCTTTCATAAATCAACCAGATAGTGCTGCAAATGTTGATTTTATTTAATATAATCAACCTGCCTCTTCCTCTCCATTTGACTGATCTCCAGACACATATCCAACTGTTGCACTCTTAGATGTCACGGTAACTTTAACTTTTGTAGCCTTTGTGGCATGGTTTCCAAAAATCAGATTTCCATTACCTTTTTTATACTTTCCTTTTAATGTAACCGTTTCAATATTAGGTGTAATAAATAAAGAATTTGTTTCATCTCCAACTACTACAGCTAGTGACCTGTCTTTCTGAGCTTTTACAGGTGTTATTTTAACGCTGACATTAGATGCTTTTTTGAAATTCATCTTAATGTAATACTGATAACCTGCTTTAACTGTGATTGTTTTTGTAAACGATTTTACATATGTAGTCTTTGCATCCGCTGTGTTTCCACAAATCATAATAGTTGTCAGACACATTGCAAGCATTACGCTCAGGATTTTTTTTGCTCTTTTCATGATAGTATCCTCCCTTTTTGATTTTTTCTAATAAGTTTACGAATATTATACTGTGTTTACGGAAAAATCAAGAAAATTTGCGTGAATGGTAAATATATGGTGTGAGTTGTTATTTGCCAGAAAATATTTTATAATAGCAATGTTAAATCGCAAAACAACAAAATGATTTATAAAAACAGAGGAGACAATATGTTTGTTCATATATTATCATGGATACATAATATAACAACTATGTTGTTTGGAATATATATTTCAGCGTTTTTTCTGGGAGTAAAACAAAATAAAAACAATATTACAAAACTGGCTTTATTTTCATGTCTCGAAGGAATATTTTATCTGACTGCCATGTTCATTTTAGGAGAACAGGCAGCAAACAATATGTATCCGTTTTTGATACATGTACCATTATTCATATATTTATTTTTTTATTACAAATTTCCGCTGCTGTCATGTATGATTTCAATCTGCTCTGCATACCTATGCTGCCAGATAAGCAACTGGTGCGGACTGTTTATCATGAACATAACAAAATATGAATGGGCTTATTATTTTACAAGAATAACTGTAACAATAATAACATTTATAATCCTATGCAGATATGTATGCAGTACAACGTCAGCCGTTTTTGCCAAAGGAAAGCGTGAACTATGCATAATAGGTTTTCTTCCACTTATTTACTACATATTTGATTATGCATTTACTAAATTTTCAAATCTGCTCTACACAGGAAACAGGGTAATTGTAGAATTTATGGGATTTGCATTCTGTATTGCATATCTTGTATTTCTTATTATATACTTTAAGGAATTCGAGGAAAAGCAGGAATTCAGGCAGTATAGTGATTTGATGGAACTTCACCTTCAGTCGCTTCAAAATGAGATTGACCATGTAAAAAACAGTGAACGTACCCTCTCTATACTTCGTCATGATATGCGGCATAATCTTAATATAATCCTCACTTTTTTACAGAATAACAATGTAGAAAAGGCAATAGATTATATAAAAGGTATAAGCGATTCATATGATGATACAGTAGTTAAAGAATATTGCTCTAATGATATAATCAATTCTGTAATTTCTATGTATGATATGAGATTCAGAAGTAAAGGCTTTAACCTTATATGCGATATATCATGCAATGATGTGGTAGTTTCAGAAAGAGATTTTTCAACATTGTTGTCAAATGCCTTGGAAAATGCTTTTCATGCGCTTCAATCAGGGAAAGATGGTGAAAAGTGGGCAAAACTTACTATCGCCAATAAGGGAGACAGTGTACTACTCTGCATAGAAAATCCGGCATCCAATAATCCAAAATTTGTCGATGGAATACCTGTATCTGACAAAAAAGGACATGGCATCGGAGTCAAAAGCATCATTTATTATGTTGAACGTTTAAATGGACAGTGGCATTTTTCTATGTCGGGAAATATCTTTGTACTCCGTGTAATTATATAAGGAACTGACATTCAACTAAAAATTATTCAACTAAAATTATTTAAATACTAATACAACGTATAATTGATATATTGAACGTTGTACTAATCGGAGATATACATATGAAAATAGCAGTTTGTGATGATGAGGTAGAATTTTTAAATTCAGCTTGTTCAATGATTTTGAAATGGGCTGAAAAGTATGATATACATGCCAAATTATATAGGTTTGATAACGGTGATGATTTGATAAATATACACAAAAAAGAATGTATGGATATTATATTTCTTGATATTGTAATGCCTTTATTTAACGGAATAGACACAGCAAAAGAGCTACGAAGTGAAAATCATAATGTTCCTATTGTATTTCTGACATCATCAAGAGAATTTGCAGTGGAATCATACGAGGTAAAGGCATTAAATTATCTCCTGAAACCCGTTGATGAAGACAGAATGTTTGATGTCCTTGAGAATTTCAGAAAAGAATATCAGAAAAAGGATGAGTATTTTACAGCCAGAACGCAGACAGGTTTCAGCAGAATAAAAATAAAAGATATTGAATACCTTGAGGCACAAAATAAAACGGTCATTGTTCACCTCACCAATTCTACAACGATTGAAATCCGCGAACTTTTTTCAAAGTGTGAGAATATATTCAGCATAGATAATGGTTTCTTTAAGTGTCATCGAAGTTACATAGTAAATATGGAATATGTAGAACATTTTACCAAATCGCAAATAATAACACATAACAGAGAAAACATTCCTATTTCAAGAAATAATTATGTGGCATTTAAAGAAGTGTATTTTGAGCATATGTTTAATGACTAAATAAGAAAACTTTATTTTTAAATAAGGTCTGTATTATCATAACAGACAATGCAGACCTATAAATTATCATATAAATTCTAGTTTAATAAAAAAATTCACAATCTCAGTTTATTCTCCCCCAATCAAAACTTTCTTTCCCTCAAAAGCAAATCCATAATGTCTGATACATTCCTTTTTCACCCCTGCCTTTAACAGTTCCGTATCATATTTCTTTTCTTTTATTTGTTTCAATGCATTTTCCACTGTTTCATCTAATTTTTTTTCCTTTTTTGCATTAAAAACTTTAAACTCTATTACTAGCCCCGGATATTTTGCATTATTTTTATCTATCGGTTCAAGCATTATATCGTATCTTCCGAATCCACTTTCTCTGTTTGATTTTATAATATAATTATTCATCTGATCTACCATCAAACCTAATACCAGCCCATGATAAAACCTTTCTGGTGCTTCATCAGATGGATTTTTTCCTGTATCAAAATAACTTATTACACCTCTTGTTACCCTATTCATATATTCATTCATACTTTCTATATCACCTACGAGTAATGCTTTTACAAAACCGTTATAAGCAGATAGTGTTTTGTTAAACCACGACTTAAACATTTTCAAAAACATACTTCTCACTTCTCTATTAGTAATTCTCAAAGAATATATCGGAAAATCCAAAGTTTCTCCTGTTTCGTCTTCACTTTTAATAAAATCAACCTTTAAATAACCACTGGCAAGCAACAGGCTCCATATTGCATTTTCATCCATATCAAGCTGTTCAAATACTATCTGCTCATCAATATACGATTCTATATTTTGTCCTGAAATGAGTTTCTCCATTTGTTCTTTTATTTCTGCTGAAGCGGTTCTAATCAGTTTATTTATAAGTGCATTAGAACTTGAATCTGCCCAATAAAGTTTATATTTTTTTTCATCAAGAAAATTTGTTATTGACCACGGATTATAAACATCTCTTTGCATTCCAAAAATGAAACCATCATACCATGATTTTACTTTCTCTTTTTCTTCTGAAAGTTCCTGTCCGTCAAGTGCCTCAAATACTTCTTTTTCTGTAAATCCAAAACTCGTAGCATATTCCATACTTGTTGTTGTAACTACTTTAAGATTATTTAAATCTGAAAAGATACTTTCTTTAGATACTCTCGTTATTCCTGTCATTATGCCTCGTTCAATATATGAATTTGTCTTAAATGTCGAATTAAATAAACTTCTTGTAAGTGCTGCAATTTCATTCCAGTATCCATTTACATAAGCTTCCTGCATCGGCGTATCATATTCATCAAGAATAACTATCACCTTTTTACCATAATATCTGAATAAAAAGTTACACATTTTATTTATTGACTCACTTAATACCGCATCTGACATAAACATATTAACATTTTTATAAAAATTTATTTCATTTTCACTTAAAAGATTACTTTCAAGTAAATATCTGTTTTCCTCATATATATCCGCTATTTTTAAACATATCTGCTGTCTGGCAAGCTCATATTTATCACCCTTTACACTTGCAAAACTCAAAAATATCACCGGATATGTTCCCTGCAATTCACGGTATTTTTCTTCTTTCCATATATCAAACTTTTCAAACAAATCCCCTCTATTTTTATATTCAACCGAAAAAAAACATTTGACCATATCCATATTTAATGTTTTTCCAAAACGTCGTGGTCTTGTTATAAGCGTTACATCATCCTGATTTTCCCACCATTCTTTTATAAACATAGTTTTATCTATATAAAAACAATTGTTTTCAACTATTTTGTCAAATCTTTGTTTTCCAATCCCTACTACTTTTGCCATACACACCCCTCCAAGCACCGATTTTAAGCTATAATTACAAATATATTAACACTGCCTATAGTTATTGTAAAGAAAAAGAACCATCAACTCAAACGCCCCTCGCCTAGCTGATGGTACTTATATAAGTTATCTCCTTAAATAAAATTGTTATTTTATATATACATCAAGATATCTTTCATAAAAAATCAGTTTTAATTTATTTTTTTAACAAATTTCTAAAATACATTGTTATGCTTCTCCATAACTCCTGGTCTGTCCCTGTAACCTCCAAACCCGCATCACTCTGTTCATTAAATTCCGTGGCAATCTCCCTTAATCTTGAAAAATCAAGTGGCTGTCCTGTCAATCTTGCAATTACAATACGTTGCTGTTCATCTTGTAAATTCTGAAATAATCCCATAATATTCTCCTTTAAATAATAAAATACATTTGTTATTGGCAGGTCAACCACCTAATTTAATCATTCACTATTCATAATTTTATAAATTAATAATTTGGTGTTGCATAACCCAATACATAACTGCTGTTAATGGTTCTTTTAGCATTTTTAGTAAACTGAACGACTTTATAGTTTCTATCAGAGCAAACAATGTTTCCCTCCACTGTCTGTAAATATCCATTTACCGGTGTTGAAGTTATCATTCCAACATGACATGAACTATTTCTTGAACCATTCGTATAATACACAACGTCTCCTGCCTTTGGTGTATAATTTCCTCCATAATAACGACTGTAATGAAATTGTCCTCGGCTTTTAAATGTATTTACCGCAGACGTACAGCTTGCAGTCTTAGGAATCGCATTATT
This sequence comes from uncultured Lachnospiraceae bacterium, assembly GCA_934320845.1. Classification (GTDB taxonomy): domain Bacteria; phylum Bacillota; class Clostridia; order Lachnospirales; family Lachnospiraceae; genus Butyribacter. Next base: position 42,432 of record CAKRFU010000001.1, read on the forward strand.
GGAACCTGTTATCTGATAGCAACAATACGCTTGAAAAGCCATACACCATGCATACCCACTTCCTGATACCTCTCTTCCATAGTACCATGTATTATACTTTACATTATTATTTCCTCTGTAATCTCCGGTACCTAACTGGCTAAGTTCATAATCAACTAATTTTTGTATAATTGACTCTGATGATGTATTACTACTTGTCAAATCTCTATTATTATTTCCTGTGACATATGTATTTATATCTGATGTCTTTGAGAATGCATACTTGAAGCCTCCTGAAACCGGATATTTTATTTGTGTAAAATCTCCCCTCGTTCCAAGTATCATAACCGAATCGTTCCTATCAACATATCCATATGTATTGGCTGTACTGTCCCTTCTGTATGTGGTAAATCTTCCTGACGATGTATATGTTGAACCTCCGGTCGCAGTTAAGATATTTCCTGTTGCAATATATCCCATTTTGTAACGTCCACCTGAAACAGGATAAGTTACTTTTGTATAACGGCTTGTCACAACAATAACCTGCACTTCATCTGTCGGATAAATCCAGCCATAACCTCTTGTCAACGCTGTATTAGAATACACTCTGACATTAGATGTACCGATAATATATCCTTTCCTTGTCGCCGCACTTACTTTCGTTGTTCCACCTACAGGCAATGTTCCTGCCAGCATGATACATGAAAATACAGCAATTAAAAAATATTTTCTGAAATTTTTCATAATACTCACCTGTCCTTTCCATTATTCAAAAACGGCTACATTGTTTTCGCGAAGCCACTTTTTAGATAATATTTTCTCTTACTTTACTATGTTATTTTCTTTATCAAACTCTATATTATCTCAAGGATTCTTATTCTTAATAATTACTTTGGACTAACCATTACATATTTCAGACTGCCGAATTTTGATGTAATCTGCCAACGTCCTATTTTCTGATCCCATCTTACTTTATTCTTTCCAACCCAATTACAATCTACATAAGTAATTGTATCTCCGGATACTCCAGTAACCATAATAGTATGTGGTCTTTTGCATACTATTATATCACCTGCTTTCAATGAATTTAAATTATAAACCTTTGACCATCCATATGGATCTGTTCCTGTTCTTTCGTAGCCTAAAGTTAATGCAAAGCCGTGACACTGCCATGCCTTTCCACGATAACTGCCATTCCATAAAGAATTATTAGGATATTTTTCACGAAGTGATGCAAAATTGTCAGTATTATTTTGATTATTATTAGCATTTCCATCTGGAATTTTAAAAAGTCCGGTAATCCAGCCAAGCTTATATCCCGATGATGTTGGATATATAATCTGCGTTCTGCAAGTTGATAAATCAAGTGCTACTATATTGACATCATCGTTAGAGAATACCGTTCCAATTGTTGCGTTTCCGCTGCTCTTTCTGTATACTGTTCTGCGTGCTCCCGCAGTTGCTGTTCTTGTATCAAAATCATTATTTCCAAAGAACCCTGACATCGATGCATATGCGGTACGTGTACCTCTCCTTACAGGATAGGATACTTTTACCACGCCATTACTATAAATTTTTAAAATCGTGCACTTATCGTAATAGCATATATAACCTGTCGATTTTGTCAATGAAACATCTGAATAAGTCGTTAAATTTCCCGAAACATTTCTAGTATAAGTTACTATAGGCAATCTATTTGTCACCGTTGCTGCTTCAGCTGTTTTAGTCGCAGTGATAATTCCATCTACTCCCCTAAAATTTGGAACTCCTGTAATGGATACTGCTAATGCCATTGCTGCGCATACTACTCCTTTGATTATTTTTTTGAAGATATTTTTTTTCATAATTATCACCTTTTCCTTTTCATTAATATCTGTTATACTATGCTCTACAACTTTAAGTTTCATTCTTCGCATTGAATCCACCTCCTGTTTTATTTAATACTACATCATCTTTTTTTTTAATTTTTACTCACCGTTAACTAAACTTTTTTGAAAAATCTTTTACAATTCCCTCATTCTCCAATTTGTAAACAATAAGTCTCAACAAATATTCTGGCATTCCGCGTTTTCCGTGCTCCCACTCCTGCAATGTTCTTCTTGGAATGTAAAAATATTCTGCAAAATATTTCTGCGACCATTCCGTTGCATCTCTTAATTGAATCAAAATAATTCTTAAACTGTGTTTATCCATAATACACAAACTCTCCTTCCAGTCTTTCTAACCATATATCCCAAAAATCTGCTAAAAAACTCAATAATTTATAAATTATTCCAAAATTCTTTATCATTAAAAAAACTTATCCATTAACCCTTATACTAATATATCCGCTAATTTTGCCAAAAAACTCAAAAAGGATTCTGACTTATACTCAAATCAAAATCCTCTATCAATTTTATTCAATTTATTACTTTGTACTATTATCTGACATTATTGCTGCAAAATCATCCCAAAATTTTTCTGACTCTCTGTCCTGTCTTCTCAACTCTGATGCTCTTCTCATATTTACATCTGTTCCAATTCCATTTTCATAACAATATATCAACATATTTCTCTCATCATTATTTCTTGCCAAAATATTTTTACTACACACCTTTTCTAAAATTTTTACCGCTTTTTCTGGACATTTTTCCGTTCCCTCACCATTCATATAGCATTGTGCAAGATAATAATAAAAATGCTTCAAATGATAATCGCACATTATAAAAGCATTTGATAAATATTTAAATGCTTTATCCTTATCTTCTTCAATAATATTTCCTTCATAGTATGCAATTCCCACTTCTTCCATTGCGTCACCATTCCCTAACTCAGCAGCTTTTAAAAAATATGAAAGAGCCTCATACACGTCTTTGTCTACTCCATAGCCATTTTTATAAGAATATCCAAGTTGATACACTCCCTCAGCATCGCCTAATTCTGCTGCTTTATGAAATAATAATATTGCTTTTTCATAGTCCAAGCTTTCATATCGTTCACTATAATAGTACATACCAAGCTTTGTATAAGCTGCTCCACAGCCTTTATCTGCCGCTTTCTTCAACCAATCAACTGCTTCATCAATCCTATTCATTCCATACCAATAACTATCAGCAAATTCTTTTAAAATCTTTCCGATCAAAAACTGAGATTCCAATTTTCCTGCTCTAGCATCTTCAATATTATGTTCATAAATATCTAGAAACTCTATTGCTTTTTGGTCTAGTTCAACCTCTTTACCATCTGCAATTATCACATTTCTTTTCTGTAATTTTTTTAAATCTTCCTGTTTCTTCATAAATATTTTTTTTAATAAGCCCATCTATTTTCCTCTTACTTAAACATATTTTGATAACAAACAAAACCAGCCCAATAATATGGTGCCTCGAATATCCGTTGTTCAAAATCTGCATTCATAATATTATTCAATGTTTTATTCGGAACACTGTCAACTGCATCATTGCTAATAATATAATGATATATCTCACATACTGTCATATTCCGCATTTTCTTTTTTGCGTCCAGCAAAGATTCCTCAACAGATTTTCCGGCATTCCATTCTTCTGAAAACAACTGAAACAATACTGCAGTAGCAAAATCATCAACCTCCCATAATGATGAGACAATATAATTAACTCCTGCTGCCGAAAAAGCAATATGCAATCCAGCAAGATGATTCGAACCATATAACAAACTATTTCCAGAATTACATGCTGATAAAACAACTAATTCAGTTCCTGTAAGATTCATTCTACTTATCTCATCAGCAGTCAATATCCCGTTTCCATATTTTTCCTGCTCAACTCCTGAATCCATCCAATCTATAATTCCAGCAAAAGACAAAGCACTTGAATACCACACATTCTCTATATCTTCTCTTTCTGCAAATCCATGCGTCGCAATATGAAACATTCGATAACCTGATTTAATACAATTTTTCATTGCTCTTTTTCCAATATAGCACTCTTTGCCATATATACTAGCAATACTCTTTGCTTCATATTCACTAAAAGGCAATGGTACAAGATGCATTCCTCTTTTTCCAGACATAATTTCATCAGAATAACTATCTTTTAAACTATAACTTGGATTTCCAACAATACAAACATCTGTCAATTCTGAATCCCCATTAGCATAAAATAATTCTCTCACAGTCTGCATATATACTATTCTACAATCTTGCAGTTTAGGATTCTGCATAAGAATCACATCAAATGGCACATTTGCATCTACCATGTGCGGACAAATGTAAATTGTTTCTATCCCATTAACATTATCCATACAATTGCCAAATAATTTTGCATAAACATCCCTTGCTCTTTTTTTATACTTTCGATGTGAATCTTGCATCACTTCTAAAAACTTTTGTAAACTGTCCATTAAATCCTTAATATTCTTATTTTTATGATATTGTAAAGTAATCTCCCTTTCTTTTATCCAAATAAAACATTCCAGCATATCATAATCATAGGATTGCGCAATATCTTCTGTCGACTGTAAATATAAATCTGATTTTGAAAAAAAAATGTCTATTACAATAGAAAACTCTGGTACACTCTGCTCAAACTCATTAATAGAATAATGTGGTATCTTGTTACGTTTCCCATATTTTGCTGAAAACAGATTTCCCAATTCCGTTAATCTTCTCTGTAAATCATTTATAGTGTCTTTACTTGCAGTCTGAGAAAATACATTACACGACATTTGTGCAATTAAATCCTTAACACTATTTACCTCCTTTAAAATCTCACAAAGCTCTTTATTATTCACGAGCTGATAGTCTCTATACCTTACAATCGTCGGAAGCAAATTCTTATAATTTAAAATATACTCAAATTTTGCTTTATTAGGTATAATTTTTTCTAACGATGAATACGCAAATACAAAAGCAGACTCTGCATTTGAAAGTGCATCTAGCATCCTGTCATTATCTATATAATACTGACATTGCTGAATGTATTTATATAGTTGAATCATCAAATGTTTACCACAATTTTTAAGTTTTGTTTCTTCATTTAATTCTCCATACACTCTTAACAACACTACCATCTGTGGTAAATAAGCGACAAATTCTCCTTCTGGACATCCTTCTTCCATATACCGTTCATACACTTTATCTATAAATTCTATATAATTTCTTTTTTGCATCTTAGAAAGTATTGCTGAAACCAGATCCAATGCTGTTTTTTCTGTTACATATTCGGCTCGAAAATCATTTGTTTTTCTTCTTTTTTCCAACAATAGCTCCGCGTTTTGATACACTTTATCTTCTATTGTAACTTTACATCTATCAGCAATATCTATAAAAGAAAAATACAAATTCGATAAATATACGTTTTCGTCCAAATCAGTCATAATTCCTTTATCAAAAATTTTTTTTAAAACATGATAAGCTAAACGATATTCACCTTTCATAGATAATGCAACCGTATAACCATAAAACATCCGATGAATCTCATTCATATCATCAATTTTCATTTCATTTTTCAAATATTTAACGTATAAAAATCTTCCTAAATCAGCAGCATGCTCTAATTGACCAGATAATGCATATGAAAATAGTAATTGATTTAAAAAAAATAATTTTAAATTACTGATTTCTTCAGCATACTCAACCTGATTTAAAATCATCGTACCATAATGAATTGCCACAGCATAATTTCCTAATTTCACATAATATGAAGCAGCCAAACCTGAATACATAATTTGCAAATATTCTCTTCGTTGTATTTCGATTTCATTATCTTCACTTAAATTACAAACTTCCTCTAAAATTTCTTCAAACAATTCATTTGATTTTCCATCAAGCAATAATGACATTAAATCAATCAATAAAATACTATACTGTTCCTTAATTATTTTGAACTGTTCTTGAGAAATATTAGTTTTAACAATGTTTCTCAGATACATATATGTATCTCTACACTGCCGTTTGTCTATATCTGAATCATACCAAAAATGGTATCGTGTATAATTACACTCTACTATCCAATTTAAAAGCTGATATTTTTTTATCCTACCAGCCATTTCTAATGCCTTGTCAATATAAGACAATATCATAATTGAATCACCCTGTTCTTCTGCATAAACAGCTGCATCATTTAATCTAATAATTTCATTTATCAGCTTTGATTTTTTCTTTTTTTCGAACATAAACTGTTCCTCCAATATAGAAGATATCAATCATCAAATATAAACCATTCTCTATTTCTCTCTTTAAATATTCCAAACAATATGTTTAAAGTTTTATCATCCTCCACCGGATAATATTCGCAAAAATTTTTCTGTACATTTTCCTGCATAATATAAACATCTTCCGAATCCAATTCATCCACTGACAACATAAAAGCATATGTCTTATTTTCATACTCTATCGTATCACAAATTTCCATTTCAAAATCTTCTTCATCTGAAGAAAAAATACAATAATTGCCGGCAAGGTCTTCAATTTTCATTCCGTCTTCTCCCTAATAATCAATTCATAATTACTATCTTTAACATCAATGATAATTTCTAAACACTCCTCCATTTCATTATATGTAAAAGGAATAATTTTCTCTTTCCCATTTTCAACATACACGACCTCATACTTTCCATCACCAAAATATTCATCATCCAATCGAACTGTTAAATGATTACCATGTAAAGAAATAGAAGAGTACTCCGATTGCTGATTGACAAAAAACTGATTATTTTTATTACCTTCACCTCTAGCTGCTGCAAGTTGTGGTTCCGGCATAAAATTCCATAACTTTGCCACCGTATTTTCCAAAGCTTGGTTTACAGATATCTGCAGCTTTCCTGCAATATTATTAATTTTAACAAATATATTGTCATGTCCACTTTCACCAATTAACATATCTAAATCTAATAAATTTTTCTCACATAATTCATACGCTGCAACGATACCGATACAAAATTCTTCATAGCAGGATTGACATTGCACCATATGCATTTTAGCTTTGACAAGTTCATCTGAAAGCATCTTTTTTTTCAAATAATAATATGTCAATTTATCTATCTGATTCTGTGTCAAATGATTCATGTCTGTCACCTCCATAAGTTTTCAAATAGTCATCTGCTTAAATCATAAATAATTTTTTCTGCTCGTCCAACAGCCGCTTTCCGAAACTCTCTATCTTGACACATCCTTCTTTTGGTGTCTTCATATAAGCGCATTTCCACTCGAGACGGCCAATTCTTTATCCGCAAAGTACCAAATTCATCTGTAATAACTATATCTTTAACCATTTTCCCTTCATACTCGTCTTTTAGAGCCAGTCGATATGGTTCTCCCCAAGAAAATGGCATTCCAACTATCGGTTCCTGCTGGTAAAGTTTTTCAAATTCCTCACTCAGAAACCCTGTTGTCTGCTCACTCATTGCATCCACTGCCCATTTCAGGAGGATAGAACTGTTCCTGTTAATATCTCCGCCGATTTCACCATCTCTAAACCATGAATTTCCATTCCCTCTTGCTGACATACGATTTATGTTTTCTTTAAACAAATCATCACTACTTTCCTTAAACATCATAGGTAATAACGATGTATAACAATATGTAATCATCTGGTACGGAATTTCTTTATTATCCATCAATGCCTGTCTAAAAAATCCAAGTACCCTCTTATCAGAATCATTCTCTTCCTTTGCAAGCACATCTCCCAAAACATCCGACGAAGTATTATCTTCCCGTTTATTTTTTGCATTAATTCTTTCGATATCATCCATATCATCATTTTCAAGCTTTGTTTTTTCAGAATACACTTTATTTTTATTCAAAACATGATGATACGCATGCTGCACTATATTGTATAATAATCCAAATATTCCCTGCTCAATCACAGACTCCTGCAATCCCCTTATACACATTTTAAAAAAATCCTCACATGCCTGATCCAAGATTATATCTGTATAATCCGGTGGCCAGGCAGACTTTCTTGCATAGTTTACTGCTAAATCATAAAATTTGTAATAAATTACCCTGCATACAATATCCATTGCCTGAGAATCATTTCGCATAAGTGATTCAGCCAAACTATTTACAACCTCTGCCGCATCATCTCCATCATGAATTACTGTCAAATATCTTTCACGGTAATAAGCTCTTGAATCTTGTAACATAATTTTGCTCCTTTACAGTTGTTTCAATGCTTTCTATTATATTCGTCAAATTGTTTAATACCAATAGGCGTTAGCATTTCTATCACTCCACTTTAATTTACTTTTCTTAAGATTTTTTCATAGTAACTACTATCTGAATCAGGCTTAAATTCCTGCGGTCTATATTCTGTTTCAAACTCAATATTATCCGGTCCATCATAATTTGCTCCATATGTATTAAAATAATACTGATGTGTCTCATATCTATGTAAAATTCTTATTATTATTGGGTTTTTCTTTTGAACTTCAACAGAATAATTACCTCTCACAGAACCTTTATTACATACAATTCGTGACATTTTATCTTCAGCCCATTCCTTTCCCTGGTAATGTAATTGCAAAGCTACAAGTTTTTCAGCCATCTTATCTACATTTGAACCGTTTTGTAAAATCTTATACATTTCCTCTAATTTTGAATTTTTATTTCTCCCCTTACACATTTTCTTATATTTTTTTGCAATCTTTTTCAATTCTTTAATATCACCATTTTCAATATAATATTGTTGTTTCTCATATAACTTATTCAAATATTTGTTTAAATAACTCTGTGCATTTACATAATTGTTGTCCCTTGATATTACATTTAAATAATGCATTACTGCTTTTTCTTTTTTACCTTTTACTTTTGCTAAACTTCCTTTCTTATACTCAGCCTTTGAAATATCTAGATTATCAAGTGTATTTTTAAGCTTTTTATTAATTACATACCCTGCACTATCGCACATAGCATAATATTTTTGTCTTTCACTCTTGTATTCCTTCGTGCTTAAATCACCGCTATTATATTCATTTATAAGCTTTTTATCCGCATTTGACTCTGTGATATAAAGTACACCTTTTGTCACCATTGAATCAAATCGCCTTATACCGCCTTGTAATGTTTTATTTTCCTGTGAATACTCGCTCGCCTTAACAATGTTATTATTCCACATCGCACCTAATACTTTCTTTGCAGGCACATGATTAAATGTGAATAATATCGCTGCTACTGCTGCAACAAAAATTAATGCTGCTGTTCTGCTCTTTTCATATGAACTGTTTATTCCTTTTAAATTATATTTTTCAAAATATGCATTTACTCCGTTCTCCTGTAACCCAGACATCTGAACTATCTCTTTTTCCGCTGAATTCAATCCACTTATTCTGTTGTTCGCTGCCATAGCCTCAATTTTATTTTTTGTAGCTCCAATCAATCTGCTTCTTTTAGTCAACTCACTGTTTTTTTTATATAATTTTAAGTTACTCAAAGTATCTCTAAAATCAGGTCTACAACCATACGCAAAAACACAGCCTGATACTACATCTAAAATTACAAGTCCAAACGTATATGACTTATTAAATACTCCACTGTCAAACTCTTTACTTGTGGCAAACATAATTCCTGATATTAATAAACCACATCCTAATAAGATAACTAATAAAACTATCGCAAAATCAAAAACTATTTTTACTTTACTTTTAGAAAGAAGCCCATCCAGCCCATTTCCTGCAAATCTTCTAAATGCATTTTCAAATCTTTTAATAAATTCATATGTAGCTTCAACCGATTGCTTTGCTGTATTATTTTGGGATTTGGGATTTTCAATCTTAAATTTTCCCTTGCAATATGCCTGTGCAACACACATAGGAACAAGAAAATTTCCATCGACTAAATACAAATTGCTTTTTTCACTCTTTGCAATAATTGCACTATTTATAAATCCATTTTCACCATCCTTTTGTGTACACAATAGCATTCCTGAATTTACAATACCTTTGTCATAAACAAAAATTTCTATTGTATCCGTAATTAAATTCTGTAAAGCAAACAAATTTCTCACAAAACCACAAAATACTTTATAGTCTTCCAAACCTTTAAGTTCTTCTTTTAAAACCTCTTCTCCATGATCTAAACGTTTTTTATACTCACCTGCTTTTGCATTCCCAGTAGTATCAATATATTCCCAATTATTTTTCTGTCTTATATAATCACATATTATTCTGACATAACAGGTCTGCATAAAAGTATCTCTAATACCTGTTACATTATTATTTTCTTCATCGCAAAAGGCTAACAATACAATCAGTTCTAAAATTTGCTCTACCTTAGAACCTTCCATACTAATCTCATCTAGTAATCTGTAATCCAAACCATATATATTTATAAGACACGCCTTTAGTCGTTCACTTTCCTTATAATCATTTAAAAATTCCAATACCGGACTATCTGATTCGGCTTCATTTGTATTTACTATTTTCATTGCCAAATCAATATTATCACTTGAAAAAGTATCTTTTATAAAATGATTCAGATTCTTTATTTTGCCTTTAGTATATACATTAACTATATAACTATCCATACTGCCACTTTCAGCATTTTTATAACACATTTCTGCCAGATAATATTTAGCTAATCGAATGGATTTTTTTGCCATATCATTGAGATATTCAATATTTTTCATGCAACCATAATAATCTACATTTTGCTTATCATTATCGGATGAATTTTCATCTACAAAGCGAATCTGTGGATAAAGTAACTCCTTTAAGGCACGTGAGCTCACCAGCTCATCAAATTCATTTCCATCTGCACTTTCAGCATCTTTATATAGCCCTTCTGCTACAGCTCTATAGTCTGTATTTCCATTTTCATCTTCATAAATACACCCCTTCCACGCAAATGCCATATTCTTTCCCAATAGAGCGACTATCTCGGCTAAAGCTGCATGTTTTGAAATATCAGAAGATATATTTTCATAATCGTATTCTATATTGCTAATCCTGTCCGATGAATTCTTATAATCCATCCCCAGTTTATTTTTATAATTTTCTCCTAATCTTCCTCTTGTTACTTCCTCAATTCCTTTTTTCCAGCTAAGAGCCATCGCTCTGGCAAGTTCCTCCTCTGAATGACAGTCTTTTGAGTCAAACTGATACATATACTGAACTTTTTTATCTTTTCCCGTTGGATTATCAACTTCAAGAACAGCACCATCTAACCAAGCCATTACCTCATTATATCCCGCACGTTCCAGATAATTATAACGAAATAAAGCCCTTACAAGATTTACCATTCTTTGATTTTTTTCTAAATTTGGTGGGAATTTGAATTTTGCACATCTACACGCATCTGATGTACCACTTGAAAACATTCGTTTTGCCGTTCCCTCATACATACTGCAATAAATATCACATATAACAACTCCTAATTGAAAAAAATCATATTTTGAATTAGCAGTAACTTCTATTTTATCGTTTCCCAAATTTACACTTTGCCCCACTGAACCATCATATTCCGGTGGTATATATCCTCGCGTTCCCTTTGCTGTCTCTGTTACCGCAACATCACTTATAGATAAATTAGCCGAAGTAACAATACCATAATCAATAATAATTGGTCTTTCTAAATTGCCATATAAAATATTATCTGGTTTTATATCTCTATGATAATATCCTTTCATATGCATTATATTTAACGATTCACTTATATTCTTTATAAGTTCAATTATTTCCTGGTCTGACAATGTATGATTTTTCAAATATTCAAATAAATTCTCTGTTCCAGAATAATCAGGCAAAATATATGCCCTATCGCCTCGTCCCTCTACAAATCCCCTATCACATATTTCCATCAAACCATCCTTACAATCAGGTTGAACGGCATCGATAAAATCATCAATATGTCTATTATATTTTTTACTAAAGTAAATCTTAGCAACATATCGTTTCTTTGTCTCAATACATTCAACATGATATAATTCAGCCTCTCCACCTTCATTGAAACATTCACCGATAATCCTATAATGTTTATCTCCATTCTCATTAACAATTACTTTTTCCGTATTATTACTGTTGTTGCCATTGTCTCCATAAAACTTTCTTGTATTTTTCTGTGCCGCATCATTTATAAAATCATTCTTACCATTTTCCTCTACATTTGGTAATGTACTCGTGTTTACTTTTTCTGACATTTCAGGCAGTACACTTGTGTTTACTTTTTCTGACATCCCGGGCAATACACTTGTATTTACTTTTTCTGACATCCCGGGCAGTACACTTGTATTTACTTTTTCTGACATCCCGGGCAGTACATCTGTCTTTACTTCTTCATTCTTTACTTTGTTATCCATATATTATTTTTCTCCTCGCTCGTAAATCATAATCAAAAAATAATCATTTGTTTTATAAATGCCACAGAAATAAACCTCTGTAAAATTTTTATTCATTTTTCTCTATAAGCACTACTGTTTCATTGTCCTGTCCGCCTTTATCATGCGCACATCGAATTATCTTTTTTGCCTTTTCTTTTAAAGACACATCCTCTGAAAGAATACTTTCCAATTCTTCAATCTCTATATAATCATGTATTCCGTCTGTACATAACATGAGAATATCATTGCAAGAAAAATTCTCCCTATGTTCCGTAACTGTTATCCAGTCAGTTGAAAATCCCGCTGAACCTAAGCACCGGGTAATAATATTTTTTTCAGGATATTCTTTTGCCGTTTCTTCATTCAAAAGTCCACTATCCAGCAATTCCTGAACTTTAGAGTGGTCTCTTGTCAACTGACGTAAAAATCCACCCCTAAACCTGTATAACCTGCTATTTCCGACATTATATGAAATCAACTGACTTCCCAATATTCCAACTGCACACAATGTAGTGCTTAATATTTTTCCATAATTATTTTTTACAAGACTGCTATTTGCCTCATTTATACATTGGATTATTTCTTCTGATTTTCTGGAATTACATTCTTCCATGCAATAAAGTACATAACGCGATGCCAGCTCACTGTTTTCAATAGAACCAACGCCATCTGCCACTGCGAACAATCCTCCCTCTATCAGAGACTCACCCTCAAAGATTCCATCATGTATCACTGAATGCTTTAGCATCGCAGCATCATCATTTGTTTCATGAACTAAACCTCTATCAACAACACCAACATATCTCAACATTTATATCACCCACAAATCAATTTTGCTATACCATCTGTTTCTGAAATATCCATAATCTGTACTACACTGCCCTTTTCAATATGCTTATCAAACACATAATTAGATAACGGCGTAATAAAATACTCCTCTACAACATTTCCAACACCTCGTCCACCTTCTTCAAGATTTCCAAGAACTTTTTCCTCTATTTTCTTCCATACATTTTCACTTAACTGAATTGTAATCGCTTTTGTTTCCTTAATTTTCCCGCATATTTTATTTATCTGAGATTTCATAATCTCCTTTGCAGCATCCGGTTGAATAAAATTAAATACTATTAAATTCTTTCCAATTCTGTTTAATACTTCCGGCTTTCCCTTTTGATGAAAATAATCCTGTATTCCCTCTGTGACCGTACTTTCAACCTGTTCATAAGGCATATTAATGTCTACAACTCTTGTCTTAACACCTCCAATATCTTTATAAATTCCAAGATTACTTGTAAATACAATTAAAGATTCAGAAAAATACACTGTATTTCCCTGCCCATCTGTCATTCTTCCATCTTCAAGAATCTGCAGAAATTTATCCCATATACTTGGTGACGCTTTTTCAATCTCGTCGAAAAGTAATAACGAAAAAGGATGTTCCTTAATTACGTTTGTTAATTGACCTCCTGCTTCATAACCAACATATCCCGGAGGTGCTCCAAACAGCTTTTGTGCCGAATGGCTTTCAGCATATTCACTCATATCAAATCTTCTGCACGCACTTTCATCCCCAAATAAAAGTTCCGCCAAAGATTTCGCCAGTTCTGTCTTTCCTGTACCAGTTGGTCCGGCAAAAAACAAAATTCCTTTCGGTTTTGAATTAGAAGAGTGCTGCAATCCCGACAAACCTGTTTTTGCCCTTTTTATTACAGATATACTTTTCTGAACAGCTAAGTCCTGTCCCTTTACTCTGCGTTTAATTTCCTGTTCTGCATTTTCAATCTGACCTCTTTCTATCGCATCCCACGGATTTTCTTTAATTCCATATTTATACAGTGCAGTAACATCTAAAAGACTTCTCTCTCCCTCCGGCTGAACCATCTTTAATTCCATTATTCCTTTAAGGTCAAGTATCTTCATTCCATCAGTTATATCTATAAAATGATTAATTCTCTTTTCCTGCTCATCAGATGTTAAATCACTATTTTTTTCCTCAAAGAAATCACGATATAGATTAACATATTCCAAACGAACAGCCTTGTCTGGTGTTGGTAAAATAATATTCTTAACATTTGGATTATCCAAATAAAACCACGCCGGAATATCATTAATTTTATCAACAATCATTATTAACAAATTTTGTCTCTTTACCTTATCCACTTTTCCTACATTTTTTCTTGCATTCATTGATGCATAAAGCAAATTCATAAAAATCGCACGTTCCGCATCCTGCATCCGAGTCGGGTCTGCAAGTGTCTGTGATGCAAAATTCACACAAAAAACAGATGGATTTCTATTTTCAATCAATATTTTCTTAATATATTCACTTGCTTTTAATGTGTCACACATTATAGCACTTCCAATCTGATTATTTATCCTTATTTCATCCTGTGTCTCTTCCATATAATGATATGCTTCTAAACATTGTCTGTCCGATTCTGATAATTGAGATTTATTTTCTTCAAATTCAGTCATTGTTTCAGAAAAAACTGAAACAGCACTCTTTTGTTTATTTCTGTTATAAAACCCATTGACCGGATCATAAAAACACACATTATATCCATTTGCAGATAATATTTTATGAATATAATTATCTAATTTTAAAAAATTATCACATTTTTCATTATTATCATCCAATACAGGATATTCATCATAAATATTTCCCTCTATCACAATACAATTTTTAATTTTTGTAAAACAATCAAATTCACGAATCCATTTAGGCATATTCATAATTTACACACTCCTCTCACTGTTATGTATTCCTATCGACATCAATTCATCTTTCCAAAAAACATTTTGAATCTGCCGCCCTTCGTCCATATATTTTTTATATTTTTTTCTAAGATTTTCTCTAAAAAAATACATTTTTTGATTTGTTGACGCTATAAGGGCTGTTTTGTTGTCATTTTTTTCATCAATATATTCCCCGGATATAAGTACACCTATATATTTAAAACATTCCTGCACATTACTATCCTGTATTTTTAATAATTCTTCATATGTATATCCTGAAAAAACAAGAATATCCTCAACTTTCGATGAAATTTTTTGTAAAAACTTCTTTAATTCAAAAGGCTGAGCAAATGGTTCCCCACCACTTATAGTTATTCCATCTATACGCTCAATACCAATTTTTAAAATCATATTTTTCAAATATTCCACAGATATATCTTTTGTCTTGTCAAACATTTGCAATTCCGGATTTGCACATTTTTTGCACCTCTTATGACACCCTATCATCCACATTGCCAGTCTGTTTCCCGGACCCAGAGCAGTTACAGGAAATAATAATCTGTCTACCTGCAAATTCTCACCTCAAAATTCTGATCTGCCATAGTAACAATATCTTCATTTACAATACGCATTTTTCCCTGATTTCTGTAAATCTTTTCTCCATTGATTCTTGTACCATTTGTACTGTTCCAATCCTCAATAAATGCACCTCTTTCATCAATAACAACCATAGCATGCTGCCTGCCAATATATCTTTTTTCACTAAAGTAATCATTTTCAACATCACCCAATTTTCCAAGAATATGTTTACCTCTGCCTATTCTTATAATTTTCCCATCATTGTTATTGATAAATTCTATGTAACTGATTTCCCCAGTTCCAGATTTATGCGCATCTGATTCTGATGCATCAAACTGATTATTGCTGTCACTTTCTATATTGTCTAATTTTTCTGAGCCAGTCTTTTCTTCCTTATCATTCGGTGCACTTTCATTTTCTTCCAACTCATTTTCTGATTTTATTTCACCAATTACCAAAAGGTACTCTTCTTCCGATAAAATACTGTCTTCTCCAGTATTTTTTATATCTGCGTCATTACAAACAGGACACGCTTTTGGAATAGCAGCTTTATCAGCTAAAGGTATCCATTCCTCACAGCTTCCACATCTTATATACCATTTTCCATTACTATTTTTATTTTCCATATCATCGCCATCACTTACAGTCTTATATGGTTTATTACAATTTGGACAACGAAATATTGTCATATTCTCTTCAATTTTTTTACAAGAACTGCAATATTGATATCCTCCAGCCATTTTATCATTCCTCCTTATCTACATACTGCAAACGCTGAACATTAGCATCATCAAACTGTCTCTCCGGCTGAGATTCTGAAACAAGCTGCACATGACGAAAGCTAAATCTCTTAGTTGATTTCCTGATATTCTTCTGACGCACAATATGTTCATTTGAAGTCTGCTCCGCTGAAACAGGCATTAAATTTTCATAATCAATATGAATACCTTTTTCCAATAACTGCTTCCGTATATTAGGATATAGGTCACAAAATGCTACCTGCTGACGAACCATTTCTTTTACCTCTGCATCCGTAGGCGGATTATCACCTTCACCAATAACATTCATCATAACCATTCCATCACCAAAAGAAGTCGATATTTTCTCACCCTTATTATCTTCAAAAATAATTCTGGATACACTGTCAGCATTATGTAACTGATATGAAGATATACTTGTATATCCATAATCTTTCATAATGTTTTCTATGCTCTCTTCTATATAAATTCTTGATTCCTGTTTTTCAACTCTGCTTCTTAAGTCATTAACATGCTTTCTCAACTCCTCAAGCGAAAATTCTTCATAATTTGCACGCTTAACATCCAATGCCTGACAAAACGATATGTATTCGAGTTCTAAAGTACTTCTCTCCTCCATTTCTGCATTTCTGGCAGCCACCAGCATTGAAACATATTTTTCCAGCCGCACATATTCCATTCTCATTTGTTGTAAAACTGCTCTTTTGCTTTTCATAGAGTATGCTTTTTCGCTTGTATCATTTATAAAAATCAATTCTTCTTTTAATCCATGAATCAATTTTTTCTCTTTATCCGTCAAATAATCAATCTTTGAATATTCTTGTAAATCAGCTTGAAGCATTTCTAATAATGCAAGTTCTTCTATTGTAAACGGTAATGTTTCAGAATCGATATACTCATCTTTTTCAGGCATAAACGGTATATCTTTTTCATCTCCCATATATCTTCCTATGCGAACACTATTGATATTTATATTTTCTGATTTTTCCTTTTCTTTTTCTAATTTTTTCAGCCATTCTTCTGATGCCTTAGCAACACGTTCATTTTCCATTTTCACTTGTTTTATGCCGGAATTAAATTCATCAATATCCTTTTGTAATTTTTTTAATACAAAAGACATTTCACTCAGAAATTCTTCTTTCCACTTTGGAATATCTTCTACTTTCTGTACTCCCATTTTTCTTAATTGTTCTACACTATGAGAAGCAATAATCTTTAAATCAAATTTCTTTTTTTCAACATTATCAGCATACTGCTCTTTTAATAATTTAACTTCCTGAAGTAATCCTGATTCATCTCCATACCCAATAGGTATACTGTTCAACGTTACATTTCCATAATTTTTTATCCATAAAGCAGTGTTTTCAACATCTTTATTAATACTCTGGAACAATCCTCTGTAATAATTATCCTTACCTATCTGCCTTAATCTTTCATTATTTCTTGCAATCACCTCAGGATCACAAGTAACTCCTACCATTTTCGGACCGCTCATAACATTTCCTCCAAACAACTATTTTTTTATACTTTTTAACAAAATATACATACCGATAATCATTACAATGACTGCTCCCCATGACTCCATTGTATCTACCGTTCCTTGCAATATATTACATACACTTCCATATTGCGTTTCTAATACTATCATCAATACAAGAAACATTACTGACGATGTAATCGCAGTTGAGATTGCCCTGCCTATAGATGTACTTGGGAATTGTTTAATTATGTAAGTCAATATAAAACTATCCTTTTTTAGTCCCGTGATAAACGAAAGTAATAATATCGGTGTATACAAGATACTTCCTCCGGTTATGATACATTCAACACAATATACACACCACTTCATAACGATATTGTCTCTCACAAAATCCATAAAAAAACCGTATACAATAATACCGCCAAATACAATTGCAATCCTTGATGTGATTTTTCCTACAAATCCTGCATTTCCAAATGAAAATGTATTTGACACCCAGTTTATCATCAATGTTAATGTAACTAATTCAACAAAATCTAATGCAAAAAAAGCAGGACTATCTGAAAAATACTTTCTCACACTTCCTGCTTTTTCTACATTATTTACCAATGGAAGTCCTGAATCAAAAATCCCACCTGTTGAAAAATCCTGATTAAATAACTCTAACACCAGAGCATATAAAATAACCGCTGTAACACAATTTACAATGATTGTATTTCCCTTTTCTTCTTCCCCTGTAATAGAACAGAGGATGCCAAACAGTATGGCTAGAATTATAATAAAAGATAATAAAGTTCCTATCATAAATTCCTAGTTCTCCATATATTTATTTTCATAAATTTACAATGCAATATCATTCATAATACCCACATCTATCCTCTGGTCTTACATGAGTTCTTTTTCTATTACAATAAACTTTCCAATTTGCAGTTGAATCTTCTTCTCCATGCCTACAATTTGCACAACATTCCCTACAAAAATTTCCATTCGGAATAACAATGTTTTCTTTCAAGTACTTTTTATTCATATTTTCCCTCCATATTACATATATTTATTTTATCATTTACAATTTCTATTTGTTTATTTCTTTTCTTTTCAGCTTTATAAACATACATTTTCATTTCAGGCAATACAATTATTGGAAAATACAATTTTTTTATATTATCTGAATTTTGATTCATAATATTTATTATGTAATCTCTATCATTTTTTGACAATCTTCTATCATTAAAGTGAGTATGAAATATCCCATAAAATTTAATTTTTTGTTGATTCCAAGAACTAATACATCTATTTAACATGGAAACATTTGGAGTATATTTAAAAGGTGTATTACCTTTCATATCAACATCTAAAACAATTCTTGTAATCACTTCATCGTATCCACCCAAAATTCCCCCAATCTCATTAGTGTATCCATTAACATTAAACATTATTTCATTCATAGCATTTTGAATTATTTTCAACTACTTTTCTCCTTTTAATTAACATACTCATAGTAATATATTCTCCTTTTCCCTAGCTTTTGTTCAGTATTAAAATATAACACAACTACATAATTGAATTTTTCACAAAAATTATACTAATACTATTATTAACCTGTTAATAATCAAACAGTTAGACGAGCAAACTGCTCGTCTAACCATATTCCCTTCAAAAAACAACCCTCTTATGCAATCTCACAACAACTTGAGCCATTTTTATCTACGCCATCTGTACAACATAAGTAGCTTGCTGAAACAGCTTCACTAATACTAATCGAGCATACATCTATCTGTGGCATTTCAAATTCTTTTTTTTCAATATTCATAGTTTTCTCCTCCTTTCAATTTTTTCAATTATTTATCTTTATTTTAGATAATTAGTTGACTAAACCTGATTCTATTAATTTATTTCTAAATTGTCTTACAACTAAATCTGCAATTTCTTTTTTTATGGCAAACTCTTTACAAATTTTATCACTCAATTCTTTTGCACTACATCCTATAACAAGTTCATTAAACATAAAATACGCACTATCATTTAAACGCACTACATCTGTATTCATATCAGTATTTTTTAAAAATACCACTACATGTTCACCTAACAAGCTATGGACAACATATTTTTTCTGAATTTTCATTACTTTATCGTAATTATAATAATCCTTATATATATCTTTTATCCAATTTAGATACTTTCTTTCCGCATAACAATAACAATTATTTTTTACAGCATTGCATTTTTCCATACTAGCACACAATGGTCTAAACTTACACTGCATACATTTTTTTGAATGTTTTTCTAATCTCCAACATTCAAATTCTTTTTTATCGGTAATTCCCTCATTTATATTTCCATATGAGGCAACTTGATCTATGTGTTGACAAGGATACAATTTTCCATCAGGTGAAATTCTCATTGACACACTTTGACAAGTTCCAGTTCTAATCCTTTCCAGTCCATTTCCACTTTGCTTTATTGCTTCTTCATTATTACTAATATTATATGCATGTGTAATGTTTTCCAGTAAAACCATTCTTGAATAAAATGCTTCTGTTGTTATTTTTATTTTTTCATTTTTGTCACAATTAAAAATGGGATGTGGATCAATAAATATCTTTTTTCTTTTTCTAAAAATATCTATTAATTGTTCTACCAATTTCTCCATGTCATCAATATTATCTTCGTCACAGTTTAAACGTATTGTCACATTAATTCCTGCTTTTTCCATATCTTTAATATTATCAATTGTCTGTTTAAAATTATACTTTTGGTCATTGTACGCCTTTCTTCTATTATGTTCATTTTCTGTTCCATCTAATGTCACCTGTATATTATTAGTTTTCCATTTTTCAACTGCTTTTATAATTAATTCTTTATTAAATATAGATGCATTGCTAGTAAATCTAGATGAAAAACTAATACCTTTATTTGACAATTCCTGACATATTATATCTATCACTTTATAATTACACATAGGTTCTCCACCAAACCAATGTAATGTTACTTTTTCATCCATATTATGCGTTCTTAAAATATATTCAACAACTTCATATGCTGTTTTTTCTGTCATATTAATTTGCTTTGTATTTCTTTCAAAACAATAAAAGCAATTTGCATTACAATATGTCGTTGTGAATATTATATATATACTAAATCCATTAAAGTTCCGCTCTCGTTCTGGTTTAAAAACACAATAAAGTTCATCATACAATTTTTGCTCATCTAATGAGTTATTAACTAAAAACCAATTTTCAAACAGATATCTTGTTATCTCATCTTTTTTATTACCTACTTTTTCATATTCACTATCTGAAAGAAGTATCAGCTTACGAGTCAATGTACTAAAAAAAAGCCATCCGTTTTGCACCTGGCATTTTAGTACAAACATTGAAGTTTTAATTGTTTCCTCTTGGCTTTTAGGAACACCAAGCAGAGACAATACTTGCTTATTTCCATTAAATATCTGTTCCATTTTATCCCTTTCTGCCCTAAAATTTAAAACTTTGCAAACATAGCTTTCCTAAAGCATTTAATTATTGACTTGTTAGCAGCCCATATTTTAATCTTAAGTTTGTCTATTACTACCTCTTGAATGCCTTAAATTCTAGATAACATTATTTTCTCTACCACATACTATTAACCCAACGACCTATTATTCTAATAACTGTATATGCCAGTACTGCAAGTGCAACTGCTGCAAATAAATACGCAAGTACACAACTAATACCTATTTTTGCTGCAACTGATCCAGGCTTTTTTTGATTCAACCACATCTTTGCATTTTGAGGCAAACGACTAGCTAAAAAGCCTTCTCCCTTAGTCAATTGTTTCCAGCCACGCCAAAATCCATATATATAAGCCGCAACTATTATAATAGTAAAAATTGTTTCTTCACTCATTCCATGATTCCTCCATTTCTCATTCTGTACACATTTTTTTAAGCAAACACTATCTTTTCATATAATGTATAATTCATAATCAACATAATTATTATTATGTTGATTTCATTCTCAAATAAATTGCAACATTACCGCCCTCATTGCGTGCCAAATACAAAAATTAGCAAAATCCGACAAAATATATTGCATACACTGATGAAATGTTATATAATTTGTTTACAAACACAAAATAAATTTATAAATATTTTCATTGTTATTCTTTTTAATGGTAATTTTCATATTTTATTTTATGAAACTACTAGATAAGCCAAGAACTATGTATAATTCAAGACAACATAATAATAATTATGTTGATTTCATTCTCATACTATCAGATTCATTTTTTCAATTTTCTTCTTATGTTCCATATATGATTCTTTTAAATATATCCTAGTTGTTTCTACACTGCTATGCCCAAGTATGTCAGCTAATTTAGAAATGTCTTTATAAATAGAATAAAATGTTCTGGCAAATAAATGTCTTAAATTATGCGGAAATACTTTTTCCCTTGATACGTCAGCAATAGCACACAATTTTTTCATTTCTCGCCAAATCCATGTTCTGTCAACTGCTCTTCCCCTAGATGTTTTAAATACAATGCCATGCTTAATCCGTTGCTTTCTTATATAACTTAATAGCTTAACTTGCAAATTTCTAGGTATTAATATTATTCTTTCTTTTCCTTTATTATATATATTAGCAATTCCTTTTTTTACAGAAGAAACAGTGATTGCAGATAATTCACTTACTCGAATTCCGGTAGCACATATTGTCTGCATTATCATCCCTATACGAGTTTTCCCATTATCAAAGGCTGTTTCCACCAATTGCTTGTACTCTTGTTTTGACAATTCGTTGCTTTGTGGCATAAAAGTCTCTTTTTGAAGCTTAAATGTCTTTACTCTAAATTCATACCATCCCATAAATTCAAAAAAACGATTAGCTGCAACCAAATATGAATTTATACTGCTTGTTTTGTAGTCATAATTTTCTTTTAAATAATCTTTATATTGTATAGCTAATAGCTTTGTAAGCTCTTTATTTCCAACAAATTGAACCAACTTTTTAAGATCACACATATATTTCTGTATGGTTGCTTCACTCTTTTCCTGTTCATATAAATATTTTTTATATTCTTCCAGCATCGTATCTGTTATTCTCTTTTCCATAATATTCCTCCATATAAATATGCAAATTTTCAAAATTAGTTTTTCTCACTAACTATTTGTCAACATCGTATTTCACTATAAATGCCACAAATATTATAAATATAAATGTCAGATACATTTATTATTCCCCACTTTTACACCATTTTATAATGTTTTCATCTTTAGCCTGCATAAATATATTGGAAAAATACTTATATATAAAAAAAGATGGATTACCACATTACCGATAATCCATCTTTTTTATATATTTCATCCCTATCCAATTTTAATCAACTCAGATACTTAAAGATAAATCTTAAATCCAGAAAATCTAGATATAATACATCTCATCAGCATCTCTATCCGTATTTGAATACTCATCAGCCAGTTTTCTCAAAGTTACACTTTTGATAACCTTTCCTGTCTCAGCATTTATACGATCAATGACAAGTCTCTGAAGTGCTTTGGAAATACCTTTTACCATACAGTTTTCTGAGATTTCCTCGTCTTCGATTTTGTAGTCACCTTCAACTGCATTTAATACATCTTCCACACTTATGTCTGTGGATGGTCTTGCAAGAAGATAACCTCCATTTATACCTGCCACACTTTTTACAATACCGGAGCGTTTTAGATTTGAAAAAATCTGCTCAAGGTATTTGGTAGATATATCATTTTCTTTTGCAATCTTGCTCAATGTCATTTTTTCCCTGTCGCTGTTAAGCGAAAGATAAACCAATGCTCTTAACGCATATCTGCCTCTCTTGGATAATTTCATATCTAACAAACCCTCCATATTTTTACTGCTTTTATGATTTTATCTGACAGATATTTATGATTTCAGCTTTATGCTTTAACCATACTTACTATCTGTCTTCACTTCAAATAAATTCACCGTTTCCTGCTACTCTTACATCATATGCAGAAAGCTCGTCAATATACTTAACCACCTCGTCTGTCTCAACTTTTAAGTCCTCAGGAAGTACATGGTAATATTCTTCGCCTGCTATTCTTACTGTAGATGCATATTTTTCTTCTACAAGCAGTAATGTAATTACTCCTGCATGGTGAAGATGTTTGATAACATCTGAAATATTTTCCTCTGAACCAGGAGCATAAAGGTATGTATGCTTACCCTGAATTGAAAGCTCTTTCTCAACTTTTTCAAGAAGGTTTCTTGATACACCCTGTCTTTCAACCGGGAATGCTACTGCAACTGCCTTCTGACCGTTTAATGCTGCTCTCACATTTCTGTCAACTTTTCCTGCAAAAAGTCCCTCACCGCCTTCATTTACCTTTTCAACAACACCACATGCTGATGTCATGTTTGTTACACGGTCAATGAGGATAAGCTCTCCGAGTGTTTTATGATTTTTAAATTCATCTACTACTATTTTATCTGCAAGTGAAATTGTGCAAAGTGCAATTTCATTCTTTGAAAGTTTATCAGCTTTCTTTTCCTCACCTGTATTCACATCTACTGTATGAACAATTTCAGTTACGATACCCGGAATAAGTTTTGTTCCAAGTTTTACGAAATAGTTCTTTCCATTCTCAAGAACGTCATCATCCATCCAAAGGAGTGTCGCAGTAATTGATGATGATACTTTTATATCTGTATCTTTTTCAAGTATGCATCCTCTTGATACATCAACTTCTCTGTCAAGCTGGATTGTAACAGGCTGACCCTTTTCAATTGTGTCTGCCTTTTTGTCACCTACAAGAAGGCTCTTTACATGTGCCTTTTCATTGCTTGGAAGAGTTGTTATCTCATCACCTATGCTGATAGTTCCTGCTTCAACCTGTCCCTGAAATCCTCTAAATGTATGATTTGGACGGCTTACTCTCTGTACAGGCATATAGAAGCCCTTTTCTGTTGTCTTTTCTTCGATGTCAACATTCTCAAGATACTCAAGAAGAGGTACACCTGTATACCATGGTGTATTTTCTGACTTTGTTGTGATGTTGTCACCTTCTGTTGCTGAAACAGGTATAATGACATAGTTTGCAAGATCAAGTTCTTTTGCGAGTTCAGCAATCTGTGCTTCTATCTCTTTAAATCTGTCCTCACTGTAATCTACAAGATCCATTTTGTTTACGGCAAATACAAAGTATTTGATTCCCATAAGCTCACAGATACGTGCATGTCTTCTTGTCTGTACCAATACACCCTGCTTTGCATCAATAAGTATAACCGATAAGTCTGCAAATGATGCACCTACTGCCATATTTCTTGTATATTCTTCATGTCCCGGTGTATCTGCAACAATGAAGCTGCGGTTGTCAGTTGTAAAATAACGATATGCAACATCTATAGTGATACCCTGTTCTCTCTCTGCCATAAGTCCATCAAGAAGAAGTGAGTAGTCAATTTTTCCTTCTCTGCTTCCAACCTTTGAATCAAGTTCAAGTGATTTTTCCTGGTCAGCATAAAGTAATTTTGAATCATATAATATATGTCCAATAAGTGTAGATTTTCCATCATCCACGCTTCCGCATGTAATAAATTTTAATAATCCTTTCATCCTAGAAATAGCCCTCCTTCTTTCTTCTTTCCATGCTGCCTGCTGCCTCATGGTCAATAACACGGCTTGTTCTCTCTGACTCTACCGCACTAAGTGTTTCCTCAATAATTTCATCAAGTGTCTCTGCATCTGACTCAACACCACCTGTAAGAGGATAACATCCAAGTGTACGGAAACGAACTTTCTTGTACTCGATTTTCTCACCAGGTCTGAGTTTAAGTCTGTCATCATCAACCATAATAATATTTCCGTCTCTTTCAATTACAGGACGCTCTTTTGCAAAGTAAAGTGAAGGAATCTCTATGTTTTCTCTCTTTATATACTGCCAGATATCTTTTTCTGTCCAGTTTGAAAGTGGGAATGCTCTTACTTCCTCACCCTTAAATATTTTACTGTTGAAAAGTTTCCACATCTCAGGACGCTGGTTCTTAGGATCCCATGCATGAGCTTCATTTCTAAATGAGAAAATTCTCTCTTTTGCACGTGATTTTTCTTCATCTCGTCTGCCACCACCAAATGCTGCCGTAAACTGATATTTATCAAGTGCCTGTTTGAGAGCCTGTGTTTTCATAATATCAGTATAAGCTGAACCGTGGTCAAAAGGATTGATTCCTTTCTTAACCCCATCTTCGTTTGTGTATACTATAAGGTCAATTCCGAGTTTCTTTGCCATTCTGTCACGAAACTCTATCATTTCCTTGAATTTCCATGTTGTATCTACATGAAGAAACGGAAATGGCGGCTTCTCCGGATAAAATGCTTTCATTGCAAGATGAAGCATTACTGAACTGTCTTTACCGATTGAGTAAAGCATTACCGGCTTTTCAAACTCTGCCGCAACTTCTCTTATTATGTAGATTGCCTCTGCCTCTAATTCATCAAGATGAGATAAATTTCCCATAACGAACCTCCTGTTTCTTTTATCAATATTTATTAGCGTCTTTCTTGTTTATGATTATCTCCTCTACGTTTCCATCAGCCTTCGTAATAGTCCATGTATTTATATCACCTTTAGAAGATACTGACAAAACACTCCCAGCGCCTCCTACGTCGGCACCAAGAAAAAAATCAATTGCTTTTATTTTACACTCTTTTATGCAGGATGTACACCCCCAGCAATCTCTTTCATGTTTAATAAAAGCTTTCCCTTTTTCATTTTTTTTAATCAGATTTCCCGGACAGGCTTCTATACAAAGTCCGCATCCGACACATTTTTCATCATTTATCCGAATGCTCATAAACCTTACCTCCTGTCACCAAATCTCTGTAAATAATTTTTATCTTTCCATCCTCATATCTTGAATTTACATATTTGAGATAATCGTCGCTCTTATTAGGATAATCTAAATTTTCGGCAAAACTGTGCCATCTTGTCTCTTTTCTTGCTTTTAAATGCTCAATTAGGACCTTACATACGACTAATCTCTCTTTTAATTCATAAATTCTTAGCAAATCATCCATATCATCTGCATGAAGCTTTACTGAAAGCTTTTCTATATCCTCAATTTTTCTTTTTGCTATCTCAAGTCTGCTCTCATTGTATTCATAATTTGTACTAATACCGCCTGCATACTGATCCATAATTTTCTGCATTGTTTCTTCAAGCTGTTCTGTGTCGATAAATCCATTCGGATTTGAAAAATAGCTTTCATACTCGGCTCTTTTATCTGATGGCGACTCATTTGCCAATACATTACCACCATCAACATTTTTCGTGTCTGAAGCTTTAATCTCTTTAATATATTGGACAACCGACTGTGCTGCTATCTCTCCTTCAACCAAAGCTCCTGTCACATATTTCTGCGGACATCCGCCTGCAACATCACCGGCTGCATAAAGCCCTGTAATCGTTGTCTTTCTGTCATTGTCTATCCAATAACCGCTCGCTGTATGCCCTCCTACTATATATGGTTCGGTACCTTCTATCTCCACATTTTCATTTTTAGGTCCTCTGCCCGACTCAATCCATTTAAGTGTCTGGCTTGGTGCCATGTTAAGATACGCTTTATACAAATCACTTTGCTGTTCATCTGATATTTCATCTGTCTTTAAGTAACATGGACCCCTGCCTTCTTTGTTCTCTGTTACCGTACCATAAAGACGCTGTGATGTTGTAAGACCATACTTATCTTCATATATCTCACCATCAGAATTTAACTGCTTTGCATGAACTCCCTGTGCAATCGTTCCAGTAGGTGCAATCGTATCTTTACATCTGAGTGCAATAAACCTCATCTCAAATGTCGTCATTTCTGCACCGGCTTTGATTCCCATCGCATATCCTGCTCCTGTATTAAACGGAGGATACCACATTTTGTGTCTTGAAAATCCCGGATTGTTCGGTCTGTAAAGACCTGCCGCACCACCTGTCGCACAGATAACCGCTTTTGCATTTATCTTATATGCAGTTTTATCATTTACATCAAATCCGTAAGCACCTTTTATAACACCGTCTTCAACTATATAATCTGTAATATTAACATGGTTTATAACTGTTGTATTCTCAAGGCTTTTTACCGCATCGGCAAGAATAGGTTTGATATTTTCACCATTTATTTTTATATTTCGATTTCCCCTTGCAACATATTTGCCATCTTTATCTTTTAAAATAACAAGACCGAGACGTTCCATATGCGCTGTAACTTCATTTAGTCTCTCTGACATGGAAAGAAGTAAATCCTCTCTGACTATACCGTCAGCATCTTTCTTCGCATAATCCACATAATCCTGTGGAACATGTCCTTCAGTTATATAAGCGTTTATGGCATTTACTCCTGCTGCAAGACAGCCGCTTCGCTTAATATTGGCTTTCTCAACGATAAGGACTTGTATATCCTTTTCCTGTCCTAGTGTAATTGCAGCATAACAGCCTGCTGTGCCGCCGCCGACAATTAACACATCGGTTGTCAGTTCTCTAAAATCCATTGGGCAACCCCCTTTATTTTTCGTATCTCCTACTTTTTCTATATGTTTTAGTAGTTCATGGCTATAACTATACCCTACTTTTCCTATCATGTCAATAGGAATTATATTTTTTTACAAAAAAAGATTGCCACAATCCATCTTTATAAGACAAACCATAACAATCTATTTTTAATCTTTTCAATTTAAATATTTTTATTTCAGCTTAGTATTTTGAAACATACACACTTGTTGTATTAAACAACTCACTCTTATATGTCTTTTTACCAACTTTTGCATTTGTGCATATTCTTAAATAATAACGCTTATTTGCTTTAAGTTTATTTTTTCCGCATTTTGTGATTGTAAGACTTCTTGACTTATTGCTTACTGTTTTAACTTTCTTGAAACCTGCATTTTCATTTGTGGAAATGTAAACTGTATAATTGCTTGCATTTGCAACCTTTGACCAGTTAACTTTAATCTTCTTTTTTGATGTTGTAACACTGAGACCATTAGTCTTAATTGCACCAAAGTAACGATATCCTGACCATGCACTATAGGCTTTTCCTTCTGTTCCGCAATCTACATATGTACGAATGCGATAACGATAAAAAGTTCCATTAGTATTATTTACACTTGTTGAAGTTCCGCTGCTTGTCAATGTCTTTTTAACCTTGCCTGCCGGTGTCTGAAGCTGTACCTGCACACCATCAAAATCACCTAACGCATCTCTTGACAAAACACCCACACTGTATGAATTGATATTGTACCAAATGCTTGTAAAACCAAAATTGTTTGTTGCAACTTTCTTTGTCAATGTCTTTTCGCCATACTGGCTTGCATGACCATCTCTTGCTATAAAGCCTGTAGTTTTAGCTACACGGCAAGGATAGCAGTATATTGTATATGATGTTCCCGGCGTGAGAGCTTTATCCTTAGAAGTTGTAATGATTGTAGTATCGCTCTCCCCTATTACAGAAAAATCATTATATGAGCCGTTGCTAAGCTGATATAAGTTTGCTCCCGGAACTTCTGAACACTTCATTGTAATTGAAGTTGTACTGGCACCAATCTGAGTAAGTGTCATGTTATTTACACTTGGTGCAGTAACCATCTCGACCGGTTCAGACCATCCTGTAACTGCTTCCGGAGTATTTTCTTTATCAATGTCCCATGAATAAGTATTAAATCCACCAACTCGCACATAATAAGTGTGACCTGATGCTAGATTTCTTATACTTTCATTTGTACTGGATGTTGTTTCCATAGTAACCCAGTTTGAGTTTCCATCCTCACTAAGCTGTATAGCATATGACTGTGCTCCAAGAGCTGCTGACCACTGAAGAGTAATCTGTGTGTCCTCGGCATCTGTCTGTGCAACATCTACAACAGCAGCTTTACTTTCTGCCTTTGAAAAAGCAAGTACCCCTGCGGTAAGTGCTACCGTTGTCATAAGAAATTTAATTGATTTTTTCACTTCATATCCTCCTTTTAGTTCCCATTCTTGCATTATATATTATCATTATGGTATCATAAGAGCCTTAGCATACTACAATCTCATTGATTAAACACTTTTTTCAGTGTTTTGCTGTATCCCTGAACCACCTTAATATACCATACGTTAACTACAATACACAATTTCTATTTTTATGTCAAATAAATATTGTCCTTTTTGAACCAATAATCTGTTGTATAATTATAATCCCCAATTTTCAAAGCAATTTTATAATTACCGTTTTCTATTTTATCTAATGGCACATTTATATAATATTTGTGTTTTACAAATATTTCACTTCTTTGTTCTGTATCAGAATAATCCTGTTCATAAATTTCTTCTTCATTATATAAGTATACTTTTTTTATTAAATGATCCCGGCTGTAAATCTGCAGTATATTACCAGTTATACGCATTATAAAAGGCAGACCATTACTAAAACAATCCTCTTCGTTTTTTTCTTTATATAAATTTATATCAATAGCGTTATCAAATTGTCCCAAAATCCTTTTACTCTGATCCAAATTTTTTAAATTTCCAACCACTATAGGTTTATCGCTAAGAATAGGTTTTGATAATTCTTTAATGTTAAATTCTAATTCCATTCCACCAAAAAAATCTTTTTTACATAGTATTTCATTTACACATTCTCCTGATTTATAATCATATTTATATATTTTAGCCCTGTATCCGTCAATTTGCTCTTTCAAATTTCCACACATTGCAAATATATAATTCCCTTTATCGGTTACAAATGCATTTGAGCGGGTAATGCTTAAAGAAGTCGGTATTCTTTTCTCCTGCGAAACCTGTCCACTTTTTTCATCTATATTTAATATCAACACATTCGACTTTTCTACTTTATCAAAATATTTTACAGGTCTTCTGTTAGCCGTATGATTGTCAAATAACATAATTTTGTAAGTATGGGCTGTACTATCATATTCCAGTATTGATACTGCATGCTGCTGAAAAAACCAGTCTATATGTCCATCCGGTTTTAAAACTTTATCTTTCTGCTCCGTTTTTTTATAAAACTTTGGATTTGCAATAACCCATATAAGTTCATTATTCATTAAACTTATCTTTGCGATAGTGTGAATATTTCTCATTGAAACTATAACGCAGTCCTCTTCCGGTATATACGCAAATGCATTTACATGAGCCCAGTCACTTCTTGTAACATATGTCTTATCAAACAAATCATTTACATTTATACTTCTCAACACGTTTCCCGTCTTCTGGTCAATTTCAATTATCATATTTTCACTTGATAAATCTTGAATAGAGCTTGATGCCACAAGATAATTTCCGCTGTTTTCTTCTCTGACAGCCCAATGATGATATCCATTTGGATGCAGAAATGTTTTGTATACTCTGCCCATATAGTCCATTTCATGCATAACGACTGAATGAGCATTTCCAAAATTCGGCCGGCGCATGCTTTTTTCCGCATACAAAAATTTTCCATTGCCAATGTCATGTATTCCATATGGATGAGACGGTCTTCCGAGTATAAAACGCACATTTCCGTTTTCATCAAAAGCATATGTTGAGCCGCCATAACCACCTGTCACAAGCATAAATTTATTGTCTTTGTTTTCTGCCTGTCCTATCACTTTTACTTCTGTTTCAAGTTTTCCCTTTAGCTTAGGTGTATGTATCATAATCTTATTCATATCTATTATCTGCCCATGAAAATCTAACAGATATATTTGAACGATATTATATGCATTTTCATAGAGCCCCATTATCGGAACACGATGTCTCGTCGTATATGTGTTGTCACACATGGTATAATCTTTAGAACTGCGAATACCTTTAATTTCATATTTAACCATGCACTCAACATCCGTATTAAAAATTAAAAGTGCTGTTAATAATGATATTTTATATGGATTTAATATTAAAAGAGAATTTCTGAAATTGTAAGTCCCATTATCAAGCATGTGCTCTATGACCAATTCTTTTTTGTAAGTCTGCACTGCCAAAGACTGCTGAACATTTTCAATATTTGTTTCATATCTGTATTTTTCCTGCTTATCTGAAAGCTTTTCTTTTTCAGCCATGAGAGAAAATACATCTTCATTTATAATAAATGTGTTAAATAATTTCTTTTTTATAGCATTACTTATCTGACTCTTAATTTTCATTCTTATGACTCCTTTTTCTCTTGTTATAGCTAAATTAAAAAAAAATCATGTCACTAGAACGAAAATTTTGTGTCAGTTTTATATTATTTTTGTGTCAATCCCGTATTTACCTAAATCTACTTTTCCATTCTCGACCTCTATTCCGTCAGCTTCAAGCCTTCTTTGCTGTTCATTCTCGCCACCAAACGCAAATGCTCCTGAAAGTTCTCCTTTAGAATTGACTACACGAAAACATGGTATCTCCTCCGGATTCGGATTTTTGTGAAGAGCATTGCCAACCGCTCTCGACATTTTAGGATTTCCCGCCATCTGCGCAACCTGTCCATATGTCGCAACCTTTCCTTTCGGAATTTTTTTGACCGCTTCATAAATCCTTTTTGTCGGGCTGTCCGTTACAATCTCATAGCTCTCCGTTATCATCCTTTTAACATCTTCATCCGGAATTGAACCATCAAGAATTATGGTGTTCCAGTTTTCTTTATTCTGATGCCACCCCGGTATGACAGCCTCAAATGTATCTCTCCAAAAATCACGCCACTCACTGTTTACTTTCACATTTAAATTTATATAGCCGTTTCTTTCATATGTCCACAGAAAAGCTTTTTTACTTCCTTTCACACGCACAAGCTGCCAGTTTTCATCATGAAACGGTGCACTCTTGTATGTGTTTGGAAACGAAAGTCCGAAATTTAATGCTTCTTCTCTTGTTGTCATACCTTACTCTTCCTCCATCTAACTACCCAATCAAACCCTTATCCATATATTCTGCAATCTGCTCTGCAAAATATGTAAGATATATACTTGAGCCTGCTCTGTATGTTGCTGCTGCCATCTCACACACAATCTTTTCTTCATCAATGCATCCTGCTTTTGCTGCCGCCTTTACCATCGCATACTCACCGCTTACACTGTATGTAGCTACAGGAACATCTACTATATCCGCAACTTCTCTTACAATGTCAAGATAACTCATCGCCGGCTTTACCATTATAATATCCGCACCTTCTTCTACATCCTGCAAAGCCTCCTTAATGCCCTCTTTTCTATTATGGTAATCCATCTGATAAGATTTTCTGTCACCAAATGACGGAGCTGAACCTGCGGCATCTCTAAACGGAGAATAAAATGATGATGCATATTTTACGGCATATGACATTATCGGTGTATTCTTAAATCCATTTTCATCAAGTGCATTTCTGATTGCAAGAACTCTTCCATCCATCATATCGGATGGGGCAACCATATCTGCGCCTGCTTTCACATGTGAAACTGCTGTCTTTGCAAGAAGTTCAAGTGTAGAATCATTATCTACATCCTGGCCACATAGTACACCACAGTGCCCATGTGATGTATACTCACACATGCACACATCAGTTATGAAATACATATCAGGAAAATCTTTCTTTGCAGCTCTAAGTGCCTTTTGCACAATTCCCTCATCATCATAAGCACCTGTTCCAAGTTCATCTTTCACATCAGGAATGCCAAACAAAATAACACTGTTTACTCCTGCTTTTTTCAGGCTTTCAAGTTTTTCAGACATTCTGTCAACACTATAACGGAATTGTCCCTCCATTGACGAAATTTTCTCAACAATATTTTTTCCCTCTCTGACAAACATAGGATAAACAAGTGACGATTTATCCATTCTTGTCTCTCTTACCATCTTTCTTAATATCTCATTCTGTCTTAATCTTCTTGCTCTCTGAATCATATTATCCTCTTTTCTGCTTGCGTCCTTTGTTCATAATCTGTTTTTAATGATTTTTAAATCAACAATTTCCATCAATATTTGCAATCATATCAACAAAACTCTCAAATTCCTGTGCATTACTTTTTTCTTTTATATCAAATATCATTTTATGGATTGCCGCATCCAATGATTTCTTCTTAGCATTCTTTTCAATATATGTTATAAATCCATCTATCTGACTGCGGTTTGCCCTGAATATTTCATTCTTAAGATAATCCTGTTCATATGTCTTAATAATCTCTTTTGCATCGCACAGGTAACTTTTCTTTAATTCATTATTCTTTGCCGCAAGCCTGTCCATATCTTCCATTGAATATCTCACGACACCGGGTATTTTCTCTATATCCGGCGATATGTCAAACGGTACTGCAAGGTCAATAAATACTACCTTTTCTTTATCTTTTTTTTCTTCATAATATTTTTTTGTAATTGTATAATGCGGGCTTGATGTCGCACTTATAATTACATCCATTTTAGGCATATGTTCATATCGGTCTGCATAATCTATTATCCTGCATCTGGCATTTTTCTCAGGAATATGGTTTCTTGCCGTAACATAAACATTTACACCTTCTATGTCAAGCGCATCCCTCATAACTATATTTCCAATTTTTCCAGATGCACCTATTATCATGATATTTTTCTCTGATAATGAACCAAATTCCTCACATGCCTGTTTTAATGCAAGACTTGCCGTTGACACGGAAGTTTTCGACATAGGTGTATCTGTCTTAACTTTCTTCGCCGCTGCCATCGCCGCTTGAAAAAGTGAATGAAATACCTGACCTATATAACCTTTTTTGTCACTTTCAAGATAAGCATTTTTTACCTGCCCTAAAATCTGGTCTTCACCAAGCACGACAGAATCAAGACCTGCCGTTACCATAAAAAGATGATGTACAGCTTTTTTTTCTTCATATCTCAAAATTACATCCTGAATTTCTGAATTATCAGATACTCCTGCTTCTTCTAAAAGCACCTGCTGCATGTAAAGCACATTTTTTTCCGTCTTTTCTGCCACTTCACAATAAAGCTCGGTTCTATTGCATGTAGCAAACAGTACCACTTCATTTATGTCATCCGATTTGATAAGCCTGTCCATTATCCTTAATTTTGCAGCATCATCAAATGCAAACAATCCTCTTATCTTTGTATCCGCCGTTTTGTGACTTACACAAAGCAATTGTATACTCATAAACCGATAACCTCACAAGTTCTTTTAATATCCTCCTCCGTATGTGCAACAGACACAAACATTGCCTCAAACTGTGCCGGTGCAACATAAATTCCATTGTCAAGCATCTTCCAAAAATACTCTGTATATGCTTTTGTATCGGATGTAAGTGCACTGTCATAATCATCCACAGTCTCACCTGTCTGGAATGCCGATAAAAGCGAGCCTATCTGATTTACATGCAGAGGAACATTTTTTTCTTCTGCCATTTTTCTGTATGCGTCCGCAAGTTTTTTTGCACTCTCGTCTATCTTTTTATAATATTCAGGATGTGCTTTTAATATTTTAAGTGTCTCAATTCCTGCTGTTGTTGCAATAGGATTTCCCGATAATGTACCCGCCTGATAAACAGGACCTGTAGGAGAAACCCTGTCCATTATCTCTTTTTTTCCACCATAGGCTGCTATCGGCATACCACCTCCGACTATCTTTCCAAGTGTAGTCATATCAGGTTTTACACCAAAATATTCCTGTGCTCCGCCAAAACCAAGTCTGAATCCCGTGATAACCTCGTCAAATATAAGAACTGTTTCATATTTTAAGGTAATCTCACGAAGGAATTTCAAAAAACCTTCTTTCGGTGGAACCACACCCATATTAGCAGCTACAGGCTCAACTATAATTGCGGCAACATTGTCACCATACTGCTCCATAAGTTCTCTAACTGACTCTTCATTATTGTACTCTGCAACGAGTGTATTTTGTGTATAAGAAGCAGGTACGCCCGAACTATCCGGAACTGCAGTTGTGAGTGCCGCTGAACCTGCCTTTACAAGAAGTCCGTCAGAATGACCATGGTAATTTCCCCTGAATTTTATTATCATGTCTCTGCCCGTATACCCCCTTGCAGTACGAATTGCACTCATTGTCGCCTCCGTACCTGAATTTACTAATCTAACTTTCTCTATTGAAGGCATTGCGTCCGTTATAAGTTCTGCAAGTTCAAGTTCTTTTTCAGTAGGTGCACCAAATGTAAGACCATCTGTACAGGCTTTCTGTACAGCATCTATAACCTGCGGATGTGCATGACCGAGTATTCCGGGTCCCCACGAACATACATAATCAATAAATTCATTGCCATCCACATCATAAATATGGGATGCTTTTGCACTCTTTATAAAAAGCGGTGAACCACCGACACTTCCAAACGCTCTTACCGGACTGTTTACTCCACCCGGAATTTTCTCTAACGATTTGTCAAACAATATCTTAGATCTCTCTATATTCGACCTTATATCCATCTCAAAACGTACCTCCATATCTATAAATTTCCATCAGAAAATTTTATATCCATTATCTTTAAAAGTTGTACACATAAGCACAAAATATTCTGTTTTACTCACATCCTAAAACGTCACACGCTATAACGTCTACAATTCCTTTTGCATCAAACTCTTTTGCAACAAGTTTTACCGAAAGCCCCGCTTCTTCGCAGTCTTTTTTTGTCACCGGGCCTATCACAACAATGTTTTTGTGCTCACAGCCCGCCATATCTTTTAAAGCTCTCGCTCCTGAACCGCTTGTGACAACAATATAATCAACATCCCTGCATATTCTTTTAACTTCATCAGCACGTCTTTCATCCTGTATTGTCTTATATATACAGATTTTATCAAAATCAACCGCCATTGAAGTAAACTTATCCTCAATAAAATTTTTGCCCTGCTTTCCTCTTACAATAAGCACTCTATCTTTATCTGTCAATATCTGCGATAATTCATCGGCTAATGTTTTAGATGTAAATTTTGAAGGAACAAAATCTGCATATAAACCATATTTTTCAAGTGCTTTTCTAGTCGATGTACCAACTACGGCAAACTTAATATTCGCCAATTTTCTAATATCTGTTTTTAAATCTCTAAGTCTGTCAAAAAATATATTAACACCATTTGCACTTGTAAATACAAGCCATGAATACTTATCTATCTCATTAAGCTTATCATCACAATTGCTGTAGTCAGGTATTGTCTCAACAAGACTTATCGCAATTGTCTCACCGCCATATCTGTCAAATTCTTCTTCAAGACAGGAAGCCATATTTCTTGAACCTGTTACGAGTATACGTTTTCCGCTAAGCAGATTTTTATCATTTTTAATCTGCCATTCATTTATATGAAGTCCAACTTCTACAACATCCCCGACTACTATTATCGCAGGTGCTTCTATTTTATTTTTTTTCACCTCATCTTCAATAGTCAATAGATTACCAAAAACGGTTTTCTGCTTTGCAGTCATTCCTTTTGAGACAACTGCCACAGGTGTTTCCTCATCCTTACCGTTTTTTATGAGTTTGTCACATATATTTCCAAGACTCCTAAGCCCCATTAAAAATACTAATGTTCCTTCCTCTTTTGCAATCACTGAAAAATCAAGTGCTTCTGAAGGCTTCTCTGGATGTTCATGACCTGTAATTATATGAACTGACGATGCAGCTCCCCTATGTGTAACCGGAATGCCTGCACTCGCCGGCACACTATATGATGATGAAATTCCTGAGACTATTTCATAGTTTATACCGGCCTTTCCAAGTGCCAGAGCTTCCTCACCACCTCTGCCAAATATAAACGGGTCACCGCCTTTAAGACGGACAACATACTTTCCCTCTGATGCAAGTTCCACTAAAAGTTTATTTATCTCAGGCTGCTTTTTATAAATTGTGTCAGCTCTTTTTCCTACATAAATAAATTCTGCATCCATCTTCGCCTCATTTAATATTGATGGCGAAATAAGTGCATCATAAACTATTACATCCGCATTTTTAATACATCTTAGAGCCTCAATGCTCAGATAATCTCTTTTTCCGGGACCTGCACCTACAAGTGAAACTTTTCCATTTGCGGTCTCGTCAGGCTTTTTTTCTAAATCATTTTTTTTATCTGAAATATCATCAGCTGATTTTAAAACATTGACAAGTTTTTCTGCCAGCTTAACAGCCTGTTTTAAATCATTATCATTGATATTTTCGCCATCTGTTTCTCTCTTCTCTTTTATTTTTGCATACTTTGGATTTTCACCATCTGCGGCATACATTCCCCTAAACTCAAAATTTTCTCTACTTATAATACAATGTGCTCCACAAGGGGCATTACAACTTCCGTCAAGGCTTCTCAAAAATTCACGCTCAGCTTCAAGGCACACTCTTGCCGCCTTATCATCAAGAGCCTCCATTACTTCTTTCAAGTCTCCGTCTCTGCATTCAATTGCCAAAATCCCCTGCCCTGCCGCAGAAACAAATTTTTCATTGTCAGTATAAATATAATCAAGCTCATTGTCATTATCAAGACCAAGTCTTTTTAATCCTGCTGCTGCAAGGATAATCGCATCATACTCTCCTGACTTTAATTTATCAATTCGCGTTCCAACATTACCTCTCAAAGATTTTATCACAACGCCCGGATATATCTGCTTTATCTGAAGTTCCCTTCTCAGGCTGCTTGTTCCGATTATACTTCCCTCACCTATTTTTTTCGTTTCTTTTCTTTTAAGAATAACATCCCTGTTATCATTCCTAAGCAGAACTGCACCAAGACAAAGCCCACTTGCAAGTTCCATAGGAACATCCTTAGCACTATGAACAGCAATATCAATTGTTTTATCGAGCAGTTTTTCCTCAATCTCTTTCGTGAAAACGCCCCTACCGCCAATCTCTCCAAGCGGCTTATCTAAAACTTTATCGCCATGTGTAACCACATGCACAATCTCTATCTCTTCACCCGGAAAATATTTTAAGATCTGAGCCTTGACAAGCTCCGTCTGAATTAAAGCAAGTTTGCTTTTTCTTGTTCCTATCCTAATCATACTGACCTCATTTCTGTATATATCAGAGTTATTATAATTTTATTTATAATAACTCTGATATAACCTAGCGGTCAAGTATGCTTTAAAAAACACCATTATGCTTCCCGCTTCAGGATTTCTTCCAATTCGTCCCGTGACAATACATCTCCCTTTTTTTCGCATTCCGCATAAATTTTTTCAAAACATTTTTTTCTTTCTCTCTCATCCGATATTTTTTCTTTTATGTACGGTCTGATTTCGCCAAGCCATCTGTTTATATTGTCGAGATTTTTCGGTATCACACCTTCTATTTTTTTTCTAAGTTCTCTTGCCAGCACCGGACTGTTTCCTCCGCTGCTTACCCCAACTACTATGTCTCCGTCTTTTATTATTGACGGAAAATAAAAATTACAATATTCTTTTCTGTCAACAGTATTTACAAGAATATTTTTTCCGAAACATATCTCAGATACTTCTTTATTTATCTGCTCATCATCTGTAGCGGCTACAACAAAAAATTTATCTTCAATATCCTTTTTTTCAAACTCCCTCTCAAAAAGTTCAACAGCTTCTTTATATCTCTCTTTCAGCTTGTCAAAACCATCACATATACAGGGTGCCACCACCTGAACAGCGGCTCCGTATTCAAGCACTGACTGCGCTTTCCTTAAGGCAATCGTTCCGCCTCCCACTATCAGGCATTTTCTTCCTGACAAATCAACAAAAAAAGGAAAATATCCCATGCATTCACAACCTCCCTAAAATTTAACAATTCCATCTGAAATTTCATTTTCATCCGGATTTATATCTTCATTTGTATCCGGCAATTTAAGTCTGAACGTAACATCAAATCTGGTTCCCTCATTCTCAACACTTTTAACATAAACTTCTCCACCCATAAGTCTTGCCAGATTTCTTGCAATAGGCATTCCAAGTCCTGTCCCCTGTATTGTTCCGCTATGTACTTTTTTGTCTCTCTCAAAAGGTTCAAATAAATGAGGAATAAATTCTTCTGATATTCCCATTCCGTTGTCCTCGACAACCATTTCATATTCCATATAAACTGTATCTGCCTCTTCTTTTTCCTTGTGCGCACCTCGTTCTGTTATAGAGAAAAAGATATTTCCACCATCCTCTGTATATTTTACGGCATTGCTTAACAGGTTCAGACACATCTGCGTTATACGTTTTGCATCACCTATTACAACATCACAATTTATTCCCGAAAAATCCGTATTCAAAGTATGTTTCTTCTTTACAGCCAATGGCTTTATCACATGTATTATCTTATCAAGTTCACTCTCCCACGAAAAAGCACTCTCTTTAAACACCAATGCCCCATGTTCAAAATTATTTATATCCAGTACATCATTGACCAATTCCAATAAATTCTTACTTGAATACAAAATGCTATTTAAGCTGTCCATCACAACTTTTTTCTCACTTATATGCGAAGCGGCTATCATATCCATACCTATTATTGCATTTAACGGTGTTCTCATATCATGGCTCATACGTGACAAAAAACAGCTTTTTGACTCACTTGCCCTTTTTGCCTCCTGATATGCAAATTTTATCATATCATTCTTTTTCTCTTCTTTTTCTATCTGGTCAGTAACATCCATCTGAGACATAAGAATAGTTTCTTTTTTATCGTCCAAATATACAAATCTGTATTTCTTATGATATAACCTGCCACATATAATCAAAGAACTATAACATGTATATGCCTCTTTCTTCTCTAACTGAATCAGAATATTTTTCAAATCCATATTTTTATATGTCTTGTCAACACTCTCAGGTTTAACGTATTTTTTTATTCTGTATCTCAAAAAATCATCATAAAAAATGTTAAAAAATATAGGCTTATGCACACGTTTCATATTATAACTATAGTTGTATACACTTATTTTTCTGCTCGATACATTTATTCCTATTACATAATCATAATCTTCCATAATGGCTTTTTTCTGCATCTCATTTACACAAGCTTCATCTTCATTTTTCATAAGGAGAATAAGCCTTCTGGAATCAGCCGGATTTCTTATAAGTGTAACTATATACCATGCCTTATTTTTCGATATTGTGCGGAGTCTGATAAATTTTTTTTCAAGTTTTTCTTCTCCTGATTCTATAAATCTTCTTAATGCTTTCGGTTCAAAACAAGATATGAAATCATCACAATCATGCGGATATACTCTCGCATCCACATATTCCCAAAAAAATGATGAGTAACACATTGTAAGTCCGCATATTTTTTCATTATATTGACTGTTTAATATATATATGTAATCTTCATAAGGATTTATCTCAAATACTTCATCGTATATTATCTGCAATGCTGCCGTAAATGATTGTTTTGTTTCCATGGAACACCTTAAAAAACATTCCTCAACATCTTCTTTACTCTTACTCATATCCCCTTTTTTCTTTTCCTCTCTGAACTTTATTATATTACTATCCACACCTGCGGTTCAACCCATCCCTTTATTACTACATTTTAAGATTTAATAAAAATTCACATAATTTTCTTTCTTCTTCCGTATCTTTGCTGTTTATGAATTTCACTTTTCCCTTTTTATCAATGTTATTTATAAGACCTGCTTCACCAAGTCTTCTTCTCATCTCTCTGGCTGTTCCTTCTCCCCCGTCAAATATTTTTACATCATCACCCACAACATTTTTTATCGCATTTATCGCAAACGGATAATGCGTACATCCTAAAACTACAGAATCTATTTTACTCTGATTTACTGAACCGAAAAGTATGTTTAAATACTTGTAAAGATCATCCCCCTCCAAGTCTCCACGCTCTACAAATTCCATAAGTCCCGGGCAAGGCAACGGAACTATTTCTGCCTGTCCGTCATATTTTTCCATCAGCTTTTGAAACTTTTCCTGTTTCAATGTCATAGGTGTTGCCATAACTACCACTCTTGAGTTTTCCTTGTATTCTACCGCCGGTTTTATCGCCGGTTCTATGCCGACAAGAGGCATATCCGGATACATCTGTCTAAGCACTCTCACTGCTGCACTCGTTGCCGTGTTACATGCAACAACTATGGATTTTGCCCCCATCTCCATAAGCTTTTCAACATTCTTTATGGTAAGTTCCCTTATCCTGCTTACTTCCTTTGTCCCATAAGGTGCATTTATTGAATCTCCAAAATAAAGATAATCTTCATTCGGCATAATCTTAACCAATTCTCTAAGCACACTTATGCCGCCCACCCCTGAATCAAATACTCCTATCGGACTTTCATTATCTATCTTAACACTCACTTTTAAATCTCCCTTAATATAATCTATTATTTAGTGCCTGTTTTATCAAAATTTATAATACAACATTTTTATTATAATCTCAAACAAAAAGGAAGTATCAGTTTTCTTATTTTTAAGAATACTGACACTCCCCTGAAATATATTATCTTATTTTCGTCAAATAATGACAAATTTTATCTGTAATAAAACCATGTCAAAAGATGTTGGGGTCAAAAGGTATTTTGACCGTTTTTATCAATCATCTCTATCAATAATCTCACGATAAAACTCTGTGTAATCTTTTCTTCCTGCTTTCATAGCTGCTATAGCTGTACGAGGATGCTGGTTTAAATGTCCTGTAAGAAGGTATGGAATAGCAAATCCCCATTCAACCCCCGCTGCTTTAAGCGGTTCAATGTTTTCTTCAATAAATTTAATAATTGGGAAAAGATTGTACTGTGGATTTTTAAGAAATCCGAGTAAAAGTTCCATCTGGCAGTTTCCTGCACCTCTTCCCATTCCGCCCATTGTAGCATCAAGATAAGATACACCCTGAGCGCATGACTCTATAGTATTTGCAAAAGCAAGCTGCTGATTGTTATGTGCATGCATACCGATGTATTTGCCATATTTGTCAGCTATTTCCATATATTGCTCTGATATTCTTCTAATCTGCTCCGGGAAAAGAGAACCGAAACTGTCTACTATGTAAATTCCGTCTACAGGACTGTTTCCAAGCATTTCAAGTGCTGTATTTATATCGGACTCTTTTGCATTTGAAATAGCCATGATGTTACATGTAGTTTCATATCCTTTTTTATGAGCATCCTCTATCATATCGAGTGCTGCCGGCATAGTGTTTACATATGTTGCAACTCTGACAAGATCTACCGGACTGTCTGCTCTATCATGTATATCCTGTTTATAGTTGCATCTTCCGACATCTGCCATAATGGAAATCTTAAGGTCTGTATTATTATCACCAACGATTTCCCTGATTGTCTCATCTTCAGCAAATTTCCATTTTCCAAACTTGTTTACATCGAACATTTCCTTATCGGCACGATAACCAAATTCCATATAATCTACTCCTGCCTTTACATTCGCAAGATATAGATTTCTGATAAACTCATCTGTAAAATAGAAATCGTTGACAAGACCTCCGTCACGAATTGTTGCGTCCAAAACTTTTATATCTGGACGAAATGATAATAAATCACCTTTCTGTGCCACTTTTGTTTCCTCCATTTCATTTTAACTGCTGTACAGTATTTTTTTGGAAATACAAGTTTCCCATACTTAAAAAAAGCATACCCAAAGTGCCGTGTCCCGAATTTTGAGTCCTAGCAAGCGCTAGGTGGGCAACCGCACATGTAATTCTGCCTTCCGCTGCTATAGGTGGCGGCTTGGCATCCTCACATAAATATAGGAATCCCAATTCAAAAGTGTAGGTTCAAAATATCAGGAGTATCGAACACCCCAGGCATGTATGCTTTTGTTAATAATAGTATATACACTTTCCCTTAAAAATACAACCGTAATTTTTATTTTCTCTATTCATAATCATCCATGATGGTACACTCATCAAATGAGAAAGAGAATTTTGTACCTTTTCCCAATTCACTCTGCACCTCGATGTCGCTTCCGTGTCTCATTGCTATCTGTTTTGCTATCATGAGCCCAAGACCTGTACCTTTCTGATTTTGTTTAAGCTTTGATTTATAAAATTTTTCAAATATATACGGTAATGCCTCTTTAGAAATTCCAATACCAAAATCCTCTATAGACACATTTATCCTTTCATCTTTTCCTATGCAGACTATGATTTCTCCATTCTGATTTGAAAATTTGACAGCATTATCTATGATTATCATAAACATCTGTCTAATTCTCCCATAGTCTCCAAGTATCATACACGGGTCTTCCTCATCAGCCATAAGCTTTAAAGTGATTTTGATATTTTTTTCTTTTCCTATTTCTTTTGCACTGCGTATCACATCACCGAATATCTGCCTTATGCTTACCGGTTCTTTCTCTATATGGAAATCAGGGTTCTGCATTTTTGACAATATAAATAAGTCCCCCACAAGTCTTTCCATACCACGGCACTCCATAAGCATTTTCTGGTAAATCTCTTTTACCATATCTTCTTCCGAGACAATGCCGTCATTTAATGTCTCCGCATAACCACGCATTACCGTTATCGGTGTCCTCAATTCGTGTGATACATTTGCAAAGAAATCCATTCTGAGCTGCTCCTGATTTTTTCTCTCTACTCTCGCACTTTCCAGCTTCTTTGTTAAATCGTCAAGATTTGTTTCAAGCCTGCCTATCTGACTCTCCGGATGTTTTACATCTATTCCC
Source organism: uncultured Lachnospiraceae bacterium (assembly GCA_934320845.1). Lineage (GTDB taxonomy): Bacteria > Bacillota > Clostridia > Lachnospirales > Lachnospiraceae > Butyribacter. Next base: position 86,773 of record CAKRFU010000001.1, read on the forward strand.
GAATAATCTCCCAATGCAATATTTCCTATATCTTTACCAATCTTTTCAAGAGGTTTTGTCAGGTATCTCGATAAAATTACTACTACAATAAGCGAAATAAATGCAGATAAAAATACACTCATGCTTATGATGGATTTTCCCTCATTTATTCCCATAGTCTGCCTGTCCACCATGGAAACCATCATAACGGCACCAGATACTTCTTTTGACTGAATATTCTTTATCGGAACAGCTACATACAAAATAACCATTCCATATACTTTATCATATGCCGTATTTGACGCAATCTTTCCATCATAAGCGGAATCAAGCACATAATTCATCTTACTTGTAATCACATCTTTTGATATTTCAGAGTTCGTATAATCATCACTAAGCGGCTCTTTAGCATTTTTATTACTCACTATCCAAATATCCGTTTTCTCTGCTCTTTCAAGCTCATCAATATAAATGCTGTATTTCTGAAACTGATTTTCTCTTTTTCTATCATCAAATCTTGCCACTCTTCTTGCTATTGTTTTTCCCTGCTTTGTCAAAAGTGAAGTATAAGAGCGGATATAATTTTTCTCATACAATCTGATAAAAATTGCTCCTGTAAGCAGGCTTGTAAAAACAAGAATGAATGCAAACGACAGGTAAATTCGCAAAGAAATATCATTTTCTTTTACCTTTTCAGCTAATTTTTTAAATATCTTCTTCATTGATTGCAAATTTATATCCAACTCCCCAAATTGTCTTTATACTCCACGCAGGATGCTCAACTGAGTCAATCTTTGCACGCAGCCTTTTTATATGTGAATCAACGGTTCTGCTGTCCCCGTAATAGTCATATCCCCAGAGGCTATCCAAAAGATTGTCCCTCGTAAATACCTTGTTTGGATTTCCTGCAAGTGTCCACATAGTCTCTATCTCTTTTTTTGTGAGTGGAATCTTCTTACCGTCTATCATAAATGAATATTCCTCAAGATTTACTTCCATATTGTTTACCTTTAATACAGAGCCAGAATCTTTAGAAATCTCATCCCTGTTTATACGTCTTAAAACAGCACGCAGCCTCGCCATTACTTCACTTGGACTAAATGGTTTTACAATATAATCATCAGCACCTATGTCAAGTCCCATAATCTTATCATAGTCCTCTCCTCTTGCTGTGATAAGAATAATAGGTACACTTGATTTCTGTCTTATGCTTTTGCAGACCTCATATCCATCCTTAAACGGCATCATAACGTCAAGCAATACTGCCACAGGCTCATTTTTAAAATACATATCTTCAGCCATAACGCCATCCGTAGCTACCAGCGGTTCATACCCCTCTTTCTTCACATACACGGATAAAATGTCCGTTATATCCTTATTGTCATCTGCTATCAAAATATAACTCATTTCAAACATCCTCCATTCTGTACAAACTCCATATTAAAGTATGCATTCCATACTAAAGTATGGAAGTATAATTACTTATACGTTTAATATCACAAATTTACTTATTTTTATAATACCACCAAAATGTGTCAGAATAAAGATTGTAATATTAATGAATATGACAACAATTTGCCATTTCCCGATGATAACATATCAGTTGAGGTACATTAGTGTATTGGATGTTTATGGGATAAATAGGAAAGGGAGCATATATGTTTAAAAAGAATCGAAAACGGTGTTACAGGAAAAAAGCTGCCGGGTTACTAGCTGTCTTTTTCATTTCATCTATGATTGCAACATCAACTTTAGGCAGTATTTCACATGCAGCTTCAAAAAGTGTTGCAGACACTGGTACAAAGCAAAGCCATGCAAATGCTTTAATTTCAAAACGTTCAGCACCAAAAACAGAATCCATTACACTAAGCCATAGAAAAGATACTATTCTTACTAATACAGTAAATACTTTATCAGTAAATAATATGGCCCAAAAATGGACTGCTTATTTTGAAAGTTCAGATGAAAGCATTTTAAAAATTACTAAAAGTAATTCTTCATCTTGCGAATACCGTGGCGTTCGTCCTGGTACCGCTGATATAACGGTAAAAGTATCTAAACCGGGATTTTTGTTTGTTCCAAACAATGTATATCTTCACTGCAGTGTAACGGTCTCTCCGAGAGCTGTAAGCATAAAATTTACAAAAAAAAAGTACAAAGTGCAACCTGGAACAAAGAAAAAACTTAAGCTGACGACAAGACCAAGCATATCCAAAGAAAAAGCAACATTTGAGTCATCAGACACAGAAATCGTTGAAATTGATGCAAATGGCAGAATTTATGCAAAGAGTATCGGTACTGTAACTATTACTGCCAAAATATCAAATGGCAAGACTGCCAAGTGCAAGGTTATAGTAAGAAATAAAACTGCACAACAAAAAGACACTTAAAATTGATATTTTGATTTAAGTGAATGCTCCTGCGAAAAAAGCGATACACAATAGTGTACCGCTTTTTTTCGTAGAACAATTACTCTTCTGTTTTTATATATAATGATGTTGGGTTCAAAAGGTATTTTGACCCTTGCATCATATAATTAATAATCTAATGAAATTTCATTTGTGAATGCCGGATGCTTTCCGTCTTTTTCTGAAATATTTGGTGTTGTACCCTCAGGAATAGGCCATTTAACTCCGATAGTAGGATCGTCCCACTTTATTCCTGCCTCTGACGAAGGGTCATAAAAATCAGTGCATTTATAAGCAAATTCTGCTGTATCTGAAAGCACATAAAATCCATGTGCAAATCCCTCAGGTATATAAAACATATTTTTCTTTTCAGCACTTAATGTAACACCGAACCACTTTCCATACGTCTTTGAGCCTTTTCTGATATCCACAGCAACATCATAAACTTCACCAGAAAGAACTCTGACAAGCTTTCCCTGTGTATGATTTTTCTGATAATGTAATCCTCGTAAAACACCTTTTGTAGAGCTTGACTGGTTGTCCTGTACAAATACCATATCAAGTCCGGCTTCCTTAAATTCTTCATAGTTGTATGTTTCCATGAAGTAACCCCTTGAGTCACCAAACACTGTCGGCTGAATCAAATATAATCCTTCAATATCCTCACACTTTTCAATCTGAAACTTTCCCATAATAATCTAATCTCCATTTCTTATTTTTTCAAAATTCACAATAAAATCCGTTTATTTTTGAAAAAAGGAAGCTGCTCACTGATTACAATGTAACAACTTCCTATCTATTTAAATGCTATATTTTAATTAAGCAAGCTTAGATTTTGCAACTTCTACGAGTGCTGCAAATCCTTCAGGATCGCTGATTGCCATCTCTGAAAGCATCTTTCTGTTAAGATCGATGTTTGCAAGTTTAAGACCATACATAAATTTGCTGTATGAAAGTCCGTTCATTCTTGCTGCTGCATTTATACGAGCAATCCAAAGTCTTCTGAACTGTCTCTTTCTTTCCTTTCTTCCAGCGAAGGAAGATGTAAGAGCTCTCATTACAGACTGCTTTGCAACTCTATACTGTTTAGATCTTGCTCCTCTGTAACTCTTTGCAAGCTTTAATACTCTATTGTGTTTCTTCTTTGCATTTAAACCGCCTTTAATACGTGCCATTCGTCTATCCTCCTAAATTATTTTGAATATGGTAAAATACGTTTCATCATCTTTGCATTTGTAGCGTCAACCTCTACTGCTTTTCTAAGATTTCTCTTTCTCTTTGTAGATTTCTTATTTAAGATATGACTCTTATAAGCCTTCATTTTCATGAGCTTACCTGTTCCTGTTGTCTTAAAACGCTTAGCTGCAGCTCTTTTGGTTTTCATTTTTGGCATGATAATTTCCTCCTTAACATATGTTTATCTATCGGAACTTTATTAATTCCATTTAAAGAATGTCTTTTAGACAAGCTTTATTAACGCTTCTGTGATAAGAACATAACCATAGAACGTCCTTCCATTTTAGCATTCTTATCAATCACTGCGATATCTTCAAGTTTTTCATAAAAACTGTCAAGTATCTGTTTGCTATAATTTACATGTGCCATTTCTCTTCCACGGAAACGAAGTGTAACTTTAACTTTATCTCCCTTTGTAATAAATTTTCTTGCCTGATTTGCCTTAGTATTCAAATCATTTGTATCAATATTTGGAGAAAGTCTGACTTCTTTGACTTCCATAGTCTTCTGTTTTTTCTTTGCTTCTTTTTCTTTACGGGCAAGTTCATATCTATACTTACCGTAATCGATTATCTTGCAAACCGGTGGCTTAGCATTTGGCGCAATCTTTACAAGATCTAAATCCGCTTCTCTTGCAAGCTTTAATGCCTCCCTCGATGACATAATACCAAGCTGTTCTCCGCTTTCGCTTACTAATCTCACTTCTCTGTCTCTGATTCTTTCATTAATCATTAAATCGCTAATTGTAGTGCACCTCCAAATAATTATAAGCTATATACAATGTCTAAAATAAAAAAGGCAAAACCAGCGTTTTGCCCTCTAAGAATTGCTTTGCAATTCTTATTGGCTTCTCACTATGTTACGAGTATTTTCCTATAACATAAAAAAAGTGAATAGCAAAGTCTATCCACATTCATCAGTAATATATAAAATATAAATTATATTCAATACTCATTCGGAACCCGAGTCACTCGCTTGTGCTAAGGTGAGAGTGGATAACTCTACTTTGTCGTTGTCTACACAACAATCATTATTCTATCATATAAAAAGAACTGTGTCAAGTGTTTTTGGCACAATTCTTTCTGATTTTCTATGTGTTATTTATTATTGCTAAAATCCTTTACGATTTGTATAAGTTCATCTCTTATCTGCGGAGATTCGTTTATAACATAATCTAACTGTTTTATTATATTTTCCTTTAGCTGTTCATTATTTTCTATGCGTTCTCTGAGCATCTGACGCCTTTGATTAAGTTCATGGCGTATTTCAACCATTTCTTTAGGGTCAACTATCGCAACACATCTGCTAAGCCATATATCTGTATCAACCACTCCTATGTCTTTTAACATAAGAACCAGATTTTCATTGTTTGCATTTAGCATTTCGGTATTTTCACGGAATTTTTTTTCATATTCACGCATCTTGCAATACTCGTTCCACTTTTGTTCAAAATCCTTGGCATTTTTTACACCGAATTTATTACAATTATAGTCAAGCACATTTATATTATTTATATATTTGATTTTAACTTTATTTAAGAGCGTGACTGCCTTGTTTATCTTTTTTTCTATCAATATAACATCACGCCTGTTTTTTTGTGACTCAAATATAAGTGCCGCCGCTGAAACAGCCGCAAGAAAAACAACTCCTAAATACGGAAGCGTCATATCTGCTTTTAACGCATAAAAAATTACTATAATAAGAACTATAAGCGAAATGATGAGTAATGCAAGTATCTTTGTCATTCCTTTTATTGCATTCTGCTTACTAACTACTTCTTTTTTCTGCGAATACAGATTCTCCTTTTCTTTTTTCAGGTTCGATATATCACTTTCTATAGCTGTCTGATAAGACTCTGCATTGTACATCTTTTTTATCTCATCTACAAGTTCATCCTCAAACGGCTCAAATTTTCTCATCTGTGCATCACTTATAGTAAGATTTCTGTTTTTATACTTGTTTCTTTCACTTGTCAGCGTCAAAATACTTTTGCAGACATCATTTATTTCCTTTCTATCATCATCAGAAGCCATGTCTATTCGTTGAATGTCAGTAAGATATGACGTCACTTTCTCATACTCTCTTTTTGCTTCTGCAATCTGCCTCTCATTTTCGGCTATTGCCTCACAGTTTTCTCTTACAAATCTTACCGTGTCATTTTTATCAACAGTTACAGGCACGTCCTGTTTTGTAACTTCCGGTTCAAGAATTTCTTTTTTTAATTTTGCTTTCTGAATCCCCGGTTCCGGTTCAACAACTGTCTTCGTATTTTCTTGTATACTCTCTGATACGTTTTCTCTCTGTTTATCTTTCTTTCTTCTACCTAGGAAAAACATATATCCCCCTTTTCCCTTTTCAACATGTAAAAGTCATTGATGCATTAAACCAGTGTACTGGTGACAATTTCATTCCTGTAATCTTCTTTCCACTGCTTTATATAATTTCCTACCTTTTCATAATACTCTTCTACATAACCCGCTTTCATAATTCCTTCAAGTTTTATGATACGGCGTATTTCTTTTGAATTTCTTGTCTCTTCATCGGTTCTTGCAAAATCTTCCATTATATTGTTTAAAATCTTAATATCAATATCAAATTTTTTTACCCCTTTATCAAAGAGTTTTTTATCCCCTGTAAGCTTGAGTGCATAAAAATATGAGCGAAGCGATTCTTCTTTTCTGTTTTTTTCATATGCGTGCTCAAAGCTGTCCGATGCTTTTATAAATGAACCCATACCGCAAAATGCAGTACCCATATTGTGATATACTGCTCCGTAATCTTCCTCTGTGGCATTTAACATATCGTCTGTGCCAAGTATATTTGTATATTCTTCAATTGCTTTCTCATAAGAACCAAATCTGCAATAATTGTCTGCTTTAATCTTAGCTTTCTCCCATTTTGAGAGGTCAGCTATTGCATCCATTATCCCGATAAGTTCATTTATCTGTTCTTCGTCATAATAATCACAGCTGCAGCATATTGTAACGACTATATCTTTAAGATTATTTTTGTCATTCCGCATACTGTCTATCTTGTCTGCAACAATATCCATATTTAATTCATCTCTAAGCCATACCGTAAATGCACTATCAAATATTTCTTCCTGTATTATGTATATATTGTTGAAAACATAATAACATACTTCTTCTATTGAATATACATTCGTATCTGTTAATCTGAAATGATATGGTTTCTCTGCTATCTTTCCAAAGCATTCGATTAGCTTGCCCATATTTTTCCTCCATATCTAGTCCTGTTTTACATTGTCCTGTGCATCAAGTTTTATATAACGCTCCCATATCCTGTTTGTGGATGGAGAAAACTCACCAAAGCCATTATCTTTTAACGTAACAATACATGTATTTCTATCCGCAAATCTTATTCTGACAGTAAATCGTGTCATTTTATTTTCACGGGCAGCAAATCCGCTCAACGAAAGTATATGTGCTCTTGTCTCCCTGTTTAAAATATTCCTGTCTGTTATCTGAATTTCATCTTCATTGTCAGGTATAATATCTATTGAAGCATCAATGTCGCTCCACAGTGTTCCTGCTCTGGCAAGCACAACATCATGTATTTTTGCATCATGATATGTTGTAATTGAAATGTCACTTGTAAGCATATCATCATCAAGGAAAATAAATTCCTTTAACTTTTCTTCCTCTGTCAATACTCTTGCGGCATAACATGCCCCTTTCGTGAAAAGGTTCTGCCCCCTAAACACACGCCTTCCGTTGCATAATTTTCTCAATGCTTCGGTAGCCCATGCTTTCTCAAATCCTTTTCCGGTAACATATATTGTCGTGACCATTTTTTTATGAAGAATCGTGTTTGCCGTGTTCAAAAACATATACTCTATGTCTTCATTTTTATCCAATGCCTCATATGGCATTATGTGTGATAAATCCTGCGTATCCGTTCCCACTATATACGGAAGTGTTCTCTTATCTACAGTGAGCTTTGTATATCTCAGACCATCTTCATCATATTCAAAAAGCCCCACATTATTTGCCCACAACTCTTTTGACTGGCTTACGGCATAGTACATATAACTCTGTTTTCTCCCGAAAACCACCATTCTGTCATTTTCTATTCCAAGCTCAGCCCCGACACTTTTCAACATATCAACAACAGCCGGTTCCCGTTTAGGTACAGTTATTACAAGTTTTAATATTGTCTCATTTGGAAAATATTCTTTTAGCAGGCTTAAAAGTTTTATCATAAACTTCTTTACTACATCTTTTGTTCTAAAGATATAACTGCCGGCTTGAAACTTTTCCCCACCTGAAATTTTATCAAGAATATTGTCTATGAGTGTATATCCTCCAATTTCAATATTCTTTTCTGTTTTCCATAGCCATTCATTTGTGTTTGGATTCACAAGTAATGCAAAGGGTATCTCATAAATTCTGTTTTCTCCTTCAGGAATCCCCACTGGTACAGGCTCATATATTTTTTTGTCATAATACGAAATCTGAGCAAAATCCCTGCCCAAATCAACTCCAACCAAAAGCTGTCTCCCCGTCTCCATATAAGCTGCCCCTTTCATCAGTTATCTATAAAAGTTTAAACATTTTTCTGACATTTTCTATCTCTGCTTCATAATCCGCCATCATATCTACAAGAGTTTTATCATCGTTCATCTCTTGCGCTATAAGCATCATATTTATATTATGAAATCTGCTGCCTGCTCTCTCATTATCCATTGTCTCATCAAAATGAACACTGTTTTTGCAGGTAACTACTTCACCCTCATCTCTTAATTCCGTTATATAATATTTGAGCACTTCATCCTGAAACATTACAAATTCCTTCACTCGTATTCCCTCAAATACATTCGGCATAGTCTCTGCGATATACTCATCTTCACTTATTTCTTTTTCTTCTTTTGATGATGCTATATAATAATGTATCTTTACCTCATATTCAGGATTTGCCGTATACTCAACATAATGTTCGTCAAGTATGTGCACCGGAAGCGGAAACTTTCCATAATAATCCTTAAAAAATGGAAATACTTTTCCGCTGTTATAAAGCTTATTCAAATTGTAATCTGCAAAATTCAGTTTTTCCTGACTCAGTTCTTTCTGTGTGCTGAAATATTTAAGTACAGCTATAAGACAAGGAAGATTATCCTGTTTTCTTACTTCTCTGTAAAAATACTCAAATATCTTTTCCGGAAGCGGATATTTTTTTATAAGATACTTATATGCAAGCATCTTCATAAATGATGCCGTAAGTTTTCTGTTTGAATCATGCTCATAAAAACTGTAAAAGACACTGTAACTTTCCGGACTAAATTCTTCCGTAAACACAAGCTGAGCTATTATTCTTTCCTCCAGTTCCTTAACATCAATTCCGAAACCGCCAGCAGCCTTCCACAAATCTATCATACTGTCGAGGTTTCCATTATAAAACATGCACATATATTTAAGCATATTTTCATCGAATTTGCCATTTGCAAATATGTGACATGCAAGTTTTATTAGCGAACCATCCTCTGTTTTCTGATTTTCAAAATAACCGGATGATATTTGCAACAGTCTCTTTGGCTCTATATTCTGATAACCAAACAGCATTATTCCTTCCATTGCCTTATCATAGCAATGTCTCACAGCACAATACTCTATATACTGTTTTCTGTCCCCCGGATTTACTTCATTCCAATCAATAGTCTTTAATGCCTCATCAAGCAAATCACCCTCAAAATTGTCAAAATAATATCTGAGCATAGCCGAAAAAATTTTTCTTTTCTGATATGCGCTTACAATATTAAGCTCATAAACTCTTCTAAGCACATCTACAGTATCTGCATTTATCTGTCTGAAATGTTCTATTTTATCGTACATGAATAGCAGCAGACATGCATTTGTCTTGTTCATCTCAAAGCACTTGTCCGCAAGGTAATCAAGATGCAGAAGTTTATTCAATGTGTAATCAATAGACATTGCATATCTGTTATCAAGTGCATCTGCAAGAAATACCTGTGCATTTTCAGTAAACACCTGAACAACTGCCCTTCCATTCACTACCGGCACAAACTGTTCATCCTTCAATTCTCTGTGCCTTACATAGACACCGACTATATCAGGATTAGAGCATCGTATCTCATGCGTAAACATAATGTCAGGAAGTTTCTGTGCCACATCCTCTGTAAGATTTTCCTCATTTAAAAACTGCTCATAGCACACAGCAAGATTTTCACTTATTCTTCCTGCCTCAATCTGTGCAAATGCAAAATCTTCGATAATATTCTGGTATGAAGCATAAGTATCAGGGTCATTCTCACGATTTTTTATGATATATGCATACAACATAGCCTTTTTTGATACCGACAAATGATTGTCATACATAAAATAAAGCAACACTGATTTTGTAAGTTTTATACTGCCGTCCTGTTTTAACGAATCCATATAATACTCAAATAATTCAGTTATTTTGAGGTTGTGTTCTATGGCAAGACCGTACCATTTATTTGCTTCCTGGTTTATTATCTGCCCTCTCATATACATTCTGCATATTCCTGCAAGCACTTCGTCATCAGAAAATCTCGCATAGGTACTTATCATATCTCTTAGTACAACTTTATTAAATTCTTTTGAACGTCCTGCAAGATAAACATATCTGAGTGCCAGTTCCTTTGACAAAAATTCATTCTCACATCCCCAATGAAGACATCTTATAATAGCCGGAGTAATTTCTCTGAGTGCACCTGCTGATGTGTTTAATGCACTGCACATTTCAAAGTAGATAACCGGACTGCTGCATCCGCCCTCCACACAATCGAGTACATCCTCAAGTTTTCTTTTGTCTGATTCATAGACTGGATCAAGATAAAGCAAAAACCATAATATCTGCCAGCTATTATCCTCACTTTCGTAACATGCTCTGACTTTTTCTATGCACTCGTCTTTTATATCATTTTCCTCTGCCCATAATGCTTTAAGATACTGATATGCACAGTAATTTATCTTTTCTGTCTCATATAATCTGTTTTCTATCTCATCAAAATATGACAATCCGCTTTTAACTCTGCTATTGTCACCTGATAATATACCCAGATGTATATCATAAAGTTTTTTTGCATTTCCATCTATATGTGCCAGATTTTTCTCAGCACTCAGAATGTAATCTTTCTTTTCTATTCTTCCCATAGAAAATTCAAGATACATCTTCATCAAATCATAATACGCAGTTTGTCTTGAAAGAGATTCCACAACAATATCGTGGTTAGTACCTCTTTTCTGTGCCATAACCTCTATAACAAGTGTCTGCCTTACACTCTGAATCATCACTCTTCCGTAATTGATTCCGGCAGCCATCTTGTCAACATCAACAAGGAATTTTATTTTATATGAATTTCCCGAAAATTTATCTGTCCATATTATTTTATGCTCAGGCTGCAGAAACTTTGCATCAGAAACAACATGCAGCTCACAAAATCCCCAATTATCCTTGGTGATAGTGACCTCTTCCTCAAATGATTCAACACAGTCATCATATATAAAATTTGTCTTATCAAGTTTAAATTGAATAGGAAGTTTTTTGTGAATTGCAATGAGAAATTCTTCCATTGCTATGCCTTTGCTTGTACCCGAAAGAAGCCCTCTGTACAATGCTATATTTCCCGGATCTTTATATAAAAATACTTCCTCAAATTTTTTATTTTTAAATAATGCTACTGCCTCCGATTCATCTTCACGCGCAAGGTTCGCAAAATGAAACATGTCCTTTATCTTTCCTATCGAGGCATTGCATGCTGGGACGCCTATCGAAATACTAAATGGTATTTTAAGGCTTCCACAATCTGATATAATATCAAAACTGCCTTTTATCACTTCTCCCGGAATACATTTTTCTCCAACAAATGTATATTTTATCTCGCACTCTTTTCCCTCAAAGCTGTCATTCTCAATCATCATATAATGGCAGTCTGTTACTGCCATACCTCTTATAACGGAACCTTTATCAGTCCACACCCTGATATTTCCTGAAATATTTTCCCCTGCCTCTGTTTCAAGCGAGATTTCTGAGCTGTCACACTGTATAACAGACTGCTCATATTCAAATTTGCCATTTGCATAAAGATTTATCTTTTTGTTCATACAACCCTCCGGAAAAATGATTACCACTCTTACTGATGGCATTAGTGGATATATTATATCACTTATCGGCTCTTTGTGTAAAGAGACGCGATAACTCTTGATGTATACCATCAAAGCAGATATAATAAAGGGGGTTGCATATGAAGAATTACAGTGAAAGGATTTTATTATTATGAAAAATATATCTGACAGAAAACGTATAGTTGTAAAAGTCGGTACTTCAACTCTTACGCACCGCACCGGTATGCTCAATATCAGGAGAGTGGAACAGCTTGTTAAAACTCTCGCTGACCTTCAAAATTCCGGTCATGAGGTTATTCTTGTTTCCAGTGGTGCTATCGGTCTTGGGATGGGTAAACTTGGTCTCAGGGAACGTCCAAAGGATACTCCCGGCAAACAGGCTTGTGCCGCTGTCGGTCAGTGTGAGCTCATGTACCTTTATGATAATCTTTTCGCTGAATACAGTATAACCGTAGCACAGATGCTTCTTACAAAATATATTCTTCTTGAGGATAGGCGAAAAAATGTTGAGAATGCTATGGAGAGACTTATCGCTCACGGTGTCATTCCTATAATCAACGAAAATGATACTGTTGCCATAGACGAGCTTGAGCTTGAAGTTGGTGAGAATGATTCACTTGCTGCTACCGTAGCTGCAATTGCAAAAGCTGATTTACTTATCATCATGTCAGATATAGACGGTCTTTACGACAAAGACCCTCATACATATGATGACGCCAGACTTATCCCTGTCGTGCATGAGATAACAGACGATATAAGAGCACTCGCAGGCGGTGCCGGAACAAAACTCGGAACAGGCGGCATGATTACAAAATTAAATGCCGTTGAGATTGCATATGACTCGGATATAGATGTGGTTCTAATGAACGGCCAGCACCCTAAAACTTTATATGATTTGTTTGACGGCAAAACTGTTGGTACATATTTCTGCAAAAAACTGGATTGATTATTTTTAAATTTAATATCTTTAATTTGTAAAGTAAAAACTTATTTAATTAAGAACAGAATTTATTCGATATAAAAACTAAAAGAAGCACATACGAACACACATACAAACAGCAGAGATTGATGTAACTTTTCAATCTCTGCTGTTTATTTTAAGTTTATGACAATTTATCAAGTAAAATTTTAACCAGTTTGTCATTATCCTCAGGATTCATGAAACAGAATCGAATATATTTGTTGTCAAGGAATGGAAATGTTGAACAGTCTCTTATCATAAGCCCCTGTCTTATAGCCGTATCAAAAAGTTCCTCCGATGTCACATTCTCTTTCAGTATTTTCACAAGGATAAAATTAGCATGTGGCTTATAGAATTTTAAGTTAGGACATTTTTCTAATATTTCACATATTCTCTTCCTCTCGGATGATATAAGTTCCCATGTCTCATTTATATACTCAGTATCTTTAAACATTATCTCACCTGCTATTGCTGCAAGCGAGTTTATAGTCCACGGATTTTTTCTGCTGTCTATCTCTTTTAAAAGTTCATGATTTCCGCATATTGCATAACCAAGTCTAAGCCCCGGCGCTGCAAAAAATTTTGATATTCCACGCAGAATGATAATGTTATTGTAATAACCCGTAAGCGGAATAGATGTTATTTCAGAGGTATTCTCCGAAAATTCCACATAAGTCTCATCAACCATAACAAATATTCCTTTTTCTTTACATGTGTCAAGAATTATTCTCATGGATTTTCTATCAATTTGAGACGACGTAGGATTGTTCGGGTTGCATACCACGAGCAAATCTATATCGTCTGTCAATGCTTTCTGCAGTCCTTCTATATCAAGTTTGAAATCATCTGTTTCTTTAAGTCTGAAATACTGTGAGCGTCCGCCGCCAAGTGCAACTTCATGCTCATATTCTGAATATGTCGGCCCTACAATAAGTGCTTTCGCAGGTTTCTTTATCTGAATAACAAGCGAGATAAGTTCAGTCGAACCATTGCCCACAAGGATATTCTTATAGTCAGTTCCAACATAATCCGCTATGCATTTTCTAAGTGATGTATATTCTCTGTCAGGATAAGATGTAATCGCATCTATGTGTGATGCCAGTTCTTTTTTTAATTTGTAAGAAATTCCCAAAGGATTGACATTTGCCGAAAAACTTGTTATGTCTTCTTTTTTTATGCCATATATCTTTTCTATCTTCTCCAAATCGCTGCCATGAAAATGCTCTTTATGTTCAATTTTATCTTTGCTCATCTTAATTTTCCTCACAATTCATGTTATTATTTTCCAACAACAAGTATATCACTGCATTTATCATCTGTGAATCTTTTTTATCGGTTTCAGAAAAAATGCTGACATTTTCAACAAAATTATAGTGATTACAATCTGTGACACCATGCTGATTTTAAACCAGTTATCCTCGATAAAAACCGGAATTGAGCCATTGAGCATTCCTGCCAGTTTTGAAATTGCCGATACTGATTCACATTGTTTTATTGTCATCTGTATTACCGTAAATACAGGATTTACAATCAAAACCATACAGACACCACTGACATCGGGCATTTCTCCGACGGCTCCCATATAATTATAATAATATAATTTTGCCATGATATATGTAACTCCAACTATTATAACCGTCCCTACACATACAAGCATAACTTCAACCATTGAGCAGACCATTGCCGGAACGGTTTTCTTCAATACAGTAGATGCCAGCATTCCCATACTTCCAATAAAGAATGATATAACGAGTATCGCAAGCATAAACTGTACAAGATCCTCCATTCCAACCCCACCTATAGTAAATACGATAGATATAATAGGCAGGCTTGATACCACAAGCAGCAATACCATACTGACCGATGAAAGCAGTTTTCCCATAACTATCTTTTCAGGTGTCAGCACCGTCGTAAGCAATATATCAAGCGTCTGTTTTTCCCGTTCTCCTGCTATACTTCCCGCCGTAAATGCCGGTACCAAAAACATTACTGCTATCATCTCCATACTTATAAGTATGTAAAACACCTTTGCGGCTCCCGAATAATCTACATACGGATTAAGATGCATATTAAACATAACCTCAAATCCTGTTATTGCAATAATGCCAAGCATGAGATTAAAAAGGAATATTATTATCGCAAATTTAACTGAGCGTACCTTGAGTTTTATCTCTTTACCATAAACCGGATTTATCCTTATTTTCATTAAAAAGAACCTCCCTTTTTTCGGTAACTTTCATAAATATTTCTTCCAGATTACCCGACTGCCTTATAAACGATGTAACGCCTACATTATTTGTAACAAGCTGCTTCAACAATTCTGCCTCATCATCCATTGTTCCCAGAAAACCTATGGTAATATCATTATCTGATATCGAAATATTACTCACCTTTTTATCAGCTTTAAGTAAATTTACTGCTGTCTGTTTTCCTCCTGTCACATGAATATGAATCGGATTAGACGCATTCAAATGAAGCATAATTTCATCAACTTTTCCCTTTACAAGCATTTTTCCCTGATCTATTACACCTACAGACGTACATAATTCCGTAAGGTCATGCAATATATGCGAACTTATAATGAGTGTCTTTTTTTTCTCTTTGAGTCTTTTTAAGATATCCTGTATTTCAAGTCTTGCTCTCGGATCAAGTCCCGAAGCCGGCTCATCCAATATAAGAAGTTTCGGGTCATGCACCAAACATCTCGCAAGACACAATCTCTGCTTCATTCCTCTTGACAATTCATCTACAAAAAATTCAGATTTATCAGACAGATCCACCAGTTCCAAAAGATTTTGACATAATTTTTCTGCTGCCGACCCCGTTATGCCATATATTGAAGCATAAAATTCCATATATTCTATAACTTTTAGATTATCATATACTCCAAAAAAATCAGGCATATAACCTATAAGACTTTTTATTTTTTTACTGTTTTTAAGGGCATCTGTTCCTGCGATTGTTATGCTCCCACTATCGGGCTGAATAAGACCTGCCATAATTCTCATGGTTGTTGTCTTGCCTGCACCATTTGGTCCTACAAAACCAAATACTTCGCCATCATCTATGTCAAAATTCAAATTATCAAGTGCCACAAAATCTCCATATTTTTTATAAAGATTTTTAACCTCTACCATACATTCTGCCCTCCTGTTTCAGTGCTGTCGGTCGAAAAATAATATTTCTCTGTTTCTTTTTCGTACTCTCCAACAAGTTTTACTTCCGGAAGACATATATTGCCAACCTCTTTATTACTCTTGTGTTCAATTGAATAATAAAGTATGAGCGAACCATCAGGTTCAAGATAATCATTCATGTTTCTGATTTTTATTTCCTTGCCCGAGCTAAACAGTTTTTCTAATTTATTGGTCTGCTTATTTCTGACACTAACTGTTCCAAAAAATCCATAATCAGAATATTTATTACTGCTTTCTGAAAATTCACATCCACCACTTGTCTGTTTTGAATACAATAGTTCTTTAAGTATAAAATATTTCGGAAATTTATAAGTTACGGAAAATCTTTCCGGTGTACCTGAATATACGTCATATCCGTTTGTATACTCGCTTTTATAATTTGAGGCATATGTTTCAAGTGAATCTATGACGTCATATCCGTCAATCTGCTCACTCATCTCAAAATTTCTGCACACACCCGTCACCCCATACAAATCATAGTTAAATTTCTCTCTAAAACCGATTCTTGTATCATCACTCACAAACCCATAAAACCACGCTTTTGCATTTGAATTGTCCTCAAAATATTCTTCTACCACTCCAACTTTTCTTCTAAGACTTGCTGCCATACTATTTGAGTACATATTTCCACCCATTGCCGATTCTATCATCGAATTTACAGAATTTCCGTAATCTGAACTATTGTATGTACCTGTCTTAGCATACTTGTTTACATCTATTGTCTCCCCTTTCTCTATATCACCTATATAAAGGAGATTTCCCTGATAATATATCATACAGTTATTAAGAGCATATCCCAATGTGTTTGTCACTGTTCCAATAAGCCGCATATCGTTTTCAGATACATTTATTGATACTGTTCCCTCATTTCTGATGTTTTGTTTCATAAAAAACTCTGCCCCCTGAAATGAAGACAATCTGTTCATAAGAAGTTTTGTATTATTTTCATTATACTCAACCCCATATTCATAATCAGTAACACTGTCATTTTTTATTTTGTTGTCAATATAATATGCATCTGTATTTTTAGGAGTAACACTGCATTTTCCCCCAAGACTTATTGAAAACGGATTATTTGAAATGCTTGTAACGCTGAACAATGTACTCATATCTTTTGTCTTTGCATTTTTATCATCGCCAAGTACGATTTGTGAAAGATAATTTATATATGGTCTTTGTATTCTCGTACTTGTTCCTACTATGTATATTATTGCTGAAAATGCAACAGATAAAATAGGTACCGCTATCCATAAATATCCTCTTTTTTTTCTTCTCCTAAAGAAAAGGTACATGCCAGGTCCCGCAACTATCACATATACTCCCAATAGGCAGCCATATAGTTTCATGTTCGGCAATACATCATTTTCATTTATTTTTAATGCCTCATCCATATATGAATATCCCATATCTCCGTATGAAACATTTTCACTCTGCATCAATAATTTTTTCTTCGTGCCATCACTAAGGTTGCTCTCTATTGTATACATCAATGCCTTTCCATAGCTTTTCCAGAATTTTTTAGGAATATTAAAAGAAAACTCAGCAACAATAATGCTTCCCTCGCCAAGTTCTTTTGAAATCATAAGTTTTCTGCCGTCATCTATTAAAACCGAATCCTCATTAAGCCTGAGATTTACAATATCTATCTCCATACTGCCGTTCTCATTCGTGCTGTCTGTATCAGTCTCTTCTTTCTCATTCCAGCCAAAACTTGTTGAAACCCTCTCCGTCTTTCCTATATAACCTCGTATAAGCGTGCTGTGCAACTTTTCAAATTCCTTTTGATAATTGCTCCCTGTTCCGACAACAAGTGTACCTCCGGCAGCAATCCACCTTTTCAATACCCTTATATTGTTCCTGCTAAACTTACCGGTATCGTAATTATCAATCAAAATAATATCTACACTGTCGAGCATGGAAATTGTCTCGAAATCACAGGCACTCATATCAAAAACTCTGCCGGTAACACTATTGTCGTCATTGTCAATATCGTCTTTCCTTCTCAAACTGTCAGATACATAACCTAGTTTTGCCGGTGTATCTGACAAAATCCCCATATAAATTCCTGTAACATCAGTATCAGCATCGACTTTCGTGTGTGCCCTCATATATACATTTCCGCTATTATCACATATGGATACTATATATTCCTGACTTTCAGAAAGCAGAGGAATTGTAAACTGAACTCTTTTACTTTCCTGCACACCAACAACAAATGATTTCTGAATCATTTTCATGTCACTATTTTCTCCTGATTGATATGTCAGTCTGAATTTGCCTGAAAACAACTTGCCTTCATTATTTATCACCGCCGATACTTTCATATCTTTTCCGTATTTAGTATAACCTCTGTAACCAAAAGAAACCTGTGCCGTAATTTCTTCTGCGCTCATCCTCATTGCACCGTTTTTTAATTCTGTTATGTTTACTGCCTTAGCATTGTACACATAATGCCCGTCAGCAATAATTAACAATACAAATAAGATGAGCAGTCTAATCACCCGTAATTTATATCTTGATTTCATCTTTTACCTGCTCATCACTATTTAATAATTCTTTCTTCTGCATATTTAACGGAAGTGCTATCGTAAAACATGTTCCGTCTGTATCACTTTCTACTTTTATCGCTCCTTCATGCAAAAGCACTATCTGCCTGGCAATGTTAAGCCCAAGCCCCGTACCTCCTGTCTGAACTGAACGAGAATCCTCTACCCTGTAAAATCTGTCAAATATACGCGTTAAACTCTCTTTTGGAATTATAAGACCAAAATTTGTTACTCTGATTTGAATTTCCTTTTCAAATTTTTCTACTTCTACAAAAACCCTCTTTCCATCCCTGCCGTATTTTATCGCGTTGCTTATAAGATTTTGAACTGCCCTCGCCATAAGTTCCCCGTCAGCATATATAATACACCCGGAAACATTCTGCGATAAATTATATTCAAGCCCGTTCTCATGAAATTGCGGATAAAATTCCTCAACCATCTGCTCTACAAGCTTAACTATATCTATTTCGCTTCTATGAAGCGTAATCTCACCACTCATAAGTTTGGTATAACTGAATAGTTCTTCTATAAGTCCCTGAAGTCTGTTCGCCTTACGCATCGCAATCTCTGCATATTTATGCCGCTCTTCCTGATTGTATTTTTCCATGTCTGTCGCAAGCTGAAGATAACCTATCACCGATGTGAGCGGTGTTCTGAGATCATGTGCGACACATGTTATCATATCTTTGTTTGCCTGAAGTGCTTCTCTCTCCGATTTCATAAGCGCATCCAGCTTTTCTGACATCCTGTTTATCTGTATCGCAATCTCTCCGATTTCATCTTTTCTCCTCACTTCAATCCTGCCACCTCCGTCACCAAAAGCCATGTGTGCTATACTTCCCGATATATAGCCTATGTCGGCTGTGAGTTTTCTTGTTATGAGCATGAAATACATAACAAAAAACAAAAATAGAAAAAATAATATTACAAGCATCAAAAATATTAATGTATTTTTGTCCCACCTTTTAATTGCCTGATAATTGAATATCCTTCCTCTTTCGCCTGCCGTTTTTTGAAACTTTTCAATCATTCTTCCGCCACGCCCATATCCGCTGTACGAAATACCAAGTGCCGTACTCAAAAGATACAATCCAAAGCCACACACAAGCTCCGTGACGACTGATAAAAACATACTTAGTGCAACATAAAATATCAGTTCTGCCCTAAGGCTCTTGAATAAATTACGCTTCAATTTTATATCCAACTCCCCAAACTGTTTTAATAATCTGCGTTTTTCCCGTCCCTGACTCAATCTTTTCTCTGAGTCTTCTTATGTGAACCATCACAGTGTTGCTCATCTCAAAACTTTTTTCTTTCCAGACACGTTCAAAAATCTCGTCTGTAGAAAAAACTTTGTTTGGATGCGAAGCCATAAGAAACAGAATATCAAATTCTATAGGCGTAAGCTTGACCGGCTTATCATATGCCTTTACCTCATGTGATTTCTTATCCATCCATAAATTTTCTATGTTTACAACATCTGATGTTTTTGCTTCTACTCCTCCAAAACTCTGGTATCTTCTCAATTGTGATTTAACTCTTGCTATCAGTTCGCTTGTGTTAAAAGGCTTTGTCACATAGTCATCCGCTCCATTCACAAGACCTGAAACCTTATCACTCTCGCTGTCTTTGGCACTTAACATAATTATAGGAATCGTACTTGTCTCCCGTATCTTTGCACATACCTCATTCCCATCTATTCCCGGCATCATAATGTCAAGAATTGCAAGGTCTATTTCCTCTCTGTCAAATAATTCCAAAGCTTCTTTCCCATTATACGCTTTAAAAACCTGATAACCCTCACCCATTAAATGGATTTCCACCAAATCCGCTATCTCATGGTCATCATCAACTACTAAAATATTTCCGTCTGACATATCAGCCTCCTTCCTGGACAGTTCATATGTAATTCATTTACTCTACAACTATAATAATAACATATGCTTAGTCCTTAAATCTTTACTTTTTTCTTAATATTTGTATACATTTTTCTGTCAATCCCAAAGTTTTATTTTTAAAAATACCGACCTCAAATCGTTAGATTTTAAGGTCTAACTTTCTGAAGCCGGTATATCTTTTTTAATAACAAAACTTTGTTATTTTTATTTAATTATCACATTACATATATGTATAAAACTTAGCAGCTTTCGTCTCTCATTGTAAGCTGAAGCTTTTCTTTCTCTTTTGTATCAATCTTAGGAGTTGAACGTTCTTTAAGTGACTCATATACTTTCGGAACCATAATACTCTGGTATGCCGGTCTGATAATTTTATCGACATTTATAAGTTCCTCCATTCTGTGTGCGCTCCATCCAACTATACGCGCCATTGCAAATATAGGAGTAAACAATTCCTGTGGTATTCCAAGCATAGTGTAAACAAATCCGCTGTAGAAATCCACGTTTGCACTTACGCCCTTGTAAATAGCACATTCCTCTCCGATAACTTCAGGTGCAATTCTCTCTATCATTGAATATAATTCAAATTCTTTCTTCTGGTGTTTTTCATTTGCAAGCAATTCAACGAACTGCTTAAATGCAACTGCTCTCGGGTCTGATATTGAATAAACCGCATGACCCATACCATAAATAAGACCTCTCTTATCAAAGGCTTCCTTGCGCACAAGTTTTTTAAGATATGCCCTTACCTCATCCTCATCAGTAGTATCTTTTACATGTGCCTTAAGATCCTGCATCATCTCGACAACTTTAATGTTTGCTCCACCATGCTTTGGTCCTTTAAGTGACGAAAGTGCAGCAGCTATTACAGAATATGTGTCTGAGCCCGCAGACGTAACTACTCTTGTTGTAAATGTAGAGTTGTTACCACCGCCGTGTTCCATGTGAAGTACAAGAGCAAGGTCAAGAACTTTTGCCTCAACATCAGTGTATTCTTTATTCGGTCTGAGCATACGCAGAATATTTTCCGCTGCTGAAAGCTCATCTGACGGTCTGTGAATATAAAAACTCTCATCACATTCATAATGATTGTAGGCATGATAGCCGTAAACGGCAAGCATCGGAAATACACTTATAAGCATAATACTCTGGCTAAGTACATTTTCAAGTGAATTATCCGTAACCTTATCATCATAAGATGCAAGTGTGAGAACACTCTTTGTGAGAGAATTCATAATATCCTTTGAAGGCGCTTTCATAATAACATCTCTTACAAAGTTTGTAGGGAGTCTTCTGTTCTTCGCAAGAACAGTCTGAAATTCCTTAAGCTGTTTGTCTGTAGGAAGTTCTCCAAACAAAAGCAGATATGCTGTCTCCTCAAAACCAAATCTGTTATCTTTTCTAAAACCTTTTGTTAAATCATATATGTTGTATCCTCGGTAAAAAAGCTGCCCCTCACACGGTATAACTCTATCACCATCCATCTCTGTAGCCTTTATAAGAGAGATATTAGTGATTCCCGACAATACTCCTTTTCCGTTTTTATCTCTAAGTCCCCTCTTAACGCCAAATTCATCAAATAGTTTTCCGTCTATGGAATTGTTATCCACGCATATTTTTTTATAACGCTTTGTGTATTCCTCCATCATCTGTTCATGACTTCCCTGAAATATTCCATCCTGCATATATCACTCATCCCTTTCTCTTTTTTTGTCATTAATAAATTATACCTCTGTTGTATAACAACTGTCAAATTTGTCTGACATTTTTTAATAAACTTTTCATAAAAATTAAATATTTCCCCCATTATCTTAAAATTTTTTCATTATTAAAGGCGTACTTGAAAATATCTTTAATTACCATTATTATATTATGGATACATTTATTGTTTTATAATTGAAATCAATACATAAAATTGAAATATACCAAATATATCAGAAAGGTTGTGTATTATGTTAGAAAAGGAAGTTCTTGACAATATCGTAAACGAAATCACCGACAACTATAACAGCGAAGAATTATTTTATTTAAAATCAGGGCACTGCATGCCAAACCGTGACACCATAACACATATCATAATGGGTCTCAGGCAGCTTATGTTTCCCGGATATTTCGACAATGAAAACCTGAACAAAACTGTTCCTGAATTTTTTGTAGGACACAATATCACAAAAATCTACAATGATCTTTACTGCCAAATCAAAGCAGCATTTTTACAGCAGGCAAAAGATAATGCAGATGAAGCAGAAATTGAAAAACATACAACTGAAATATGTTCAAATTTTTTTGCATCATTCAGCCACATTCAAAATCTCTTATTAAAAGATGTAAATGCAGCTTTTGACGGTGACCCTGCCGCAAAGACAAAAGAAGAAATAATCTTTTGCTATCCTGGACTTTTTGCAATTTTTGTTTACAGATTTGCACATGAGCTTTATAAAATGAATGTTCCGTTCATACCTAGAATAATGTCTGAGTATGCCCATGACCACACGGGTATCGATATAAATCCGGGTGCAACAATCGGAGAATATTTCTTTATCGACCACGGTACAGGCGTCGTTATCGGAGAGACAACAGAAATTGGAAATAATGTTAAGATATATCAGGGTGTAACACTTGGCGCACTCTCTACAAGAAGTGGTCAGCTTCTACGCAATATCAAGAGACATCCTACTATCGAAGATGATGTTACTATCTATTCAAGTGCTTCAATACTTGGTGGTGAAACAGTAATTGGAAAGGGTTCTGTCATTGGTGGAAATGCTTTTATTACAGAGTCTGTCCCAGCAGGCACAAGAGTAAGTGTCAAAAATCCTGAACTTAGTTTTTCGACGAGAGGTCAACATACGGATAAGGAACTTCCACGTTAGATAAACCATAATTTTTACTATACAAAAATGAAATGAGGTTTCACATGAAAAAAATTTTTAATAAGCTCATTATTGTATCTCTGTTGATTTCAATAATCATTCCTAACACAAATACGGCATATGCAAAAGCAAAAACTAAAAGCATTATCTGTCTTTCGATAAAAGGCAGTACTCTTACCTATGCTGATGCCACATGGACATATGAGCTCGGACTTGAAGATGAAAACATAGTAGGAAAACCTAAAAAACATACTGTAAAATTTGCCTCAAAAGTTTCCTACTCACTTTTAAACACAAACAAAATGAAAAATTACAATGTAAACAAGAAAAAATTTATAAAAGCTGTAAAAGATGCAGACCCTCAACTTGCTAAAGATCACGGTATAAAATATTACTGGGGTATGGCAGCTCAAATAACAATAAGCGGTAATAAGGTCACAAAAATCCAACAGCTATATCAGGATTAAAAATACATTAACATTAAAGCGGAGAAATATATTAACATATGACAGCAGTTTTTCAATAAGTCAATATACACTCTCCGCTTTTTTAATTGAACTTTTTTCTGTTACTCCCAATATTTGTTTACAGCCTCTTCATTTAAATCCTCGCCTATAACTATAAAAATCTCCTGACCTTCTTTTATAGGCTTAATTACTGTTTCTTTTTTAGTTGCATTAAGCTCCAGCCATCCGCTGCCATCAGACATAAATCCCTTAATTCTAAAAACATTTCCACAATTTTTATCAGAAAATGTTTTATTTACACAACTTTTAAGTTTATCAACAGTCATATGTTTATTCATATAGTAGAGTGATGAAAATTCCACATCATCCGCATGATACCTTTTCTCTATCCCTGCACCGGTGTATTCGCAATTTTCAATCTTCTTATAGTCATCCTCGTCAAACTCATCCCAAGACTTTGCCATAACTATATTGTCAATCTTTCTTGTGCAATGAAATTCCTCAAGACTTTTATTTATATATGCTGTAACTTCCTCTATCCTGCTTTCAGAGACACCTTCTGTCTTGCTAAAAAGAATTTTTCCCGCATTCGCTGCCTCTGACGCAAGAATATATCTTGAATGTTCCGACATATCAAGTTCAAGATGTGCATCAACTATGGTTATGACATTCCCAATCTGATACCACCTTTCCAGCGGATCCTCATGAAGTGTGTCAAAAAACTCATCCATGTCAAAAACACCCGATGGCTCTACCAAAACCCTGTCAAATCCCTGCATTCCCATTGCAATGAGTTTTGTCTTAAAACGCCTTTTATGACAGTCGGCGTCACATCCACCCGCAACCATCTCAAGCTCACAATTGTCACCAAGTATATCCTGCAGAAGCATTGCATCAACATTGACCGCACCGTAATCATTTTCAAGGATTCCTATTTTTAATCCCTTATCAGTGAGATATTTCACATATTTTCTGATAAAAGTTGTCTTGCCCGAACCAAGAAAACCCGTAATCAAATCTATATTTATCATTATTCCCCCATAATTTATGCGATTTTCTGAATAAATTCAACCACAATCTCAATACCTATCTGGGCTGCTTTCTCCGCAAATGTTGCATAATCCATTGCGCCGCCCTCACCGTCAGAAATTGTTCTAAGTATGGCAAACGGAACTTTATTTACATAACATACATGACCTATGCTTCCACCCTCCATTTCTGCCGCTATGGCATTGAAACGCTCATGAAGCTTATCTTTCTGATGTTTGTCGTGCATAAACATGTCACCTGTTGCAATAGTTCCCACTTTATACTTCCTCTGCTTTTCATCGAGACACTCTTTAAGTGTATCCATCATTTTTTTGTCACAAGGAAGATAAATCTCATTTATTCCTGACAAAAGACCTATCGGGTCACCGAGTGCCGAAGTGTTCATATCATGCTGTACAACCATATCTGCTACGGCGATACCCATTACTCCAAGTTCTTTGCACAATGTACCTGCAACACCGATATTTATAACCATATCAACATGATATGTAAGTATCATAGCTTCCGTACATATAGCCGCAAATACTTTTCCTACGCCGCTTACGGCAGCGACTACTTCTGTGTCACCGATGTTTCCTTTTACAAATTCAACACCACTTATCGATTCATATGAAGGATTTTTCAATGTCTTTTTAAGATTGTCAATCTCAATCTGCATTGCTCCTATAACACCAATTATCATAATTTTCCTCTTTTCTCTGTTGTTATATTATAATATTTTTAACCATTTTACTATTTTGTCTTTTGCCGAATTTGCGAATTAAACACAAAGCTATGACTTACTCTGTCGGATAAGTAAACTCCATATTTGTCTGGTTTTCAAGCACCTCAAGATAAGTCCTGCACTCTTCTTTTGCAAGGTCTATATCAAGGTTTTCATAATGACCACACTCTATTGCTGATTTTCCGAAAACATCTCCGTCATGCTCTATTGTCTGCTTAAGAATTTTCTTTGTAAGTTCAAAAACTTCCTTCGGCTCCATATCACGGACAAGAAGATAAAATCCTGTCTGGCAGCCCATAGGTCCGAAATAAACAATCTTATCCGATACCTCAGAATTGCGTGCAAATGTAGCAAACATATGCTCAACAGAATGCATAACAGCATTGCTCATATAATCTCCTGCATTTGGTTTTCTTGTACGGAGATCGTATGTCACTACATCTCCGTCCTCTCTTGAAATGTAAAATCCAGGCACCAATACATTATGGTTAATTTCAAAACTTTTTATTCTCTGCATTATAACTTACCTCCGTTTATTATTTTCTATTCAATTCTTTCTAGTATGATATTATACACATTTCGCATTAAAAATAAAGTTGAAAGAAAATATCTGCTTTTACTGTTTACACCTACGATGCAGCCATAAACATTTACCTTCCATCTATCAGAACCTCTTTGTCACAGTTTATAAAAAACATAAACTGTAACAGACTTTGGCAATGCTTCGCATTCTAAATTGCCAAAGTCCGAGCACAAATCCATGGAAAAAACGCGATGACCATTCCGTCATCGCATACAAGTTTGAACGATAGTTCAAACTTGAGCCATTAGCTGCTCCTTTACAGTCGCACCATGAGGCTAAATTCTCTGGTGCCTTTTTTTCTGATGTATGTTTTCCTGAGTCAAATGAACTTAATATTTTTAGAGCAACATCGTTCATATATTCATTCATACTTTCTACATCTCCATGCTCACACTTTCATAAAACTTCTTTTCATTTTCACTTAGCGTATCACCATCCAGTAAATATCTGTTTTCTTCATATAAATCTGATACTTTAATGCATATCTGCTGTCGTGTCACTTCAAATGTATTACCCTTTATCCCGGCAAAGCTAAGGAATATTACCGGATACATCCCCTGTAATTCACGATATTTCTCATCTTTCCAAATATCAAGTCCCTCAAACAAGTCCCCCCTGCCCTCATACTTATTTGAAAAGAAACATTTTAGCATATCCATATTTAATGTCTTTCCAAAACGGCGTGGCCTTGTTATCAGTGTTACAGCATCCTGATTTTCCCACCACTCCTTTATAAATGCCGTTTTATCTACATAAAATGTATTTTTTTCACGCATTGCTTCAAAACCTGAGTTCCTATTCCTATAACTCTTGCCATATACTCACTCCCTTTCCCATATTTATAGGCATATCCGCATATTTAATCAATTATATTCTAACATTGATATTCCGGCGTGTAAAGTATGGGAATAAAAGAAAAACCGCTACAAAAACAGCTTTGTTATTGCTCACATCTACAGTGTGAACCGCAACATTTACGTTGGTTTTGTAACGATTTTTCTTTGTATCTTTATACTATGATGTAATTCTCTATTATATTATTACGCAAGACCCTTTTCTTCAATAATATCATATATCGTCGGTTTATTAGAACCGATTCTCTTTGCTCTTATTGCAAACACACTTATCGTAAGTGCAGAAAATACTACCGCAAGCACTATCAATACCGTAAGTTCAGTCTGTATGCTCTGTCCTCCCGATATTGTGCTTCTGAATGCATCAACTGTGTATGTGAACGGCATGTATTTATGGATTGTCTCAACCATTTTTCCTGAGAGTTCTACCGGATATGTTCCCGCTGAACCTGCAAGCTGTGCTACCATAAATATAAGCATAATGAAGCTTCCAACCTTACCCATAAGGATATTGAAATAGTACATTATAGACATAAATGCTACTGCAGCTATAGATGCTACTGCCATTGTCTTTAAATATTCTGTAGGCGTAAATCCGTTTATAAGATGAAGTGCCGTTACGACTATCACACCCATAAGGATTGCAATTGGATATATAACAACCGCTTTACTTGCCCACCATGCCATTCCGCTTTTAAGCTTTCCTTTATAACTTGCGAGCGGATACATAAGACAAAATGCAAGGCATCCTACCCAAAGTCCTACTGACATCATATATGCCGCCATCGCATGACCATTGTTCTTTACATTTGTGATTTCTTTTCCCTTTGTCTCTACCGGTGATGAAAACATATCTAGTGTTGCATCCGATGCATCATTTTCCCTGATTTCTTTTTCACCATCAGAAAGTGCGTTAGAAAGGGTCTTTGTTCCTTTCTTTAATGATGTAATGCCATCACCTAAAGTCACAGAACCATCCGCAAGTTTTCCTGAACCGTCCGCTATCTTATCTGCACCGTCAGAAAGCTTTTGTGCTCCATTTACAAGTGTGTCATTGTTTGACACAAGTTTTGAACTTCCTGCAAGAAGTTTCTCTACACCTGCCGTAAGTTCAGGTATTCCTGATTCGAGTCCGCTTGCAAGCGTCTGATTTCCTTTGGCAAGTGTCTTTGTACCTGAATTTATCTTATCATTATAACCTGAAAGTTTCTTAAGTCCTTTGTCAAGTGTTGAAACACCTGCCGTATAAGTCTTAACTCCCTTCTTAAGTCCACTCTTTCCGCTGACACCTGTATCTAACGTATCAAGTCCGTTATCGACTGCTGTCATTCCTTCAATAAGACCTGATTTTCCATCCTTTTCCTGCGTCTGACCAAGTGCTGTCTGTACTGACTGCATACCTGTAAGAAGACTTGTTATAACATCTGATGAAGGCTCAAGAAGTTTATCTGCTCCTGCTGCAAGCTGTTTTACTGATGATTTCAATACAGTAACCTGTGCTCCCAAATCACTTGACGAAACTGCAGTGAGTGTAGTTCCCGATGATGTAAGTTCTTTACCGGATTCGGTAAGTTCACTTCCGGCTTTTGTCATATATCCTGCCGCATTTTCAGCAGAACTTCCCGAAGCATCATATAATGCTGACATAGCCTTATCGATATATGCTGCTTCTGCCTCTGAAAGACTTCCTGTCTTAGCTGCTGTAACTTTAAGTGCAGCAAGTGCCTTATACGCCTCGGTAACTTTCTCTGACGCCTGCTTAATATCGGCTCCTGCATTTACGACATGAGTAGAAGTATTCTTAACATTTCCACCTACTGATGTAAGCGAATTTGTAAGTCCTGACATATCAATTCCTGTATTGTCCTCACCGTCACCATTCACAGCCGTATTAAGTTTCTGGATATTCTCATTTAGTGTAACAAGAGAACCAGCGGCTGTTTTCATACTTGCAACATTCTCATCCGTAAGTGATGAAGCAAGTGAAGTTTTCATCTGGTTAAGTCCTGCTAAAATCTGTGTACTTCCTGATTTAAGACTCTTTACGCCTGTTGAAACTGTTCCGAGTGCATTATTCAACGTAGAATTATTGTCAGTAAGTTTTTTGGAGCCTTTACTTGCCGTCTTTACTCCTGCTGTATAATCTTTCAGACTGCTCTGCAATGTCTTTGAACCTTTTGCAAGTTTCTTTGAACCGCTTACTGCTGAACCTGACAATTTTGATACACCATCATTCAATGTATTCATTCCGCTGTCAACCTGTGAAACCCCGTCTGTATAAGTCTTAAGACCTTCTGTCAATGTCTCACTTCCATCTTTAAAAGTGATTGTACTGCTTGCAAGTTTTTTAAGATTTTTAGTAATCTTTTTATTGCCTTTTACAAGCTTTTCCTCACCGTTGATAAGTTTATCCGTTCCGTCAACGGCATCCGAAAATCCATCTGCTACATCAGAAAGACTGTCAAAAACCGTTTCCGCATAAGTACGTGTAACTTCTTCTGATATGTTCTTTCGTATCTCCTTTATCGCAGATTCACTCATTTTCATTGCGATATAATTTTTTCCCGGATTGGTCTTATAATCGAGAACCATCTTCTCAGGCTTAGAGTCCATAAGAGTCGATGCATTTTTTGAAAAATCTTTAGGAATAGTTATAATCATGTAGTAAGTTCCATTCTTAAGACCGTTCTGTGCAACATCGGCATCAACAATATTAAATGCCATTGAATCATTGTCTTTAAGATTATCCGTAAGTTTTTTTCCAACATCCAGTGTCTTTCCTTTGTACTTAACTGATTCATCCTCATTTACAACCGCTACAGGCAGATCAGAAACCTTTCCATACGGATCCCACATGGATGCAAGAAACAAACATGCGTAGATAGAAGGAATCAGCAAAATCGCAATAACTACCAGAAGAAGCAGTTTATTGCGAAACAAGGATTTAAATTCTTCTTTTATCATGTTGACCTCCATTTTATTTTTTATTCCCAGCATTTTTATGTATAAATTCTGAGAATGTCCTATCAGATATATAATGCTGACACATAAATAACACATAATGACTAACATTATACATATATTTTTTAATTATGCATTATAATATTTGAATGTTTATAAAAAATTTACAATTTTTACAATTTACGCTTCTATAACCAAAAAGGACACCACACTGTCCTGTGCGATGTCCTCTGTAATTATTTTAATACCACAAATTTATTCATTTCGAGTGTCGAAAAAAACGTTATAACTCTTTTGAGCATATCATTTTCTTCATTCGGAAACGCTTCGTTCATTTTCCCTACTATATCATATATCGTTCTTTCTCCGTCTATGTTTTTCCACACAACCGAACCATATTTATCAAGTTTAATATGACTGACTGCCGGCTTATGAAAGAATTTCTGCGCTATCCTCGCATAAAAGCCTTTATGCGGCATATCGACTTCAACGATTCCGTCGTCAAGTTCTCTCCACTCATGATTTTCTGCTATATGTGGTATTTTATCCATATAATTTCCTGAAACAACTTTAGCTTTTGGCTTTCGCATTAACTTCCGCCTTTCTTTTTAAGCCTTCTTAATTTTCTTTGTTGCAGCATATAAGAGTGATGCACAAAGAAGTACAAAGAATACTACGCTTCCGCCCTGTCCAAGATTGATTCCGTAGTTTCCAAGATTAATCTTGTCTGCTACACCTACTACAGTAAGAATTGCAAGTAATATACCTACAAGACCCTCACCGGCAATAAGTCCTGATGAATAAAGAATACCTTTACTGTCATCCTCTTTAATTTCTTCCTCAGTTTTATTCTTACGTTTTGTAACAATAAGTTTGATAAGTCCTCCAACCATAATAGGTGTTGAAAGATAAATCGGAAGATATAAACCGATTGCAAATGGAAGCACCGGAATTCCGATAACTTCTACCATAAGTGCAAGGAATACACCGATAAATACAAGATTCCAAGGAAGATTTCCTTCCATAACTCCCTCAGTGACCATCTTCATAAGTGTTGCCTGTGGAGCAGGAAGTTTGTCTGTACCGAATGTCCACGCAGAATCAAGAAGCATAAGAACTCCTGAAATTGCAAGACCTGCACAGATAGCACCGATAAGTTCGCCTATCTGCTGACGGTAAGGTGTTGCACCTACGATATAACCTGTCTTTAAATCCTGTGAAGTATCTCCTGCCATTGCTGCAATGATACAAATTACCGTACCGATGCAAATAGCCATTGTCATACCCTGGATACCTGTTTTTCCTGTTGCCTTAAGAATGATTGTTGCAATAAGAAGCGTTGCAATAGCCATTCCTGATACAGGGTTGTTTGATGAACCAACAAGACCAACCATGCGTGATGATACTGTTGCAAAGAAGAAACCAAATATAATTATGATAATAGCTGCAACAATGCTGATTGGCACTGATGGAATTGCAACAAGTGCAAGTGCAACCAAAACAACAACTACTATACCCCATTTGATAGAAAGGTCTTTCTCTGTACGAAGATCTCCGCCTTTATGTCCGATACCGCCAAGTGCCTTCTTAAATGTTCTTACAATAAGAGGAAGCGACTTGATAAGACTAAGAATACCACCACATGCCACTGCGCCTGCACCGATATATCTTACATAACTGCTCCAAAGTTCTGCGGGAGCCATATCTGCTATTGCTTTTGTAGCAGGGAATAAAATAGCACTATCTCCGCCCAATGCACCTATTGTGTGCATAAGAGGCATGATAACGAACCAGCCTACAATCGCACCGCCAAACATGTATGACGCAACTCTTGAACCACAGATATAACCTACACCGATAAGAGCAGGTAAAACGTCAAGACCAAATGCAGAACCCTTATAAACTGATATATCCCAGCTTATCTCTGATGGGAATAAAATAAGTCCGTCTGTTACAAACTTGTACAATGCAGAGATTCCAAGACCTGAGAATACAAGTTTTGATTTGCTTCCGCCCTCTTCGCCTGCAAGAAGAACCTCAGCACATGCTGTTCCCTCAGGGAATGGAAGATTTCCATGTTCTTCAACAATAAGTGCTGTACGAAGCGGAATCATAAATAATGTTCCTATCACACCACCTGCAACGGCAAGTGCAGCAATTGTGAAAAATGAAGGCATCTGGATAGATGAATCTTCTCTTGCCCACATATAAAGTGCAGGAAGTGTAAAAATGGCACCTGCGGCTAATGATTCACCTGCTGAACCAATAGTCTGAACCATATTATTTTCAAGAATCGAATCTTTCTTTAAAATAAAACGAATGACACCCATTGAAATAACTGCTGCCGGTATAGATGCCGATACCGTCATACCTACTCTAAGTCCGAGGTAAGCATTTGCAGCTCCAAATACTACCGCCAGGATTATACCTAAAATAAGGGCTGTCGGTGTAAACTCAGGCATGACCTTGTCCGATGGGATAAACGGCTTAAAGTCATTTTTTTCTTTGCTCATAAAAAAGTCTCCTTTTCCTTTTGTATAATAAAATTAAACTGCTTCTGACTGTAAAAATCACACCATTGCAAGGTAAAAACAGTGCAACAAAAAACATTATATATATGACCTCCCAGCATCATATATACAATACAGTCAGATTATAATTATATAATATCATACAGCTATTTACAATAGCATATTTTTGTCAATTTTTTATGATTTTCCAACATTCTGACAGTTTTTCCAAATTGTAAGCTGCATTTGCCGGACTTGTAGACGGAAGTTTAATTATCTCCATGCCAGTCTTTTCATATTGATACTTCATATACAGTTCATAAGCTTTTCCACCATTTGCATATACTCTGTCAACTGCCGTATTATTTAATATCACAGACAAATCAGCTGGTTTTACATTCTTTATTGAACTGTCACTTGAACCGATAATGTCACATTCAGAGATTACATCCCATACAGCTATATTATTTCTTAGCAGCATATCTTTTTTCTGATCTATGGTCTTTGGCAGGCTTTCCTCATCACACAGCCTTGCAATCAGTTTCCAAAACCTGTTCTGCGGATGACCATAATAAAAATTGTTTTCTCTCGATTTAACAGAAGGAAGTGTACCAAGAATCAATATCTTTGAATTTTGATCAAAAACCGGCTCAAACTCATGTTTTATATGTGTATATTCACTGTTCATATCTGCTTACTCCTCTTATTATGTTAATGCCTAATCTTTTTCTGCAAAACTTTTTTACTGCTGCTTATCATTCTCTTTAATTATTTTTCTAAGTTTTGCGGCATTTTCGGAAGATAATTTTAATGCAGTTCCCGGTTTATACTGTGGCTCAACATAGACCCTTGTATCTTTTTCTTCAAAAACTATACCGAACACACAAAGCTCACCCGCATTATTCTCAACTGCAAAATAATAACATTTTTGAGGCTCGGCAGCACCAAACCACAACTGACCGGATGTATCTCCCACACTCTCCATTTCAATGCTGCTTTCTTTTGTGAGAAGTTCGTAAAGTTCACTCTTTGATTCGTCTGATGTCCATACTGCAATTCTTTTATCAAAATTATCTTTTGATTTTACTCTGACTCTTTCAAGCATTATTTCCCGTATGTCATCTGCATTTTTTATGTCCATTATATTTTCCAAAAATTCACCTGTAGAAATTGATTTCTTTTCATTAACTTTTTTATCTGCTATTATATCATGGTCTTTTAAACTTTCAAATCCCACACATTTTCCCATATACATATCATCCGATTTGTTTTTATATACAATAAACTTTCTACTTTTACGCCCACCTATAAAATATATATTCCCAACAGAATACTTACTGTCATCCGAAGCGTTTTCTAAAAATGGTGTCAGCTTTTCAGTATCAGCTGCCTTTTTTAGTTCCACTCCTTTATCCGTAAGTTTTTTTACCTCCTCGTCATTTAACAGGTACATACTATACAAATAACCGCTTTTATCATAATTCTTTGTGTTTACATAAACCGCCGTATTCCGGCTGTTGTAATAATCTTTAAGCTGCGTTCCTTCATCAGACAGACTTGTTTCTCCGCCTATTATGGCATTCAAATTATTATTGCTTTGATTTATATCATAACGTGTTTTTGCCTTCTTACATACACTCTCCAATATACTTGTCTGCCATGCCTGCTTTCTACTGCCCATATATCTGTATCCAGCAATACATCCCACAATCAGAACCATACATATAACAGCAATACATATAATATGCGCTTTTGAACGTGGATTTTTTATCGGAAGTTTTTTTATGACTTTATATATCTTATCTTCAAACACCTTGTCATCACTATATTCAAAACCGAAATCTTCCATTGAACTTTCCAAATCTTTATCACTGTAAATTTTAAATGCCTTTCTTATTAACTCATCGCCGCCGTCGAATTTCTTTTTATTTATTCCATGTACGCCCATAGTAATCACTCCTTTCCGTCAAGGCTATCTAACAGTTTCTTTCGTCCTCTGCTTATCTTTGACCTGACCGTATTATACGGAATTTCAAGCAAATCAGAAATTTCTCTCGGACTCATTTCATTTAAATAAAATAACGACAATACTTCACGATATCCAAAATCAAGTTTTTCAATCGCCGCTACCACTCTTTTTAATTCCATTGAAACAAGCACCTCATTTTCAATGTCAATGCTTCCCGCCTGCTCTGCTATATCATCAATGTTTAAATTGGACTGCCTGCTTTTTTTATTCTTTCTGTATATGTCAATAGCACAATGGCTTATTACCGTATACACAAAGGACAAAGTTCTCGCTTCATCATCAAGGTCAATACACTCCGTGTGTCTTGAAATTGCTATAATACAATTTTGTACCGCATCCTCTGCATCTTCTCTTTGATTTAATATCTGCATTGCTCTGCCAAACATTTTATTTTTGTACAATGAATATATCTTCTCCAGTTTCTCCCTTTGACGTTCCTCCCACTTTTTCGCTTTCATCCCACGTAACATTTTCCCACCTCCCTTTTAAACGTACATTCCCTTCATAACTGTACATTACATTATCACAGTCTTATCAAAGATATCTTTTTTTGTTTCTAATACTTATAACGTCATATATATCCTTTTTGATGCAATTAAATCTCATAAAGCTCAAATGATATTGTGAACAAAAGATATTTTAAGCCCAGCTAAAACAAAAAATGCAAATTCCATGTTTTATACTCTTAAAATATAAGAATACACGAAATTTGCATTTTTGTTTGTGTTGTAAAGTTATTTTTGATTTATAGTAATTTTATCTTACTTCTTTTACTATTTGCAATACTTATCTCTAAGTTCTTTTAATTTGTTCTGGTAAATCTCCTGCTGTTTCTTGTTTACAAGGTAGCTCTTTACCTGACTTGCTATCTTATCATACTCAGGTACTTCACCCTCATTTTTATCATCTACCCAGATAAGATGATATCCAAACTGTGTTTTTACAGGTCCGATTACTTTGTTGAGTTCTCCGTCAAATACAGCGTTTTCAAATTCCTTTACCATCTGACCTCTGCCAAATGTTCCGAGACTTCCGCCCTTCTGTGCCGATGGGCATGTCGAATACTCTTTTGCTGCATCTTCAAAACTCTTTGCACCTGATTCGATTTCTTCTTTTATTTGATTTGCTTTGTCCTCGTTGTCTACAAGTACATGTTTCGCTGTTGCAGAAGCTTTTGAGGCAAATTCTTTTGAATGTCCTAAAAAGTATTCCTTTGCTTCTGCATCTGATACTGAGACATCCTGTAAAAGTTCTGCCATGGCTATCTGGCTTAAAATATCTCTCTTTGCCATAACCATTGATGTCTTGAACATTTCTGTCTCGTCTTTCTTTTCTTCCTCGCCATACATTGCAAAGAGACAAATTTCCTCTAATCTTTCTTCGCACTGTTTACGGAACTCAGGCATACTTCTGTACATCTGCTGTTCCTGTGGCATTCCTGAAATAAATGTGTCTATATCGACATCTGTTATTGTGTAATTTCCGATTTTAGTGTTTACTTCTGACATGTTTATCCTCCGATTTTCAGTATTCTGTGTCAAATCATAGACACTATTATGAGGGAATAATCTAAAACTTGCAAGTGTTTTTGTGATTTTTGCATAACGGATGTACAATCAGACATAAAAAAGCCAATATCGAAAATCATTCTAATATTGGCTTTTTTATATTTACTGTATTTTCACAAAAATGACCATGCCCATTCTATACTACAAACTTAGAAACTTCATCATTTAATCTGCCTGCTGCCTCTTCTGCTTCCTTTAAATGATTGTTTACAATCGATGATTTATCTGCAACTGAAACTGTTCTGTCTGCAATATTTGTGGTTCCATTTGCACTCTCATCAGCGGCAACACTTATACCGTTTATTGACTCCAATATTGAGGAGATTGACGCAAGCAGTTCTTCTGATGTAGCACTGAAATCTGATACAAGTTCATTTACATTTGATGCATCTTCATTGTAATATCCTGCAAGCTCGTCAAACTTATGATAACTTTCCGTAACGTCTGTTTCAACAAATTCAAGCATATGCTCAGCATCTTTTTTAAGATTTTCAACTGCCTTTTTAACGGCATCCGTCACACTCTGTATATTCTCAACATTTTCTTTTGACTGCTCTGCAAGATTTCTGATTTCATCTGCTACTACGGCAAATCCTTTTCCAGCTTCACCTGCTCTTGCTGCTTCAATAGAAGCATTGAGTGCAAGAAGATTTGTCTGGTCTGTTATACCCATAATAGAATCTGCAAGCACATTTATCTGGTCTACGACCTTTGCTTCTTCCATTGCACTTTCCAGCTCTGTTTTCATTGCTCTCTTGGTTTCTCTTGCTTTTGCCCTTATAGCACCTGCATTCTCCTTGCCTTCTTTCGCACGTTTATAAATCTGCTCAACCTGATTTGCTCCATCCTGTGCTCGCAATGCTATATTCTTTGCAGCATCCTCTATCTCATGCGACATTGTATTTATACTCTCTGTAGTAGCTGCTGTCTCTTCCATAGATGCGGCAACTTCTTCCGTAGTCGCAGATACATCTTCTATCTCTCCGTTAAGCAAATCCATATTGCTGTTAATATCGGTTACAAGATTTTCTATTTGTCCTGCACCACCCTTCACACCACTGATAAGCTCTCTAAGGTTTGAACGCATGTTTTCAAGTGCATTGGCAAGAATCCCAAAATCATCTTTTCTCTTTAAATATTTGTCATCAAGCTTACTTGTGAAATCACCTTTTTCAAGTATGCTCATTTCAGCTCCGACAGCCTCAAGCGGCTTAACAATGTTTGTTATTATTATGATGATGACAGCTATAAGAAAGGCTCCGATAACTATGTTTACAACTGCAAATATATTTGTCATTTTATTTGAATACTTTGTAAGTTCACTTTGCCTTGCAGCTACTGTCTTGTCTATATCATCAGTATAATTTCCCGTTCCTATAACCCAGTCAAATTGTTTATAATAATATGTATAACCACGCTTTGGAGAGGCTTTGGTCTCATTCTCCTTAGGAAAATAATAATCCGTATATGCCTCTGAACTTTTTACTGATTCCTCTATCATATGCTTGACCATCTTAAAACCTTTTGAATCCTCAGTATCCATACGGTTTGTTCCCTCAGTATCACTTCCAAGAAGTACGACGTTGGTTCCATCCGACTGGTCAACCCAGAAATATCCGCTGTCACCATATCTCATATCACGAATTTGGTCGGCCGCATTCTTCTTTGCTAATTCCTCCGTAAGTATACCACTTTGATACTGGTCATAATAATGTTTTGCCACGGATACTGCTGCTGAAACTTCTGATTTTATATTTTCATCATAAGATTCGCGAATACTGCTCTCCATCTCCGTAACTGACTCATTGCTTATATTCTTCATGCACCTTGCTGAAAAAATCGTTCCAAACAACAGCATAATAAGAACCCCTGCCATAATAAATAACATCTTAAATTTTACCTTTATATGCTTCATACTCCAACCTCCACTCTCTTGAATATTTTTTAAGCACATTTAGTTTGTGCATTTTTAATATATTTATTATATTACTTTAGGTTTTTTTATGCAACATTTATATGATATTTTATGATGATATGTTTAATTATACAAGTTTTACAAACACTGCTGTCTTTCCTGAAACTTTAACAACTTTTCCGTCACTCTCTGCGTTTCCACCAAAACGATAGATTTCTTCTCCGAACTTTCCGTCAAAATCAAATGTAACATCTTTTGCTGAAGGATTTATCACTACAAGTATTTTTTCATCCTCACTGCTTCTTACATACGCAAGCGGATAAGTATCTTTCTTTGCAGCTACAAATTCTATCTCACCTTTACTTAAAAGAGCCGCATGCTCTTTTCTGATTTTTATAAGCTTCTTTATCTCATTGTAGAGTGAATTTTCATCTGCTGCCTGATTTTTAACAGTCGGACGATTTTCATCACTGTCCTGTGCAACATAAAGCAATTCTTTCTTTGCACTGCTGAATCCCGCATTTACGCTGTCATCCCACTGCATAGGTGTTCTTGAACCTGTTCTTCCATATCCGCCTTCTACAGATGTCAATCCCTCAACATATTTCATTCCAATCTCATCACCGTAATATATGAACGGTGCACCCGGCATTGATAAGAGGAATGCAAAAGCTATCTTAAGCTCATCACCCTTAATTTCCTGCGAAAGTCGTCCCATATCGTGATTTCCTGAAGGAATACACATAAGACCTTTTTTTTCTGACTTCTCATAATTATCAATATATTTTTCTACAAAAGCTGACACATCGCCCTTTCCTCTTGAAGAAAAGAACGGTTCTTCACAACGGAACAAATCATTGTAATGGGATGGACCGAAATGAAGTAAGAAATCCATATGAAAACCACCCTGAAGCGATTTGTCAGGCTCTCCCCACTCTGAAACCATCGCAGCATCCGGAAATTCCCTGTCAAGAAACTCTCTGACATTCTGCCAGAGTTTTATAGTTCCCTTCCCGTCTTCATCATTTTTTACAAGCGAACCTGCCATGTCTACTCTGAAACCGTCTGCACCCATCTGAAGCCAGAAACGCATAACATCTTTCATCGCTTCAAGTGTTGCTTTCGGTCCCTCATCATCCATCGCCTGCTGCCAAGGACGCTCCGGTTTATAATATCCATAATTCAACGCCGGCTGGTGTGAGAAAAAGTTGACTGCACATGAACCGTCTCTATCCGAAATTCCTCTTATGCATCCCATTCCCTCCGGTGATTCCCATATATTGTCTGTCCAGACATATCTGTCCGTAAATTCGTTCTTCTCAGCTTTTATCGACTGCTTAAACCACTCATGCTGTACAGAAGTATGTCCCGGAACAAGGTCAAGAAGAATATGCATATCTCTCTTGTGTGCCTCTCTGAAAAGATTTGCAAGATCCTCATTTGTACCATATCTAGGTGCAACCGTGTAATAATCTTCAACATCATAACCCGCATCACCGAAAGGTGACTTGAAACATGGATTTATCCAGATAGCATTACATCCAAGTTCTTTTATGTAGTCGAGTTTCTCCGTAATACCATTTATGTCACCTATACCATCTGCATTTGTATCATTAAATGACTGCGGATAGATTTCATAAAAAACTGCATTGTCAAGCCACTTTGGTCCTTTTGCCGTATTGTTCATTTTTAATCCTCCTGATATTATTTTTGACTTCCTGTTAAATTAACAATATAATAATATTTAATGTAACGTAAATTCTAGCAAAAAAGTTTTGAAAACTAATACTATACTATTGTACTTTGACGGATTGTATTTAAACGAGGAATAACATGGCCAAAAAAAATATACTCAAAGAAAACAGGCATCACAGCAATGCTCTCATACCATTCAGCTATTATAAAAGTTCTATCCCCGAACTCTTTCCGTTTGTTCCCATGCACAGCCACTCTGAGTGGGAACTCAATTTCATTACCGACGGTGAAGGATTTTTTATTACCGATAAACAAAAAATAAAAGCATGTGCAGGAGACATTGTTCTGTTTTTCCCACACATGCTGCACGCTATTGAAACCGATACTAAAATCATTTATGATACTGTAGTTTTTAATACTGATATGCTTGGAAACACAAACGACCG
Organism: uncultured Lachnospiraceae bacterium; assembly: GCA_934320845.1. Taxonomy (GTDB): domain Bacteria; phylum Bacillota; class Clostridia; order Lachnospirales; family Lachnospiraceae; genus Butyribacter. The sequence continues at coordinate 126,799 of CAKRFU010000001.1, forward strand.
CTGTTTTTCGCAGATACTTTCCCCGATGTGCAGTCTCTCCGCCGAACTTTTACACATTACGGATAAAAATAATTATTATGAAGAGATGCACTGCTGTGCCGCAAATGTTGTAGACTGTGCAATACAAAATTCTCCACAGTCAGACCTTCTCATGAAAGGTGAACTTTCACGTTTTTTATGGTATGCACTTTCAGGCAATTCAATAAAATTTATTAAAAATCAGACCGGCAGCAATGAAATCCGTCAAATTCTCTACTATATAAATGAGCATTACAACGAACCTCTTACAATAGAATTTCTTGCGGCAAAAACACATCTGAGCAAAAGCTGGTTTATGCGTAAATTTCATGACACGGTAGGTGTCGGTGCTATTGAATATATAAATAAACTCCGCATACAAAAAGTATGCGAAATGCTTCTTGACGGCAGTAAAATAGCAGATGCCGCTTTTGAGTGCGGTTTTCAAAATCTTTCAAACTTTAACAGGCTTTTTAAGGCTATGGTTGGCTGTACACCGAGGGAATATACACGTTAAAACTGTCAGCCTGATATTTTAATTCTGCTTTTTTATCACTGTCCTTTTGTCAACCGTTTAAAACACCATGTTCCCTCAAAATCTTTTCAATATCTGTTCCTTCAATCTTCTTTAAAATCACATTTTTTACCATATTGACAGGCTTTGGAAGATTCATATCAAGCGGCGATTTTCCATCCATAAGCCTTACCGAGCTCTCAACCAAATCTCTTACATCATATGTGCTTCCCCATACTTCCGGTACTGCCCTGTCTACTTTACATAATCCATAGACAGCCTCCATTGCCGTTCTAACTGAGTATTCCGTTGTAAAAATAGTATCTCTCGGTGTTTCTGCAAATTGTCCCAAAAAAGCTGCATTGACACTTCCATCAGGAATAACATCAGGTCTGTCACCTTTTCTTCTTGGCATAAAAAATGCCGTTATATAAGGCAGCATAGTCGGTATACAGTTCGTATGCTCTTTTGCAAATTCATCAATTTCATTTACCGCAACTCCAATATGATAAAGCCATTCTGCCGCAATCTCCCATCCGCTGCATTCCTTCATCGGCTTCTTTATATAATCACCTGCTGCATCCGTAAACAATCCGTAAATCCATACACATACCTCGTCTTTTTTCTGTTTTTTAAACTGCCCCTGTCTGTTTATAGTCCAGCTAAGAAGCCATGACGAATCCACACAGCTTACGATACCGCCTGTAACAACTTTTCCTGAACGAGGGTCTCTTTTACATATTTTTTCAATATACGAAATAATCTTATCATCGGATGTCGTAAGTGTCGCTGATTCCCACTTTGACTTTTCAATATCCGAACAAAATTTCTCGGGATTTCCAAACGCTCTGTCCTGTTTTGCAATATTTTTCCAGAGACTCCAGCATCCGCTCTCCCTAATCTCTGCATTGCCGACAGGTGCATGGTAATGGTCACCGTAAATTGTACTCTCTGTACAGCTTCCGTTTGTAATAAAAACGAAATCATCCTCCGTAAGTTCAATTTTCTCTTTTTTTCCTGACACAACACACTCAATAGTCTTTGCTGTCTTTTTATTTCCTTCTATATCAAATAACACATTTGTAACCTCAGTATTAAACTCAAAAGAAACCCCGGCATTTTCAAGATATTTGAGCATAGGCATGATAAGCGATTCATACTGATTGTATCTTGTAAATTTCAATGCCGAAAAATCAGGAAGTCCCGCTATGTGATGAATAAAACGCTTGAAATAAAGTTTCATTTCCAACGCACTGTGCCAGTTCTGGAAAGCAAACATTGTTCTCCAGTAAAGCCAGAAATTAGACTCAAAAACTTCATCATCAAAAAAATCCTCGATTTTTTTATCGTATAACTCTTCATCAGCAGTAAAGAACAATTTCATAATCTCCATACATCCCTTGCGGCTAAGACCGAATTCACCTCCAAATCCCGCATCCTTTCCTCTGTTTACGGTTGCTCTGCAAAGTGAATAATTCGGGTCTTCCTTATTAAGATAATAAAACTCGTCCAAAACCGTTTCATCCTTCTTTTCCAAAGAAGGTATGCTCCTGAATAAATCCCACAGACACTCAAAGTGTTCTTCCATCTCTCGTCCACCACGCATTATATATCCTCTTGAAGCATCATTTATACCGTCGCATGCACCCCCGGCAATATCGAGTGCTTCAAGAATATGGATATTTTTTCCGGGCATTTTTGCATCTCTTACAAGAAAACATGCTGCTGCAAGTGCACCGAGTCCGCTTCCGACAATGTATGCGGATTTTTTCTCAATTCCGTCAGGCTTTTTAGGTTTTGCAAATGCCTCATAATTACCGCTTGCATAATAAATTCCCTTACTGTTTTTTTCATGCTTCCCAAGTTCCGTATTTTTATAATCAGAATGTTGACTGCGGCTTTTCCCATCACATTGGCATTTATCATTTCTTCTCTTTGAATTACCACGTCCCTGTGTTTCATTATCAGAATTATTATCCTTTGCAAACTTTGCCTTATATAAAGCCGCCGCACCTGCTCCAACTGCAATAACCGAAGCTGTTTTTATAATTTTCTTATTCATATTAGCAGTCCCCATTTCTACTCTTTTTTGCATAAAGTCGTATTTTCTTTCCATACTTGTCACATCTATACATGAATAAGTATTCCCAACAAAAAAATAAAAATTCCTGACAATTTAATTTTAATTTAAGCAAGTATAAAAATGACAAAAATAACATCTTTTTGTAATAAAAACACAAATTTTCAAATAGCTTTATCTGCTTATTCTTGTTATAATTAGTGACACTATATTTTATTATGAACTATAAATTATTCACCATTTACAGAAAGGATTTACTAATGAAAAAACGCCTATCACATTTTATTTGCTGCCTTCTCACTTCTTGTATTATGTTATCTGAAACATGTACCCAGGCAGCAACCTATCAGTCAGAAGCACAAAATATATCTGCTCAGGCTGAAACTTCAACTACAGTAAGCACTTTTGACGATTTTTTCAAAGCTTTAGGAAAATATAAACATATTATTGTAGCTAAATCATTCCAAACAGCAGCATCTTCCGATAAAAACGGACAAACTATCCCAATAGACATTCCTGCCGACACTACTATCGAGGGCAAAGACGGTCTTACAGTCGGAATTGTCTGCCGTGGTCCTATTCAGCTAAAAGGAGATAATGTAACTTTCAAAAATTTACAGTTGCATTTTGAATCAAGCGACGCAATGGGCAGCGTTTCACAGCGTGAAATTTTTCTTGCCGGCCACAGTCTTACTTTAGATAAAGTAGATACACATTTAGAGGGTGCCGGTAACACACTTGGCGGATTTGGAAGTTCGGAAAAAGAACTTCTCCCGACAGTATACGCCGGAGGATTTTATACAAACACCGATATAGGGACCAATGCATCATTTACCGTAATTAACGCCACAAGCAAAACAGTTCTCAAAGACATTATTATGGGACATAATGCTAATGAAAATAAGTATACTGCATATACAGGCAAAGCTTCACTTATTTTAAATGAATACACTCAGCTTCGCGGAACAATATCAACCGAGGCTTCTTCAAGTGCGTCTATATTACTGACAGGAACTACAAAACAAGGCTTTGCAGCATCTTCTATTATCGGTAACGATAATACAACACTCACTATTGATGGCTGTAATATCACAACAAAAATGCCGGTCAGCGGAATAGGAAACATACATGTAACAAACAGCGGAACTTTTGCACCTTCCGACACATCAAACTTGAATAATATATCTGTTGATAATGGTGGTTTTCTTGACCTCACAGCTATGCCTGATGCCACTATAAACGGAAATTTCACAGGCGGAAACAGTGTACAGAACGCTAATATAATCGTTTCCCGCGACGGACATATAAATATAAACAAAACAGCAAGTGGAGTATCACAGCTTTATATTACAAGTTCGTCACAATCTTGCGCTGATACTCCTTTTGAGAATTTTAATTATATAACTGCAAAAGGTGATTCTTCAAATGCTGAGTTTAACTTTACAGATAGGCTTTTAAAAGCCGGATACAGCCTTGTACGAAACAATACTACATGGACATGCAAATATGATGCATCAGCAGCCAAAGATGATATTGCTTCAATTGATGTGACAGATTATCCATCTGATATTCTTATAGATAGACTGCCTGCAGATAGAAATAATATAATAGAAGAAAACTCTCCTTCTATGCATATCACTTGGAAAGACCGTAACAACACTACTTGGAATAACGATATTGCCGCACAACATGGTTTTTGGGAGTATATGGCAGTTGTCCGCACTGATTACTGGAGTAAAGATAACAGTAACGTTAATTCAAATATCGAATATATACCCCAATTTCATTTAGATTACACCAATGAAAAATCCGGAAAATATTATCTTCTCCGCAATGGCAATATAAATATTGAAAACGGAAAATATACATTTATTTTCTTTTCAGAATCTATTGACGATAAAGAGCTTAATACTATAAGTGATGTCAAAGCATTAAAAAACATTATCAAAGCAACAATAGAAATTAACATAACAGACGGTACTGCAACCACAGAACCAACCACAGAACCAACTACGGAACCAACTACGGAACCAACTACGAAACCGACTACGGCTCCAACTACGGTACCAACCACGGCTCCAACTACGGTACCAACCACGGCTCCGACTGCTACTCCAACCATGACTCCGACTTCACCGGTTCAAACTAATAAACCGTCAGGAGGCTCAGGTTCCGGTTCAAGTTCGGGCGGCAGCACACCGACCACTTCAAAACCAACTACGTCACCATATGCAAGCCCTGATGTAAAACCTACATCGTTTCCGACTAATGAACCTACGGCAACAGTAAATCCTGCAGATACTGCCGTCCCTACTATAGTTCCAACTGCTACAGTACAACCGAATACCCCAAAACCTACTACAGCTCCAACTAAACCTGATACTACACCGACAACGCAACCAACTGAGCCTACTACTACACCGACAACACTGCCAACAGAACCTACTACAGCTCCAACAAACAAACCTACCGCAACGCCGGCTCATAAACATAAAATTACTCAGGTTTTAAAAAAGGCTACATACAAAAAGAACGGTAGTATAACTTATATTTGCCAGACATGCAAAAAGGTTATTAAAAAAACTACAATACCTGCTTTGAAAAAAACTTCAATAAATACAATTAACTCAGGTAAAAAAAGTCTTACAATAACTTTTAATAAGCAATCAAAAAATACAAGCGGATATCAGATTTCTTATTCTGTCAAAAAAACTTTTGCAGATGATAAAAAGAAAACAGTTGCGAATTTTAAATCCTCATCGGCAACTATCTCAGAATTAAAGCCTAACAAAAAGTATTATATAAGAATACGCACTTACAAAACCGTTAAGGTTAATGGCAAAAATGTTAAAATGTACGGAGCATGGTCTAAAACCAAGACAGCTGCTACAAAATAAATATTAATATACAAACGCATTAAAATAACCTGTCGATTTCTGCTCAAAACGACAGGTTATTTTTTTAATTTCTGCGTCAAGGTAAACACACCGAAAATAATTCATTCCTTATTTTTGTTTATTATGTTTACCAAAATATATATTATAAAAAATTAAACCGGCTAACACAAAAACATCTATTCCATAAAAAATAATTCTCTTATTTCTATTTGCTTTTATCTCTTTTAATGACAATTCTTCACTGTTATTTAATATATCCTGCCCATACTTTGTTGTATATTCCGATTTCTTATAATCATAAGAATTGCACAATAATCCAATCCATTTATATGTAATCTTCTGTCCTCTAAGGTCTGTAAGCGTTATATATTTATCGCTAAACTTGCAATATATTGTATTTACATCTCCTTTATCAGAATATGTCGGAAACGAAAAACTGTTTCCAAAATACACGAGTTTCTTAGTATACATTCCGGCAGGTCTAAAATAATCAACAGGAAGCGTCAAACCACTACATGTCCAATTGTATATCATAACGTCATCACAATATACATTTAAAAACGGCATATGTTCTTTTTTATTTTTATCATAGATATATACTCTTTTTTCATTATTATTATCTATTTTATAAAATTGTCCGTTAGCATCAAGCTGCTTGTAATAACCTATTCTTACTTTATTAGGGAACAAAACCCATGCTGTAATAACTAATGCAACAACTATAAATACCCCTATTAAATTTATTAATGCCCTTTTTTTCATATATCCCTCAACTCCCAATTTCCAGCCTTTTTCTCAAATCCCGTCTATTTTTCGTTCTCAATCTGCTTTATTGTTGACATAATATCAGTTTACCCAGTCAATTTCTATTGTAATTTTTCACAGATATAATTTTTAATTTTGTATATTTTTAACAGACGTCATGCAGTAAACATATTTTGTTATAAAGATAAAATATGCCTGAAACTCCTTTCTAAATCAACTCATTGATTTAAAGAAAATTTCAAGCATATCTTATACCTTTTTACACCTTACGGTGTATCTATTTAATTTTGTTCCCTTTAACTATTTTATTTAATTAACATGTTAAAAATATGTTTTTCCATGCCTGATATACACATTTCTGCTCTGTTAATTTTTTACAGTTTCCAAATATCCTCATTATACTGAGAAATAGTTCTGTCTGATGAGAAGAAACCTGCCTGACTTATATTCACGAGCATTTTCTTTGCCCATGCTTCTCTGTCCTTAAAGTCTGCATATGCCTTTTCCTTTGTTTCAACATAACTGTCAAAGTCAAGGAATGTCATAAACCAGTCTTTATTTAAAAGTTCATTTTTAAGGCGGTTAAGCTGTGTCTCGTCTCCAACTTTGAGCATCTGCTCTCCTGTAATAAAGTCAACAGCCTCTTTAAGTGCCGCATTCTTCTCATAATAATCTCTTGATACATAATCAGCTTTTGCATAATGTTCTATTACTTCGTCACTTTCTGCTCCGAAAATATAAATATTATCATCACCTACAAACTGATGAATTTCTACATTAGCTCCATCTTCCGTACCAAGTGTGATTGCTCCGTTAAGCATAAATTTCATGTTTCCTGTTCCACTTGCTTCTTTTGATGCAAGAGAAATCTGCTCTGAAATATCACATGCCGGAATAAGTCTCTCTGCCATTGTTACATTATAATTTTCTACCATAACAACATTGAGATATTTATTTACTTCAGGATCATTATTGATAATCTCCTGTAAGCATAAAATAAGATGAATAATATCTTTTGCAATAATATAAGCCGGAGCTGCCTTTGCACCAAATATAACAGTGATAGGAGTCTCTGGGATGTTACCCTTCTTAATCTCAAGATATTTATGAATTACAAACAATGCGTTTAACTGCTGGCGTTTGTACTCATGAAGACGCTTAACCTGAATGTCAAATATTGAGTCAGGATTAAGTGTAATATTCTGAGTTCTCTTTATATAATCAACAAATTCTGCTTTATTGTCCGTTTTAATCTTAAGAAGTGTGTCAAGTGCTCCCTTATCTGAAAGATATTTTTCAAGCTTTTTAAGTTCTTCTGCATCTTTCTTGTAACCATCACCAATCCACTCAGTAATCTGGTCTGTAAGTTCCGGATTGCAATGGAGAAGCCATCTTCTGAATGTAATACCGTTTGTTTTATTATTGAACTTCTCAGGATAAATTTTATAGAAGTTGTTAAGCTCCGATTTCTCAAGAATTTCAGTATGAAGTGCCGCAACACCATTTACACTGAATCCATAATGAATATCTATATGAGCCATATGAACAGTATCATTCTTATCAATAATAACTACACTCTCATCGTCAAAACGGCGGCGTACTTTATCGTCAAGAACTTCAATAATAGGTACTAGCTGCGGTACGACTTCTTTAAGGAATGAAATCGGCCATTTTTCAAGTGCCTCTGCGAGAATTGTGTGATTTGTATATGCACATGTTTTTGAAACAATCTCAATTGCCTCATCCATATCAATTCCCTCTTCTGTCAAAAGACGGATAAGTTCAGGAATTACCATTGTAGGGTGTGTATCATTTATCTGTATTACTGCATAATTGTATAAGTCATGAAGATTACTTCCCTTTTTCTTACATTCATCTATTATAAGTCTTGCACCATTGCTTACCATAAAATACTGCTGATAAATTCTTAATTTTCTTCCATCATCGTCACTGTCATCAGGATAAAGGAATAATGTAAGATTTTTTGCAATATCTTTTTTATCAAAATCAATTCCATCTCCTACAATACTATCATCTACTGTATCAAGATCAAATAATTCAAGTTTGTTTGTTCTGTTATCATATCCTGTTACATCTATCTCGTACATTCTTGACTTAACAGTAAAATCTTTAAACGAAACAGGATAACTTACATCTGTTTTTCTAAGGAATGTATTCTCCTCAATCCAAGGATTTGCTGTTTCTTTCTGTCTGTTGTTCTCAAATACCTGCTTAAACAATCCAAGATGATAATTAAGACCGATACCGGAACCGTTAAGACCAAGACTTGCAATCGAATCAAGGAAACATGCTGCAAGACGACCAAGACCACCATTTCCAAGTGAAGGCTCTGCCTCAATCTCTTCAATCTCTGCAAGGCTCACACCGTTGTCAGCAAGAACTTTCTTTACATCGGCATAGATTCCGAGATTTATAAGGTTATTTGAAAGAAGTTTGCCTATTAAAAATTCTGCCGAAATGTAATAAACTTTCTTTCCCGTATCTTCCTGTACTTTTTCTTCTGACATTTCTTTTGCAATGTTTAAAAGTGCAACATAAATTTCCTGCTTGCTGCTGTCAGCTATGCTTTTACCAAGTTTTTGTTCTAAAATGTTTTTGATATCCATAACGCTTTCCTTTCTTTGTTCTCCATCCATTGTTTATACTGCAACATTTTTCTCTATCTCTTATCCATATCCTTATTCACAACCTGATGTGAATATTTAGTTTCAATTACCTCTCACAGTTTTATGTGCGGTAACCGTTCTTAACTTTGTGACTATAATATATCATTTTGATGAGCACAGTTCTTGTCTTTTCCTAGCACGATATGATACAATACTATCATTTAGAAATATTTTTGGGGGAGGCTTTATAAGAATGAATCAGATTGAAAAAAATAAATACCACGAAACCAAGTCACATTCCAGTGAGGAATTTTTATTTAATACCTATCCTTGTTCCATTCCGACAGATTTTCCAAGTGTTCCTCTGCACTGGCATAATGATATGGAGCTTATTGTTATTAAACACGGCTCAGCAAAGGTTACTCTTAACCTTACTCCACATCAGCTTTCCGCAGGTGATATTCTGGTGGTTCTCCCTGAAAATCTTCATTCTATTGATTGTGCCATCGGTGACAGATTAGAATATGAAAATATTATTTTTAAAAAGGAACTTCTCAGCTTTGCTACTAATGATATTACTATGTCTAAATATCTTACTCCTTTTTTTAATGGTGATTTTCCCATTGTCACACATGTACATATGGGCTATTCTTTCTATTCCCATTTTGTAAAAATAATAAATACAATGGATGTTCTTTGCGATAAAAAAGAGTTTGGCTACCAGCTTGCCATCAAGTCATGCCTGCTCGAACTGATACATATTATGATAAGGCATCCGCCTAAAACAGAGGAAAATAAAAAATCCGAAAAATCAGTAGATAAAATCAAAGAAATACTTACATATATGGAGCAGCATTATACTGAAGAAATTTCAATAGAAAAAATAGCAGAAATCTGCCACTACAGCCCATCACATTTTATGAAGTTTTTTAAAAATCATATGGGAACAAGTTTTATTAAATATCTGAATGATTTCCGCCTGATAAAAGCACGAACCAAAATTCTTACAACAGAGGAAAGCATTCTTGAAATAGCAGGGGACTGCGGTTTTAACAATCTTTCACATTTTAACAGGCAATACAAAAAAAAGTATGGAATAACTCCGTCTATGACGAGAGGGGTATGAATTCTTATTCATTTGAACTTTCATTTAAGAAATACCCCTCACTTCTGGCTTGAGTAATTGTTATTTTTCATACTAATAAAAGCAGTCCAAAATAATCAAGCCACATTCTGTTGCACCAACAAAAAACTGTGGACTCATTACCAATCCACAGTTTTTATTTATAAACCTCAATCTTTTAATCACTTAATCCCATAGCCATACTACCCATATACCAATATGCAATGCCCTAAATTCTTCCATACAACTTCATTTCAGCGTGAAGAACCTCTGCCAATGTGTCATTGTACGCTCCCGGCAGACATCTCCAGCTCCAGTTTTTATCACTGAGCGTTGAAGGAGTATTCATTCTTGCAGATTTTCCAAGTCCCAATATATCCTGCATCTGCATGATTGCCGTATCTGCTATACAAGCCCATGCTGTACGCATCATGCCCCAGTGATAACCTTCTGCTTCTGAAAGTCTCATATATTTCTTCGCATATTCTGCATCTTCTTTTGATATTACGTCAAACCATCCAAGAATTGTATCGTTATCATGAGTTCCCGCATAAACGACACAATTTTTGTTATAGAGATGCGGAAGATATCCTGATTCTGTATCTCTGCTGTCAAATGCAAACTCGAGAACTTTCATTCCCGGAAAACCTGTATCTTTAAGAAGCTGTCTGACTGAATCCGTCAAAAATCCTAAATCTTCTGCTATAATAGGAAGCTCTCCCAATTTTTCGTTTATTACATTAAACAGATCAATTCCAGGTCCTTCTTTCCACTCTCCATTTCTCGCTGTTTTTTCACCGTACGGTATAGAATAGTACGCATCAAATCCTCTGAAATGGTCAATGCGAAGAACATCATATATTTTTGTCTGATATGCTATTCTGTCAACCCACCAGCTGTAGTTCTGCTCTTTCATAAGTTCCCAGTTAAATAATGGATTTCCCCAAAGCTGTCCGTCTGCAGAAAATCCATCAGGAGGACACCCTGCAACACTTATCGGAATAAGATTATTATCAAGCTGGAACTGGTCAGGATTTGCCCAGACATCGGCACTGTCTGATGATACATAAATAGGGATATCTCCTATTATTTTTATTCCATTCTCATTTGCATATGCTTTTATTTTCTTCCACTGACTGAAAAACAAAAATTGAACGCATTCCCAGAATTTTATTTCATCTTTTAACTTTTCTCTCTCTACCGAAAGTGCCTTGTTATCTCTTTTTCTAAGAATTTCAGGCCATTCAAGCCATGAAACTCCATTCTGTTCATCTTTTATTGCCATAAAAAGCGCATAATCAGAAAGCCACTTTTCATTTTCAGTTCTGAATTCAGAAATTAGTGTCTCATATTTTTCCTCAGCTGCTTTAGTTGCTTTTTTTAATACACTAAATCTCTTTTTATAAAGCAGACCGTAATCTGCTTTTTCCTGATTGTCTCCCCAATCTATATTTTCATAATCATCTTTTTCAAGCAGACCTGCTTCACACAAATCATCCAAATCTATCATATATGGATTTCCGGCATATGAAGAAAATGATTGATATGGTGAATCTCCATAACTTGTAGGACATATGGGCAATATCTGCCAATATGACTGCCCTGCCTTATGTAAAAAGCGGACAAATTCTCTTGCTGCCTCTCCCATTGTTCCTATACCATATGGTGATGGTAATGAAGTAATAGGCATTAAAATTCCTGCTCTTCTCAAAGTTTTTTCCTCCTTTTACATTTCATAATTAAATTTTTCTAACGCTTTCTCTCTCAAGAAGCTGGAATGGCACTGATACATCTCTTCCCTCTCCCGGATAATGTATCTGCCTAAGCATAAGTTCTACTCCCTCTCTAGCCATTCTTTCTGTATCCTGCCTTATAGTTGTAAGTCTCGGAATACAATAATTAGAAAGGCTTATTCCGTCAAATCCAACCACTGAAATATCGTCAGGCACTCTTTTTCCTGCATCACATATTGCACGCATTGCACCGACCGCAATCGTATCACTGAGTGCAATTATCGCCGTGACATCAGATACCTGCTTCAAAAGTTTCTTTGCTGCCTGATACCCGTCTTCCATAGAATAACGGCATGGTATATACGCTTTTTTTTCTTCAAAATCAATTCCATTTTCTTTAAAACTTCTAAGACATCCTTCATATCTGCTCGAACTTATCTGAGTTGCGGACAATGTTCCACCTATAACTCCGATTTTTTTATGTCCCTGTTTTATAAGATAACTTCCGACCTGATATGAAGCTTCCTCATCATCCGTATAAAATGATGAAAGATTGCTTATGTTCAAACTGCCCGCACTGTTAGTCAACAATACACAAGGAACTTCTATGCTGTCAAAAGCATCAAAATAATCAAGATTTCCTCCCAAAAATATTATCCCTTTGGGATTTCTGTCCCTGCACAATGAAAGTGCACACTCTACTTCATTTGCATCCTCATCTATATAAGAAACTTCTGCATTTTCACCGTTTCTAGAGAATAACATTTGCATTTTTTCAAGAATATCAGCAAAAAGCATATTCTGATTTCCCTTAACTATAATAGAAAGAGATGATACCGACTGCCTTTTCAAGTGTCTTGCATTTGTGTTTGGCTGAAAGTTACTTTCTTCTATAACTTCCATTATCTTTTTTCTTGCCTTATCACTAACATCGGAATGATTATTCAATACACGGGATACGGTTCCTATACCATATCCCGATAATTTGGCGATATCTTTTATGGTCATACATTTTCCTCGCTTTTCTTCTGTTTCGGTACATCCTCTGCCGAATACTCCGAATAAAATGTATTTTAACCCTTAACCGCACCGGCTGCAACACCCTTAATGATATATTTCTGACAACATAAGTAGAATACTACTACCGGAATAACTGCCATAATAAGACAAGCCATAATAGCTCCCATATCAACTCTTCCGTAGCTGCCCTTCATATACTGGATAATAATCGATATAGTCTTATATTTCTTAATATCAAGTGTAAGATATGGAAGAAGGAAGTCGTTCCAAATCCACATTGCCTCAAGGATTCCTACTGATATAAGTGTTGGTTTCATCATTGGTATTACAACGTTAAAAAATGTTCTTATCGGACTGCAGCCGTCAATCATGGCTGCCTCTTCAACCTCAATTGGAATTGATTTTACAAAGCCGCAGAACATAAATACCGCCAGACCTGCACCAAATCCAAGATATATTATCAAAAGACCCCATGGTGTATTAAGTCCAAGAGAATCTGCTGTTCCTGATAATGTAAACATTACCATTTGGAACGGAATTACCATTGAGAATACGCAAAGAAGATAAATTGCTTTTGTAATCTTTGTCTGTACTCTTGTGATAAACCATGCACACATTGAACAGCATACAAGAATAAGTAATACACCGCCTACCGTAATAAATACGGTCCAGCCTACTGCCTTAATAAATTCATATTTTGTTATAGCCTCTTTAAAGTTTTCCATTCCGACAAATGTCTTTGATGACGGAAATTTAAATGGTTCAAGACTTATATATGTCTTTTTCTTAAAAGAGTTCATCAATACAACAATAATCGGTGATACAAATATTATTGATATAATCGTAAATAATAATGTTGCTAAAATTCCTTTTACCCTTTTCATTACTGCTGCACCTCCTTACTTCTTGTAAGTCTAAGCTGTAACATACTTATAACTATTACTGCAATGAAGAAAATAACCGCCTTAGCCTGACCTACACCTTCATAACCTACTCTTCCATAGAACGTATCATAAATATTCAATGCAAGCATCTCAGTCTTGTGAAGCGGTTCACCACCTGTAAGTGAAAGGTTCTGGTCAAAGAGCTTGAATGAGTTTGTTATTGTTAAGAATGTACATATTGTTATTGATGGCATCATATTAGGAATAGTAACATGGAAAAGTCTCTTCCATGCGTTTGCTCCATCAATCATAGCAGCTTCTTTTAATGAATCAGGTATTGCCTGTAAACCTGCTATGTAAACAATCATCATATAACCTATCTGCTGCCAGCAGATTAAGATTACGAGTCCCCAAAAACCTAATTTTGCATTTAATTTTAATGCCATGTCAAATTTACTGAATATACCATCAAATATAAGCTGCCAGATATATCCAAGAACAATACCACCTATAAGGTTTGGCATAAAGAATATTGTTCTGAAAATATTCGTTCCTTTAATTTTCTGTGTAAGCGCAAGTGCAAGTGCAAATGCCAAAAGATTAACAAGTACCAGCGTCACTACCGCGAATATGGCAGTAAATCCAAATGCATGAGGGAATGTTGAATCCTTAAATGCTTCTACATAGTTGCTAAATCCCACAAAAGATGCATCCTTGATAGTGGTAAATTTACAAAATGATAAATAAATTCCTTCGATAAATGGCACGATAAATCCAATTGTGAATGCCGCCATAGTCGGAAGCAAAAATACCGGCCAGTATTTTTTTATTGCTTTTTCCATAATAATCCTCATTTCTGCACATATCCACTGTGCATAACGCAAAAAACGTAGCTGTTCCCTTTTTCACTGCCTAATACATTACTGTGTATAAAGTATAAAGCAGCTTTTGTTTAATACAGGGGACACGTTTGACCGTCTCCCCCATATATTAGTCTGTCCACATTAGTAAATAATTTTTGATATAACTAATGCTTAATAGTCTGTAATTTAAAATTATTTCTTAGCTGCTGCAGCCTCTTTTGCCCATCCGTCAACGAATGCTTTCTTTACAAGATCCCAATTTGCATCTGTCTGCTTAGAAGCATATGTTGTAAGAGCTGAACCAAGGTCATTTTTCCACTTCTCAGATGGCATAGTTGTGAAATTCCATGTTACAGGTTTCTTACCCTGATTTACATAGTCATTTGCAATGTTTACAAGAGGATTGTCAGATTCAAGGTTTTTCTTAAATGGAATAACAAATCCCATTCCATCCTGTCCTGAAGGCATAGCTCCTGCTGCTCCACACATACATTTAACTGCTGTCTCGTCAGTTACACACCAGTTCATGAAATCAAGTGTTGCCTGAATATCTTCTTTAGATGCTTTCTTGTTTACACACCAGTAATTCTCTGTACCTGTACAAAGTCCCTGATCTTCTTCTCCGTCTACACCGATGTAAATAGGAAGCATTCCAAGATTTTCATCTCCGATGTCTGCTATATCTGAGTAAGCCCATGTACCGTTCTGATAAAATACAGCTTTTTCAGTAACAAATTCTGCAACTGCATCATCACCTGTCTTTGTGCTAAGCTGTTTTGGACTTGTTGTAGAATTGTTTACATATAAATCCCAAATGTTACGATAGTTGTCAAGGTATGTTCCCTTAATTGCATCTGTATTTTCAATGTTATCCTGCTGATATTCATAATAAATAGGAAGGTTTGCAAGATGTGTCTTAAATCTCCAGTCTGAACTTCCATCCATACCTGCTGATGTGAATGCTGAGAATCCAAGGTCTTTGCTTCTCTTTGTGATGTCTTCAGCTACCTTCTTAAGGTCAGCAAAATTCTTTATATCATCCTGTGTGTATCCGGCTTTTTTCAAAAGATTCTTGTTGTAAATTATACCGTATGATTCAATAGCATAACCGATACCGTCAACAGCATCACCATCTTTTAATAAGAAATCGTCGCTTGTAATCTGCTTTGCAATTTCAGAATCTTTAAGATCATAGCAATAATCTTTCCAAGATGCGAGTCCAACCGGTCCGTTTACCTGGAACAATGTCGGAGCTTCGCTCTTACCCATCTCACTCTTAAGTGTTGTCTCATACTGATTTGCTGCGGCTGTTACTACATTTACCTTAACACCTGTTTTCTCTGTGTAGATATCTGCAAGTTCCTGCCACTGTGCATCAGCTTCAGGTTTGAAGTTCAAATAATAAACTGTTCCTTTAGCTTCTTTCTTACTGTCGCTTTCCTTTTTATCACTTGCGCCACCGCAGCCTGTAAGTGCTGATGCTGTCATAACTGCTGCAAGTCCAAGTGCTATAAGTCCTTTCTTTCTCATAGTTATCCTCCTAAATTAGAATAGTTGTTGTTTCCATTTTGAATACTTTAAATAACTTTAAAATAATATGTATTTTTGTGGAAACGATTTTGGAAATGTTTCTGGAAATGTTTCCATTTCGTTGTAACTAAAATATATAACATTTAGATAAAAAATGCAATATTTTTTTTAATCTTTTGTGCTTTTTGTCATCTTTGCACAAAAACGCCCCGATAATTCAACTGAATTACCGGGGTATTTTGTGCATTTTTACTATATTCAGGCTGAGTTTTTACATAAACTGCGATACTCCATCAGCTTTTCTCTTGCATTTCTGCCTATATGTCTCGGAACTTCAATTCCTATCGTAACATACTGGTCACCGTAAGTCTTTCCGTCCTTTTTAGACACAACACCTTTTCCCTTAAGGCGTATTTTTGTACCTGACTGTGTTCCCTCTTTTATCCTGCACTCAACATCTCCATAAAGTGTATGGACACGCACATCTCCTCCGAGAACCGCAGTCGTATATGGTACATTTACCTTTGTATATATATCCTGTCCTTTTCTCTCATAACCTGGTTTCTCACCTACTTTAACCCTGAGAAATAAATCTCCGGCCTCTGCTTTTCCCATACCCGGATGACCCTTTCCTTTGAGCCTGATACTGTTTCCGTCGTCAATTCCTGCCGGTATATGAACTTTTAATGACTGCTCTTTTCCTGTCCTGCCATTACGCAAAGTAATCACTTTGTCACATCCAAACACAGCCTCATCAAATGTTACTTCTATGTCAGCCTCTGTATCATCGCCTCTCATATCATAACCAAACTCCGGCTCCCGACCTCCTGTGCTGTAAAAATGTGTTCCCGAAAATCCACCATGTCCTCCAAAATGTCCGTCCTCATCAAAGCTGCTGCGACCGCCAGCTCCGCCACTTTGCCCAAAACCATCGTGGTCACCAAAACCTCCAAAACTTCCATGACCACTAAAGTGACCGTCATTAAACAGATCTCCAAATATATCTCCAAAAATATCCGATGCATCTCCGGTGAAATGATACTCTCTGTGTGTTCCATAAGGTCCATCATAGGACTCCCCGTCTCCCGGCGAAAATCCTTCTTCAAATGCGGCATGACCAAACTGATCATAAAGTTTCTTCTTTTCTGAGTCACTAAGTACATTATAAGCTTCTGTAATTTCCTTAAACTTTTGCTCAGCTGCTGCGTCACCGGGATTCATGTCGGGATGATACTTCTTTGCCATCTTACGATATGCTTTTTTTATTGTCTTATCATCAGCGTTCCTATCAATTCCAAGCACCTTATAGTAATCCTGCTTCACAGCCATAACAAACTCCCCCTTTCCTGTGCCGCCCTTTACGCTGCATTTTGAAAAAGGAGCGATTTTTCACCGCTCCTTCCGTCACCTTTATCTGATATATGATAGTACAAAAATCTAAAATATGAAAATTTAATACTTAAAAACCGTTTTTTGCAGTTTTAAATATATTTATCCGTCATCTTTTATAGGATTGAAATATATCTGTCCTCTTCTTTTTGTGGTAATGCTTCTTTCTTAGGCACATTCAATGTAAGAACTCCATTTTCAAATTTTGCTTTTATATCTTCCTGTGTCAGCTCTTTACCTACATAGAAGTTTCTGCTGCATGTAGAATAAAATCTCTCTCTGCATATATATCTGCTTGTATCATCCTTAGATGTTTTATCGTCTTTAGATGTCTCTGCCGTAACTGTAAGATATCCGTCTTTTAATTCAGCTTTTATATCCTCTTTCTTAAATCCCGGCAAATCCATAATAACTTCAAAGCCATCCTTGTTTTCCTTTATATCTGTTTTCATCAATCCGCTGTTATAATAACTCTTTTTGTAATTTCTTTCAGGTGCATCAAAAAATCCATCCATTAAATCATTTGCAAAAATACTAGGCATTAACATAATCAATCGCTCCTTCCAAAAATCTGTTACTGTTCGCATCTATGATGCAGCCAGTAATTAAAATCTTATTTATCTTAATATTGTTTGTTTCTCTGTTGCTGATTATGTTATATCACTTTTATTAGCACTCGTCAATAGTGAGTGCTAATAATTTTTGTGAATTTTTTGTGAACTTGTATGTCAATTAAATTCCACTTTATTTATGACACACTACCAATATTTTTTTCTTTTAAATACAATCAGGCTCACAACAACTATCAGCACACTGATTCCTATAACAAACGGATAGGCATACTTCATTTTAAGCTCCGGCATATACGAAAAATTCATTCCATACCAGCCCGCTATCAGTGTCAATGGCAGAAAAATTGTTGTTACTATCGTGAGCATCTTCATTACATCATTCTGGTGTATCTCTATCTCAGATTGGTACACATCCTGAACCTGCATCGCATATTCTCTTAGTATCTGTGTTTCCTGTGCAAGCCTTGTCATCTTTTCAGAGTACATTTTAAAAAGTTCCACAATATCCTCCGAAAAAAATTCCTCTTCATTTCCGGCAAGTTCATCCCCTGTTTCCGCAAGCTGTGTATAATAATGATAAAATCTCGCTATTATTTTTTTTAATCTCAAAAGTCCTATATTGAATTTGTCAGACTGCTCCTTCATAACATCCTCTTCAATCTCTGTTATCTTGTGCTCTATCTTCTGCAGAAAAAGTAAATCATCTTCTATAAACGAAATAAAAAAATCATATATAAATCTTTCGATTGAGTAATCTTTTGTGACTGCTCTCCCTGATATTCTCACTATATTTTTGTCAATGTTATCATCATCGCTTAATATGATTACCCTATTTTGCAATATATATATCGCAAAAAGTGTATCTTTTTTTTCATACTCTTTTGATGGCACCTGAAATGTTCCATATAAAAAATCCTTGTGACTTTCCATCTTGCAAAAATGAATTTCATCAAGCGTATGCCAAATCCCGCACTTCTCCCACAATATTTTTTCATTATCCCACTCCGACATTTTAAACACACCGATACATTCATCATTCTCCCAAAACGTATTAAGCGCAATCTTAAATATACCGTCCTCTTTTACTTTATAATACACTTTTTCCACCTGCATACTTAATTATTTATTCTTACTTTACTACCTTATAACTGTTTATACCTAATTTGTATTTTATCCAAATTTATTGTAAAATAATCAGTGGTAATTTTTTAGATGCAAGGGTCAAAAGCAGATAGCAATGTATGTTTACATACAAATTGCTATCTGGTAGCTTGACCCGCCAAACACCGACAAGGAGCAGGTTTGCTTGCAAATATGCGGGATTGGAGATGTTTGCAGGATTGCGGAAATTGCACAGCAATGGAGCAATCCGTAGCATAGTTTTAGAAAAAAAGTATTTTGACCCTTGGCATCACGCTAAAACCCAATAAGAAAGGAAACCTTATATATGAAGAAAAGATTATGTCTTCTGCTCTGTTTTTCGCTAATATTTTTATCATCATGCGGCAGACAATCAGACAATATACGTTTTGGAGCTGCTGACATAGGCGGTATGTACTATGCTTTTGCAAGCAGTTTCTCAGGTGCAATATCAAAAGACACCTCTAATTACAAGTTTGAAGTCAAAAATACAGCCGGTTCTGCGGCTAACCTTAGACTTCTGTCTGACAAATATATAGACCTTGGTATCGCACAGGCAGACCTTATCAAGGATGCTTACGATGGCACGGGTTATTTTAAAGACAATATCTGTAATGGCTATAAAGCTGTTGCTGCACTTTATACCGAAGCATGCCAGATAGTCACTAAAGCAAACTCAGGTATAAAAAGCATTGATGACCTTCAGGGTCGAAAAGTAAGTATCGGTGCAAAGGAATCCGGTACGGAAATTAACGCAAATCAGATTTTAGAATTCAGCGGTTTAAATTCTAAACTTGTCAATATGGTAAATCTTGATTACACCGATGCGGCAAAACAGCTTGCCGAAGGTAAGATTGATGCATTTTTCTGCACAGCCGGACTTCAGACAACAGTAATATCTGAACTTACTAAAGAATGCAGTATCAGAATTTTAAGTATTGATGATAAATGTATTAAAAAACTGCTTACTGCCTATCCTTGTTACAGTAAGTATGAAATACCTGCAAATACTTATGCAGGTCAGTCTGAAAATGTAACTACAATAGGTGTAAAATCAGTATTGCTTGCATCTGACAGTCTTTCTGTAAATGCTGTCAAGCAATTTACTAAAACTCTTTTTAAACATAATAAAGATTTGCAATATGCAACTTCTCTTGAACTGATATCTGATGAAAATACGGCAGTTCAGGGTATTGATATTCCATTCCATTCGGGTGCAGCCGCTTATTATAAAGAAAAAGGAATTACAGCCACAACACAAAAATAATACAAATACATCGTCAGCTATTTATTTATGAGCGAATGTAAATAGCTGTTATGGTTTCATATTGCCACAACAAATCGCTTGGAAATGAGGAATTAACTTTATGAAAATTCAATTAGACATGTACCAAACGCTTGCTGCTGCAGTTTTGGTACTCTTATTAGGAAGTTATCTGAGAAAAAAAATAAATATTCTGGAAAAATTCTGTATTCCAGCGCCTGTTATAGGTGGATTACTCTTTGCCATTTTTACATGTGTATGTTATACTACCGGAATTATTGAATTTTCCTTTGATGATACTCTGCGTGAGGTGTGCATGGTATTTTTCTTTACATCTGTTGGCTTTCAGGCAAACTTAAAGGTTTTAAAAAGCGGTGGAAAATCCTTATTGGTATTTCTCGCACTTGTTATCACACTGATTTTTTCGCAGAACCTGCTTGCCGTCGGACTTTCAAAGGTACTTGGCTTAAATCCTCTCATCGGAATGTGTACAGGTTCAATACCTATGGTCGGCGGTCACGGTACTGCCGGTGCATTCGGCCCGGTACTTGAGGATTTTAGCATTAAGGGTGCAACAACTATCTGCACTGCCGCTGCCACTTTCGGACTTATAACAGGAAGTCTTGTGGGCGGTCCTATAGGAAAGCGCCTTATCGAGAAAAGAAATCTTATGTACAATGTTCCGGCTGAGGATGACAGCCTTTTGGTTGAGGACGAGGAAAAACACCAGCGTCATACAAATATGTACGCAGCCGCAGTATTCCAGCTTATACTTGCGATAGGACTCGGCACCATCTTTTCGTATTTTCTCACAAAGACAGGACTTACTTTTCCTATCTATATAGGTGCAATGCTCGCCGCTGCACTTATGCGTAATATTACTGAGTATTCAGGCAAGGGAACTATCCATATGGGTGAGATAAACGACCTCGGCGGTATATGTCTTTCGCTCTTTCTCGGAATGGCAATGATAACATTAAAGCTCTGGGAACTTGCCACTCTCGCCCTGCCGCTTGTTATCCTGCTCGCAGCACAGACGCTTCTCATATGCGTATTCACATACTTTGTCATATTCAATGTTATGGGAAGAGATTATGATGCAGCCGTACTTTCTGCCGGAACATGTGGTTTCGGTATGGGTGCAACTCCAAACGCAATGGCAAACATGCAGGCAATCTGCGACCGATATGTTCCATCCGTAAAGGCATACCTTATCATACCGCTTATCGGAAGTTTATTTGCAGATTTTATCAACAGTCTTGTTATTACATTTTTCATCAACATATTATAATGGAGGGATTTTTTATGTTTCACTGGAAAAAGAATAATGCAAAAAAACATGATGAAGAAAAACACGATTACGATCTGACATTTGAAAATGTAGCAATTCCGGAAGTCCATACACACAAGACCCACGACGAAGCGACCGAAAATGAAAGTGACGACTCTTCCATAAACTATGATAATCTGGCTATACCGGAAGTTCATATACGAAAAAAATAACAAAATAATTTTTACAGAACGGAGGCTCCTTATGAGTGAAAACAAAGAATTTTTAGGTACTGAACCAGTCGGAAAACTTCTCTTAAAACTGGCAGTTCCTTCCGTAATATCACAACTTGTCAATATGCTCTACAACATTGTAGACAGAATCTACATAGGACATATTCCAAAGACCGGCAGCCTTGCTCTCACTGGGCTCGGTGTCTGTATGCCTGTTATTATGATAATATCCGCTTTTGCTGCCCTTATCGGCTTTGGCGGTGCACCGAGAGCCTCAATTTTTATGGGCAAGGGCGAAAATGATACAGCCGAAAAAACTCTTGGAAACTGTTTTACCATGCAGATTATCATTTCAATTATCCTTACCATTGTATTATTATCCGGTAACAGATTTTTCCTCATGGCTTTCGGCGCAAGCAGCAACACAATCGATTATGCTTCAAGCTATATGAATATCTATGCCCTTGGAACAATATTCGTACAGCTCACTCTCGGCATGAACGCTTTCGTAACAGCACAGGGATTTTCAAAAACCGGAATGTTAACCGTAATCATAGGTGCTATATGCAACATCATTCTCGATCCGATTTTTATTTTTGCACTCGGCCTTGGCGTAAAGGGTGCTGCAATTGCCACTGTAATATCACAGGGAATTTCATGTATATGGGTTATCTCATTCTTAACAGGCAGAAAAACATTTTTAAAGATAAAGAAAAAATATCTCATTCCTTCTGCCGAAATAATTCTTCCATGTATGGCTCTCGGCGTTTCAACATTTGTCATGCAGGCAAGCGAGAGTGTCATTTCCGTATGTTTTAATTCATCACTTTTAAAATACGGCGGTGATGTCGCCGTTGGTGCCATGACTATACTTACAAGTGTACTGCAGTTTGCAATGCTGCCACTACAGGGTATCGGTCAGGGTGCACAACCGATTACCAGCTACAACTACGGAGCAAAAAATGCTGACCGTGTAAAAAAGACATTTCGTATACTTATTACCGTATCACTCAGCTATTCAATCATATTCTGGGCATTGATACAGCTTTTCCCGGGTGTATTTGCAGGAATTTTCAGTTCAGATAAAGAACTTGTTACATTTACCGCCGGCGCACTCAGAATTTACTGCGGTATGTTATTTATGTTTGGAATACAGATTGCATGCCAGATGACTTTTGTTGCCATAGGCAATGCCGTATGCTCGGTCATTGTTGCTGTCGTGAGAAAGTTCGTTCTTCTTCTCCCGCTTATCTACATAGTGCCGCATTTTGTTTCAAACAAAACAAACGGAGTATATATGGCTGAACCTGTTGCCGACTTCATAGCAGTATCCTTTACGGTAATCATATTTTTAGTTCAGTTTAAAAAAGCACTCAGTAAATTGAAATAAATTTAATAATATACTTGCCTAATTGAGAGAAATTTAACACTATGCAAGTATAGTTGAAAAATTATCAATTATAGCTTTAATTTTCTTCAACTTTTGGTACTTTTTTCTATTGACAAATTGCCCCTTAAAAACTACCATACATTAGTAAAAGAAAAAGGAGGCAATTATTATGAGATTATGGAAAAAGGCAGTCAGCCTTGTACTTGTATCTGCTATGGCATTTTCTATGTGTGCATGTGGCAGCAAGAAGGACGAAGGCAGCAAATCAGCAGACACATTTAAGATTGGTGGCATCGGACCTACAACAGGTGATGCAGCTATCTATGGAAAAGCCGTCCAGAACGGTATCAAGCTTGCAGTAGACGAGATTAATGCCGCAGGTGGTATTAACGGAAAGAAAATTGAATATAAATTTGAGGACGACCAGAACGATACTGAGAAATCAGTAAATGCTTACAACAGCTTAAAAGACTGGGGTATGCAGATACTTGCAGGAACTGTTACATCAAACCCTTGTACAGCAGTTGTTGAACAGACTCATAATGACAACATGTTCCAGCTTACTCCATCAGCTACAGCAGTAGAGTCAATTCAGTATGACAACGCATTCCGTATGTGTTTCTCTGACCCTAACCAGGGTAGTGCTTCTGCTGATTATATAGCAGACCACAAACTTGCTTCAAAAATTGCAGTTATTTATAACAGTTCTGACCCTTACTCTTCAGGTATCTATCAGAAATTTGCTGCCGAGGCAAAAGCAAAAGGACTTGATATAGTAGCTGCCGAGGCATTTACTGCTGACAGCAAGACAGACTTCTCAGTACAGATTCAGAAAGCTAAGAGTGCCGGTGCTGAAATGGTATTCCTTCCTATATATTATCAGGAGGCATCTCTTATCCTTGCTCAGGCAAAGAAAGCAAACTTCACACCTAAGTATTTCGGATGTGACGGTATGGACGGAATCCTTGCACTTGACGGATTTGACAAAGAACTCGCTGAGGGACTTATGTTCCTTACACCATTTACACCTGATTCAAAGGATGACAAGACTCAGACTTTCGTAAAAGCATACAGAGAAGCATTTAATGACACACCTATCCAGTTTGCCGCAGATGCCTATGACTGTATCTACACTATAAAAGCTGCTGCTGAGAAAGCAAAGCTTACACCTGATATGAGTATTTCTGATATGTCAGACGCATTAAAGAAATCAATGACTGAAATTGAACTCAGCTGTCTTACTGCTAAGAGCATCAAATGGTCATCAGACGGTGAACCTACAAAAGAGCCTACTGTCGTAGTTGTAGAAAACGGTTCTTACAATATAGCTGAATAAAGTTTATAAACACCAAAATCCGAATTAGACAAAATGTTACCGAATAACGTATTTTGTGGATTTTAAGCTTGTTATATGATATTATAAAGTCTGTATGAGATTTGAAACTCATACAGACTTTACTATTACTGTTCACACTCAAATTTAAACAGTAACACTCTACATTTAAAGAAACAGGAGGTAAACCATGAGCTTTATATCGTATTTATTTAACGGATTAAGTCTCGGAAGTGTTTATGCAATAATTGCCCTCGGTTACACAATGGTATATGGTATTGCAAAAATGCTTAACTTTGCGCATGGAGATGTAATCATGATTGGTGCTTATGTTTCTCTTCTTTCCATGACAAACGCAGGCATTCCGGCATTCCCGGCACTTATTATTTCAGTAGTTGTCTGTACTGTTTTAGGTATCGTCATTGAGAGAATTGCATACAAACCACTTAGAAATGCATCTTCTTCACTTGCAGTTCTTATTACTGCAATCGGTGTCAGCTATTTGCTTCAAAATGTTGCGCTTTTACTTTTTGGAGCCAATGCACAGACTTTTCCATCAATCATCAAATGGAAAGGCCTTTCATTAGCCGGAGGAAAACTTAACCTTTCCGGTGAAACTATCATTACAATATTAGTTTGCATCGTCATTATGATAGCTTTAATGTTTTTTGTACAGAAAACAAAGCCAGGTCAGGCAATGCGTGCCGTATCTGAGGATCGTGGTGCCGCACTTCTTATGGGTATCAACGTAAACGGAACGATTGCTCTCACATTTGCAATCGGCTCAGGACTTGCAGCTATCGCAGGTGTACTTCTCTGCTCTGCTTACCCAAGTCTTACACCTTATACAGGTGCAATGCCGGGTATTAAGGCATTCGTTGCCGCTGTATTCGGTGGTATCGGTTCAATACCTGGAGCATTTATAGGCGGTATTCTTTTAGGAATTATTGAAATATTCGGTAAAGCCTATATTTCATCACAGATGGCAGATGCAATTGTTTTTGCCGTACTTATCATTGTCCTTCTTGTTAAACCGACAGGACTTTTAGGCAAAAAAATTCAGGAAAAAGTATAGGAGGCAGGTATATTATGTCAAAGAAATTATCTAAACAAAAATTAAATGATATTATCACTTATGGTATAGTTATAGCTGCTTTTATTATAATGCAGATTCTTATAAATGCCGGAGAGATTTCTTCTCTCTTCCAGGGACTTATGGTTCCTTTGTGTACTTATATCATTCTCGCCATTTCACTTAATCTTGTTGTAGGTATTCTCGGAGAATTAAGTCTTGGACATGCCGGTTTTATGTGTGTCGGTGCTTTCACAAGTTCATTCTTCTCAAAGGCTACACAGGATACTATAACAAACGGAACACTTAGATTTTTTATCGCACTTCTAATAGGAATAGCAGTGGCAGCCATATTCGGAATTATAATAGGAATTCCTGTTTTAAGATTAAATGGTGATTATCTTGCAATCGTTACACTTGCATTCGGTGAAATCATCAAAAACCTTGTTAATGTTCTTTTTATAGGAAAAGATTCAAAGGGATTTCATTTTTCAACAAAAGATGCAGTAAATTTAAATCTCGAACCTGACGGAAAAATCATAGTAAACGGTCCTCAGGGAATCACTGGCACACCTAATGATTCAACATTCTTTATAGGTTTTGTACTTATTCTTATAACATTGTTTATAGTATTAAACCTCATACATTCAAGAGATGGCCGTGCTATCATGGCTATCCGTGATAACAGAATTGCCGCTGAATCAATCGGTATAAACATTACTAAATATAAACTTATGACATTTACCATATCTGCTGCAATGGCAGGTGCAGCCGGTGTCCTTTATGCACACAACCTTTCAAACCTCACAGCCAATACAAATAACTTCGGTTACAATATGTCTATAAACATTCTTGTATTTGTTGTTCTTGGAGGTATCGGAAATATCAGAGGTTCTATTATCGCCGCTGTTGTGCTTACACTTCTTCCGGAGCTGCTCCGTGGAATGTCAGATTACCGTATGCTTATCTACGCAATAGTTCTTATTGTCATGATGCTCTTTAACTGGGCACCAAAAGCAATTGAATGGCGTGAAAAACACCTTTCATTTAAGAAAAACAAAAAGGAGGCTGCATAAAATGGAAAATTTATTAGATGTACAAAATCTTAGTATTTCTTTTGGTGGTCTTCGTGCCGTAAACAACTTTAGTATCAATATTAAAAAAGAACAGCTTTACGGACTTATCGGTCCAAACGGTGCCGGCAAAACAACTATTTTCAACCTTTTGACAGGTGTTTATAAACCTGACAGCGGAAAGATTATTCTCGACGGAAATGACCTCACAGGCAAATCCACAATCGAGATAAACAAATCAGGAATTGCAAGAACATTTCAGAATATAAGACTGTTTTCACAGCTCACCGTACTCGACAATGTAAAAACAGGTCTCCACAACAATCATCACTATTCAACACTTGACAGCATACTTAGGCTTCCACGTTATCATAAAGTTGAAAAAGAAATGAATGATATTGCTATGGAACTTCTAGAAGTGTTCGGACTAAAAGATGATGCATATGTTGAAGCACAGAATCTCCCTTATGGACAGCAAAGAAAACTTGAGATTGCACGTGCACTTGCAACAAATCCTAAACTCCTTCTTCTCGACGAACCTGCTGCCGGCATGAATCCAAACGAAACAGAAGAATTAATGGATATGATAAAATTTGTAAGAGACCATTTCCATATGACAATTCTTCTCATTGAACATGACATGAAACTTGTAAGCGGAATATGTGAGCAGCTTACCGTACTCAACTTCGGCGAGGTTCTTGCACAGGGCGATACATCAGACGTGTTAAACAACCCACAGGTTATCAAGGCATATTTAGGTGAATAATTATAGAAATGAGGGATAAAATTATGGCGATGCTTGAAGTTAAAGATTTAGAAGTATATTACGGTATGATACAGGCAATCAAAGGTATCTCTTTTGAAGTAAATAAAGGTGAGGTTATCGCACTTATCGGTGCCAATGGTGCCGGCAAAACTACTACTCTTCACACTATCACCGGTCTTCTCTCTCCTAAAAAAGGAAGTGTTATTTTCGAGGGAAAGGACATAACAAAAATACCTGCACATAAAATTGTATCAATGGGAATGGCTCATGTTCCCGAAGGCAGACGTGTTTTTGCGGATTTAAGCGTGTACGAAAACCTTAAATTAGGTGCATACACACGAAAAGATAAAGAGAATTTAAACAAAGATTTAGAAAATATATATAAAAGATTTCCAAGACTTGCCGAGAGAAAAAATCAATCAGCAGGTACATTGAGCGGCGGTGAGCAGCAGATGCTCGCAATGGGACGTGCACTTATGTCAAAACCATCTATTATCCTTATGGATGAGCCATCAATGGGACTTTCACCTATCCTTGTCAATGAGATATTTGATATTATCGAGTCTATCAGCAAATCGGGCACTACTGTTCTTCTTGTAGAACAGAATGCTAAAAAAGCTCTTTCTATCGCAGATAGAGCATATGTACTTGAAACAGGTAAGATTGTCACAAGCGGAAAAGCAAGTGACCTGCTTGAGGACGATTCGATAAAGAAAGCTTATTTGGGTGAATAAATAGCCAAACTCCATAGGAATTTCATTCCATATGAGCTTGGCATTAGAATCCGCTACTTTATAAA
Organism: uncultured Lachnospiraceae bacterium; assembly: GCA_934320845.1. Classification (GTDB taxonomy): domain Bacteria; phylum Bacillota; class Clostridia; order Lachnospirales; family Lachnospiraceae; genus Butyribacter. The sequence goes on from CAKRFU010000001.1 coordinate 155,154, forward strand.
TAAAATATATATATTTATTTATAAAACTATTGTAATATCTGATTATATTATGAAGATATAACACACAACATATAAAAATAAAGGAGGTATTACTATGGGAAATATGATTATTACTGTTTCACGCCAGTATGGCAGTGGCGGCAAGACTATCGCTGCCATGCTTGCCCAGAAACTTGGCATCAACTGCTACAGCCGTGAAATTCTTAAAATGGCTTCTGAGGACAGCGGAATCAACGAAAGACTTTTCGGTATGTCAGATGAAAAACTCCGCCATGCCGGATGGCTTAAAACATTAAGCAATCCTTACACAGGTGAACTTCTTCCTCCTGAAGATAAGGGCTTTACTTCCGATGACAACCTTTTTAATTATCAGGCTAAGACCATCAAGGAACTTGCCGAAAAGGAATCCTGCATCATCGTCGGAAGATGCGCAAACTACATTCTGAAAGACAACCCTAACGTACTCAGCGTGTTTGTTCATGCTGATGAGGACTTCTGCCTTGCGAGAGCCATGGAGCGTAACAGTTTCAGCGAGAAAGAGACGAAAAAATTTATTGAGCGCACTGATAAATACCGTTCCGATTATTACCGCTATCATACCGGACACCACTGGACTGATGCAAGATATTATGACCTTTGTCTTGACAGTTCAAAACTTGGTTTTGAAAATTGTGCCCTCGAAATAGAGGAATATGCAAAAATCCGCTTTGGAAAATAAATACTAAATCAAAATCTTATAACAGACAGCTATAAATTTCATTCATCCCGTTAATGCGGATGTCTGAAATTTATGGCTGTTTTTGTTTTATATAAAGATTGATATATACGCCTATTTGAATTATATTATTTACAACGATATATTTTAAAAATGATTATTTAATATAAGAAATACATATATTTATAAAAGGAGGCGTCTATGAATTTTTTTGAATTTACCGATAAAGAATTGTTTTTCCGCAATGACGGCGAACTTGTAAGTATTGCTGCATGGGGTGACAACAGCCTGCGTGTACAATCATCACTTATGGACAAAATTCCGGATGGAAATGCTGCTCTTATCAATCCCGATTTAAGCAAGCTGACAGATATTGACATTAGTATAATTGACGAACGTCATGCAGTTATCAAAAACGGACTTATTACTGCAAAATTATATGTTCAGGAATGGGGAAATGCTTTACAGATTTCTTTTTATAACAAACAGAATAAACTTCTGCTTCGTGAAATCAACAACGGCGGTGCATTGACAAGAAAAGCACGTTATTTTCACACTCTCAATGGTGGCAGTTATAAATTAAAAGTCAGCTTTGAACCTTCACCATCTGAAAAAATATACGGAATGGGACAATACCAGCAGGAAATTTTTGACCTTAAAGGCTGCAATCTCGAACTTGCACACCGAAATTCACAAGCAAGTATTCCTTTTTATATATCAAATCTCGGATATGGTTTTCTTTGGCACAATGCTGCCGTAGGTGAAGTTCACTTTGGAAAAAATACTACTGAATGGATTGCCGATGATACCGACAAAATGGATTATTGGATAACAGCCGGCAACTCTCCTGCACAAATTGAAGAACAATTTGCCTGCTGTACCGGAAAATCCCCTATGATGCCTGAATATGGTCTTGGATTTTGGCAATGCAAACTCCGCTACTACAACCAAAAACAGGTAATCGATGTTGCAAAAGAATATAAAAAGAGAAATATTCCTGTCGATGTTTTAGTTATCGACTACTATCACTGGCCTTATTGTGGCGACTGGCGTTTTGATGAAGAATATTTTCCTGAACCCCAAAAAATGATAAAAGAATTGCATGATATGGGAATTGAAACAATGGTTTCCATATGGCCTCAAGTAGAATGGCACAGCGAAAATTTTGAAGAAATGAAACAGCAAGGACTTCTCGTCAAACAAAATTCAGGCATCGATGTTCAAATGTTATTTCACGGAAACAATGTATTTATGGATGCCACTAATCCACGCACAAGAAAATATGTATGGGAAAAATGTAAAAAAAATTATGCAGATATGGGCATTAAAACATTTTGGCTTGATGAAGCCGAACCTGAATTTACCAATTACAATTATGAGCGCTACCAATATCATGCAGGGCCTGTTTCAAAAGTAGGAAATATATATCCAAGAGAATATTCCAGACTTTTTTACGAAGGCCAGAAAGAGATGGGACAGACTGATATAGTCAATCTTGTCCGCTGTGCATGGGTAGGAAGCCAAAAATACGGTGCCCTTGTGTGGTCAGGTGACATTTGGTCTTCATATGAAGATTTCCGCAAACAAATATGCGCCGGTCTTCATATGGGACTTTGCGGTATCCCGTGGTGGACAACAGATATAGGCGGATTTCATGGCGGAAACATTGAAAGTGATGATTTCAAAGAACTTTTACTCCGCTGGTTCCAGTTTGGAACTTTCTGCCCTGTTATGAGAATACACGGCTGCCGCCAGCCATACACCAACTTAAAAAATAAAGCTGGTGAAGTTCGTGAAGGAACAGGTGCAGACAACGAAGTATGGAGCTATGGTGAAGAAGCAGAGAGAATTATGGTCAAATTTATTCATGTACGTGAACTTATGAAAGACTATATACATGGTATCATGAAAGAAGCACATGAAAAAGGAACTCCTGTCATGCGTACACTTTTCTATGAATTTCCTGATGATAACTGCTGGGATATTTACGACGAGTATATGTTTGGAAATGAAATTCTTGTTGCTCCTATATGCCACAAGCACGAAATCAGACGAGAAGTTTATCTGCCAAATGGTCACTCATGGACATCTGCCCACAACGGCGAAGTCTACGAAGGCGGCAAAACCTATAATATCGATGCACCAATCGATACCATTCCGGTATTCCTTAAAGATGATTCAAACAAATATCTTATTGGAGAAATTTAATGGAGGATATAATATATGAAAAAAATTAATATTGATAATCTGATTTCTGAAATGACACTTGAAGAAAAAGCTTCTCTTTGTTCGGCTGCCGATGCATGGCACACAAAGAATATCGAAAGGCTCAATTTACCTTCAGTAATGGTCTCAGACGGACCTCACGGACTTCGCAAGGAGGATGACAGCCCTGCTCATTTTGGACTTCTCGAAAGTATCGAAGCTATATGTTTTCCGACTGCATCAGCTCTCGCATGCTCATTTGACAGAGATTTAATTGAAAATGTGGGAAATGCTCTCGGTAAAGAATGCCAAAGTGAAGATATTTCTGTCCTGCTCGGCCCCGGTATAAATATGAAACGCTCTCCTTTATGTGGGAGAAACTTTGAATATTTCTCAGAAGACCCATATCTCGCTGGAGAAATGGGAGCTGCTTTTGTTAACGGCGTACAAAAAAATGACATTGGCACAAGTCTTAAACATTTTGCAGCTAACAATCAGGAATGGCGCAGAATGAGCATAAGTGCTGAAATTGATGAAAGAACTCTCAACGAAACATACCTTACAGCATTTGAAAAAGTTGTAAAACAGGCGAAACCATGGACAATAATGTGCAGCTACAATCAGATAAACGGAGAATATTCCTGTGAAAATAAAGAACTTTTAACTGATACACTTAGAGACAAATGGGGATATGAGGGGCTTGTCATGACTGACTGGGGCGCCATGAATGACAGGGTAAAAGCACTCAAAGCCGGTCTTGACCTCGAAATGCCATCAAGCCACGGTGAAACAGATAAACTTATCGTAAAAGCTGTAAATGACGGTACCCTTGATATTGAAACACTGGATACAGCCGTAAGACGAATACTCACTTTAGTTGACAATTCACTTGCTTCCAAAGACAAACATTCAGGCTTTAAATATGATATGGAATGGCATCATGAAATTGCACAGGAGACAGCAGAAAATTGTGCCGTTCTTCTGAAAAATAACGGTGCACTCCCACTCAGCAAAAACCAGAACATAGCATTTATAGGTGAATTTGCTGATAATCCACGTATTCAGGGCGGCGGTTCAAGTCATATAAACTGCCACAAAATTGATACCGCACTTAATTGTGTAAAAGAACTTGCAGACGTCACATATGCAAAGGGATATAATACAGACAATGAACAGACAGATGAAAACCTCTTAAACGAAGCAGTAAATGTAGCTAAAAATGCAGATATTGCCGTAATCTTTGCCGGATTGCCGGATGCATTTGAAAATGAAGGTTTTGACAGAACTCATATCGACATGCCAAAATGCCAGAATGAACTCATTGAAGAAATATGCAAAGTTCAAAAAAATGTAGTTGTCGTATTACATAACGGTTCAGCCATCACTATGCCTTGGCTTGACAAAGTAAACGCCGTTCTTGAAATGTATCTCGCCGGAGAAGCGTCAGGCGCTGCTGCTGTCAACCTTTTATTCGGTATTGCAAATCCTTCCGGAAAGCTTGCAGAATCATTCCCTATACAATTAGAAGACACACCTGCATACTTAAACTTCCCAGGCAACAGAGATAAAGTAAATTACAATGAGGGTATCTTTATAGGTTACAGATACTACGACAAGAAGAAAATGAATGTTCTCTTCCCATTCGGCTATGGATTGAGTTATACAAAATTCAGATATGACAATATGAAAATAAATGGCATTGAAATATCTGAAAGCGATTTTTCATTTAAAGACAATGAAAACGTAAACGTAAGTGTTGATATAACAAACATAGGCGATGTTGACGGTTCAGAAATCGTTCAGCTTTATATAGAAAATCACATTGACGAGGATAACAGACCTGTCAAAGAACTCAAAGATTTTGCCAAAGTTAAACTTGCAGCAGGCGAAACAAAGACCGTAACTTTCACCCTGAACTTTAGAAGCTGGGCATATTATAATGAAACCATACATGATTGGTATGCACCATCAGGCGAATATAAAATACTTATCGGCGCATCATCAAGAGACATTAAAATACTAAAAGCTGTCTCAATAACATCTACAACTAAAATTCCTTTTGTTGTAAATAAATCAACGACTTGTGAAGATGTTGAACGCTTTGCCAAAAACAAAGCTCCACTTGATGAAATGCTTATGAAATGTGTAAAAGCACAGCATAAAGAGGATTCTCCAAAAACCGAAGAAGAGGAACTTAAAGACCTTAAATGCGGTTTTGGAGGTGTTCCGCTTCATTCAACACTTTCATTTACACCTGATGAATTAAAATATGAGGACATACAGAATGCAATAAATGAAATAAATAAAGGTGAGTAAATATTATCCATAACAATTTATCTTATCGCATAAACACTGCCTATCCCGTTGGCTGACAGGGTAGGCAGTGTTATTTTCGCTTGTTTCTTTTATCTTTCCCCTTAATGCATATGTGCATATTTTTCTTTTGTTGCCATTCCCCCTCTGATATGCCTTTCGGATTTATTCAAGTCTAAAATTTTTCTTACTTCAATTGCTAATGACGAATCTATATTTTCAAGTCTTTCAGTGAGATCTTTATGAACCGTCGATTTGCTGACACCAAATATTTTGGCAGCCTGCCTTACAGTAGATTTATTTTCTATCATATAATTGGCAAGACTTATTGCTCTCTGACTTAATCTTTCATCTGCTATGTATGTATTTTTCTTTCTCCTGTTCCTAAATTTTGGCTTTTCCACTTTAAAAGCTCCTCTTATTTTTTTACATCTTATGAGAAAGCAGTTTATTTTATGACAGGCTGTTAATGAAATTTATTTTGCCTGAAAATTCTTGACTTAAAATCTGTTTTTCATTACACTTAAAATAAATATCAACAATTTATGAACGGAGGAATTATATGCCATTTATTGATTCAAAAGTAACAGTTTCACTTTCAGTTGAAAAAGAAGAAAACATTAAACAGAAACTCGGACAGGCTATAGGAACATTAGGCAAAACAGAAAGCTTTTTAATGGTTGGTTTTGAGGATGATTACAGCCTTTACATGGGCGGAAACAAATTAGAAAAAGGTGCTTTCGTTTCTGTGCGTGTATTCGGCAAAATCGACTCATCACAAAGCAATGAAATGACAGCAAAAATCTGTCAGATATTTGCCGATGAGCTCGATATTCCGGGTCGAAATGTATATGTCACATATCAAGGCATAGCCGACTGGGGCTGGAACGGAAATAATTTCTAATGTAGTTTTAGTTACTGTTCACACCCGTGGCGTGATTTACAGCTATGCTATTAAAAAAGAAAAGAGCAGACAATAATATTCAGATTTATTGTCTGCTCTTTTCTTTTTTATTTTACATTCTTTAAAACTCTATATTTTTTACTTTATATTCTTTTACTTATTTTTAATCATGTACTTTTAAACCATGAAGCATTTTTACAAATTCAGGACTGCTATGGTCTACAATCTCACTATGCCCAAGGTCAAGTTTTGCAATTTCCTTCAGCAAACGGACCCCACGCTTCCGGTACAACTCCATACTCTTTCATAACGCTGAGTGCATTTTCCTGTTGGAAAAACGACGGACTTTTTATGAAAACTTTTTCCGAAGAACACCTGATTTTTTGCCCTCCAGACACACACAAATTTGCACATGAGAGAAGCCTTCATCTTTCTGACATCAATGGTGAAAATATGATAGTCATGCCAAATCTCGGTTTTTGGCGTGATATAATCGACAAAAAAATGCCTGATTCAAAGTTTTTTGAGCGGACAGACCACACGGCATTTGAAGAACTTATTCAAGCCTCAATACTGCCATATTTTACAACTGACATTGCCTTTAATGATTACATACAACCAAAAAATCGTGTATACATCCCTCTCATTGTCCCTGAGGTAAATGTAACATTTTTTCTCATTGTCAAGGAAAGTAAAAAATATAAATTTACACAAGTATTTAAAAATATTTGATTATATTCGCTGAACTTACCTATATTCCAAACATTTCAGCACATATTTTTATACCTGAAGCAGTTTTGAATATTTTGTTATACGCATGCTCAACCGCATCTTTTGACAATCCATCCTCATACATATTTACAAGAAAATCTGCCTCAACAAGAATTTGATAATCTATCTCATTTATATCATCATATGTATGATGATGGGCTATAAGATACATAACTCTCTCTGATACATCTTTCGCAAATCCAAGCTTTTTAAGCAATTTTTCTGCAAGCGCAGGTCCCTCTTTTTCCTGAAGTTTTCCATTGCAGTTTCCATATTTTTCTTCACACAAATGTATTCCTATATCGTGAGTCAATGCCGCAGTTTCGATAATAAACGATGTGTGCTCATCGACATTTTCCATTTCAGCAATGAGCTTCGCATAACTGTGAACTTTGCAGAAATGCTGTATTCTTTTCGCATCTCCTTTGTATAATTTTATCATTTCATAATGTAATTTATTTAACATATAATTCCTTCTTTCTTCATCTGCACCTTTAAGTGCTGTTACTGTTCCTTTCTATGTTGTACCAGATATTCCATAAATTTTGCCGCAGCAGGTGTCAGTCTCTCTTTGTTTTTCATCGCTATGCATATTTTCCTGTAATATGGTTCTTCAAGCGGGCGAATCTCAATTTCATAATTAACACGCTGTAATATCAACTCCGGGAGTATAGCTGCACCAAGTCCCTTTTCAACCATTGACATTATTGCAAAGTCCTCCCATGTAGTAAAACGAATATTCGGATGCACATTATTTTTTTCAAGTATTCCAGATACCTCTGTTTTTCCGCCATGCTCCAGCAATAAAAACGGCTCATTGTCAAGCTTCCTGATATTTATTTTTGTACACTTAACAATGTTTAATAACCAAACAGATATGCTTAACGGTTCACTTGTAAAAAATATATTACTTTTTACACTTCCCATCGCCTTAAGCAGCATACTTCAGCAATTATTTAATGCCGCAGACACATCAATTATTCTTGCAATAATAGCAGGACTTGTCGGTTTAATCTTCGGTCAGTGTATGGCAAGACCTCTGCTGTACCTTATCAAAACACCCATTGAGATAATTAATTTCGCTGAAATTTATCTTAGAATTTATCTCCTTGGATATCCGTTTCTGCTTCTGTACGACTTTGTATCTGCCATACTTCGTGCCCGCGGTGACAGCAGATTTCCATTTATTGCTTTGACCATTTCAGGAATTGTCAACGTGCTTCTAAATATGATTTTCGTTATCGTATTTCATTTAGAAGTAGCAGGTGTTGCACTCGCAACAGATATATCTACCATACTCTCCGCAATAATGGTTATTTATCATTTGAAAAAAGATACTGCATATTTCCACCTATCATTTAGAAGTTTACATCTAAACTATCATGAACTTATTAATATAATTAAAATCGGTATACCATCAGCGGTTCAGGGGGCAGTATTTTGTTTCACAAACATTTTTGTTCAGGCAGCCGTAAATAGTTTTGGTGCCGTTTCTACTGCCGGAAGTACCATTGCCATGAACTTTGAATACTTTGCCTATTATGTTATTACTGCATTCGGACAGACAGCAACAACATTTACAAGTCAGAATTATGCCGCCGGACAGAAAAAAAGATGCCGCCACATACTTTTATTGTGTACTGCATTTTCAATTCTTATAAGCCTTATAATAATAGAACCTATTGTCATATTCCGTGACAGCTTTTCGTGGATTTTCTCCACCGAACAGGCTGTGATACAAAATGCTGGAATACGCATTTTATGTATTCTGTTTTTTGAACCGATATGCGGTCTTTATGAAATACCCGCAGGAGTTCTAAGGAGTACGGGGCACTCACTTCTCCCTGCAGTTGTAACAATAATCGGTACATGTGCTTTTCGTATAATATGGATTTTTACTTTTTTCAAACACCATCACACACTTGAAACCCTTTATATGGCATTTCCAATTTCATGGCTGATAACAATCACACTCATGCTAATATGCTTTATAAAAACAAAACCCATTCACGACTAACCTTAGTACCCAAAATCATACTAATTTTAATTGTTTATGATACCCGCATCAATCCACGACTGATTTTTCTCTCTTTTGAAATATATCTCAGAAAGCCACGCTATAACAGCCTGTTTTTTCTGCACAAAAGGCTCTCTGTGGCTTAAAAGGATGTTTGATGCAGGTATTTTATTCAGAAGGTCTATCTGTTGTTTCACCATTCCTGCATTATAAACTGTTTTGTTACCCTTATGAGCCGGATATAGTGCATCCCCAATCAGACAATATGTCTCATCTGCCATAAGTGCCAGCGAACCTTTCGCATGGCTTGACGGCATTGGAAAAATACTCAGATTTGCTTCTGACTTATCTATACGCATTTCCTCTTCTACGACTTCACCAATATGTGTATACTTATATGTGTTTTTTCCCTGATACAGCTTAAACCATTTTATATATTGCAGATTTGTAATATGGTCAGGATGAAAATGAGATAAAACAACCTTAATATCTTTTCCTTTTTCCTGTGAAATTTTTGAAAGCATATCTGGAATGACATTGTTGCTTCCAACATCATATACCCATAAATAGTTTTTGCCCTCTATAACTGATACATTCGCTGAAAGCGGTTCGATAGTTGGTGTAATATAACTGATTTTTTCTGTAATATTTCGCCACACAGGTATATTAACTTTATCTGAATTTGTCTGTATTTTATCCTGCATACAAATCTCCATTTAATATCTTCTACTTTTGTTGTACTCATTTTTGTTTTTAACTATATTTTCCAAAATATAATTTAACATCTTCCGACAATATATCCAAACTCTATTCTTCCTCCGGATATTTAAAATTTCTTGTATGTGTCATAGTCTTCATAACATCACAGGTATAATCAAGATGCATGCATTCCGGCTCACCGCCTATTGCTCTCTCCATATCTTCAAGTTCATATGCAAGAGCATCTGCATTCTTCCCGGCAGTTATCTTTTCCGCCTTGTCAGATTCAACATAATATATAGTTGCCTCCCACGCTCTCGGATATTCCATTATCTCAATATAACCCTTCTCACACGAGATCATTCCTCTTTTTGGCTGTTTTGAGTGAAGTGACAGCATAATAGAAGCCATCTGCCCTTCGTCGTTCATAAGCAGCATTCCTACCTGTTCATCAACACCAGTCGGCGCATTTTTTGTCTGAGTCATCGTTGTTTGAGGCATCGACTCCATAAACCAGCGTATAAATGAAAGTGCATACACTCCAATATCAAGCAATGCTCCGCCGGCTAAACTTCTATTGAAAAAGCGATTATTCATATCATACTCTTTAAAACTTCCAAAGTTCATTGTGATGATATTTACTTTTCCCAGTATTCCCGTATCCAGTATTTCTTTCAACTTTTTGTAGATAGGCATATGATATATTGTCATGGCCTCTGCAACAACTACTCCCTTTTGCTCTGCCAAATCAATTATCCTGCTTAATTCACTGCTATTTAATGTTATAGCTTTTTCTGCAAGTACATGTTTTCCATTATCTACAGCCTTTTTCATAAATTCAAAATGCGTGTTGTGTGGCGTTGTAATATAAATCACATCCACCTCAGGATCCGTAAAAACATCATCCATATTATCATAAACTTTATCAATATTATATTTTTTTGCAAAGTCAACTGCTTTTTGATGAGTCCTATTCGCAACCGAATATACATTTCTGCCATTTTTCGCCAAAGCCTGTGCCATTTCATTTGCAATTACTCCAGTTCCTAATACAGCCCATTTGATATTTTCCATAAATAATGACCTCCTTAATTGTATATTAAAGAAATTTTATTGTTACATTTAATTTAAATCATGCTATACTTAATTTCAATATAAATATATAAAAAATATTCTATATGAAATCGAGGAATAATCATGAAACGCATTAATTTTGAAAACGGAACTGTAACAGGAAATATTTTAAATGCAGCTCTCCCTATGCTTATCGCTCAAATTTTAAGTTTGCTCTATAACATTGTTGACCGTATTTACATTGGTCGTATTCCCAATATAGGAACTGCTGCACTTGGTGCTGTCGGTCTGTGCTTTCCCCTTATAATGATACTCACCGCATGCAGCAATCTGTTTGGAAGCGGCGGTGCTCCGCTTTTTTCCATCAACCGTGGTATGGGTGATAATAATAAAGCTAATGCTATTTTAAACACATCTTTTTCAATGGTTTGTGCAAGTTCAATACTCATGATGTTATTCGGTCTTATTTTTTCAAGACCGCTTCTTATTCTCTTTGGAGCTTCAAAAAATGCACTTATATATGCCAGACCTTATATGATAATATACCTGCTTGGCACTCTCCCTGCCATGGTATCAACGGGAATGAATCCGTTTATCAATGCACAGGGTTATTCCACAACAGGTATGTTTTCCGTAACCATCGGAGCTGTAGCAAACATTGTACTTGACCCAATTTTTATCTTTGCTCTTAATCTCGGAGTAAACGGGGCCGCTATTGCAACCGTAATATCACAGATATTATCTGCAGCTTTTGTTTTTTATTTTCTCCGACGAAAAGCAGAACTAAAAGTCCGTCTGCTCAGAAAAAATGAAATTTGTTCCTGTCTTTCTATTGCCAAAAATATCATAACACTTGGCACGGCAGGCTTTATCATGCAGCTTACAAACAGTCTCGTATCAATTTGCTGCAATAATGTACTTTATATCACAGGTGGAGACGTGTATGTTTCCGTTATGACTATCGTATCAAGTGTCCGCCAGATGGTTGAAACTCCGATTTATGCCATAACAGAAGGTTCATCACCAATCATCAGCTATAATTATGGTGCAAGACGCCCTGAACGGGTAAAAAAAGCCGGTATAGTCATGGCTGTTATGGCACTTATCTATACCGGAATTATGTGGAGTGTAATAATAATCACTCCAAAATATTTAATTGGAATCTTCAGTTCAGATGCAACACTCGTAAAAGATGTTATTCCAGCACTAAAACTTTATTTTGCCGCATTTATTTTTATGGATTTGCAGTATATCGGTCAGACTGTTTTTAAATCACTTAATAAACGAAAGCAGGCAATCTTCTTTTCACTTTTACGCAAAGTGTTTATCGTTGTACCGCTTACATACATATTCCCATATGCTTTTCACATGGGTACAAACGGTGTATTTATAGCAGAACCGGTATCTAATGTAATTGGCGGAAGTATGTGTTTTATTACAATGCTGGCTATCGTACTGCCTGAACTTAACAGGATGAAAGAGTGAGAGACATTCACACCTATTTCTTTTCATCGAGCAGCATAACACCATCTGCCGGATTATGGTCTATCGCACCTACAATACGATGAGGAATATACGGTTCTTCCAAATATGAAATATCCTCTGCTGTCAGTTTCACATCCAATGCCTTTGCCCAATGCCATGCCAATGCTATCTGCTGCATTTTCACTCCATATTTAAGTGAAAGTTCATGCACTCGGCTTACTATCTCCATATCCATTTTCCTCTCTTTCCTAATACTTAAGCATTCTTCTGACCGCATGAAACGTCAAATCATACAATGAACTGTAAATATAATCTACGCCTGCTTTCTTCATTGCTTCTTTCTGCTTGTCTGTCACTACGGTATACTGAAAAATTCCAAACATAAACGTAAAAAATGAATAGACAAATTCCTGTGGAAGTTCTTTATTCATATCAGTTGCAACCCAGCCCGGACATACACAGTTTACATTTACATACGGCTGAAACTGCAATGAAGATGTTTTTGTAAGACTGATAAGTGCAGCTTTTGACGCATCATACTCTGTACTCTCGGCATTATATGTTGTCATAACATCAATCGTTGCTATATTTACTATCTTCCCGTATTTGTTCTTTGCCATCTGCTCTCCTAAAATCTGTGTCAGAAGAAATGGTGCATATAAGTTTAACTGCATAGACTTTTCAAATCCCTGCACTGTTTTCTTGGCAAAATCATCATACAGTGCCATACCTGCATTATTTACGAGCACATCAACTTTTCCAAATTCTTTAAGTGCTTCCTGTGCAAGTTTTCTCGTCTGAGCCTCATCCATAAGGTCAGCTCCTATCACTGCTGCCCTGACACCATACTTTTATTCTATATCTGCTTTTATTCTATCTGCCGCATCCCTGCTGTTTACATAATGTACGATAACATCATATCCTCTTGAAGCAAATTCATATGCTTCTGCTTTACCCATTCCTCTGCTTGATCCTGTAATCATTGCAACTTTATTCATGTTTTATTTCCACCTTTTCTAATAAAATATCTGCAAATTTGTTTTGAGCTACAATAGCAGCTTCCATATCACTGTCATCAATCATTGACGCGGCTTCCTCTCCATAGCAAATCAATGGTTGTACCAGCTTTTTGGCAAATTCCAATCCACTATCCGTAAGCGAGATTACCTTTTCACGTTTATTCTTAGGATTGATCTGCATCTCATATAAAGTAATGCCATGTATTATAAATTATATTTTGGTGTCTCAACTATTCTCTTTTTTATTCATATAAATAAAAAATATAACATTCAAAACAATTCCGACAACCGTTGATGTAGGGGCTGCAAGTCCAATATTGGTAAGGCTTGCGTCAGGCTGAATACTCATAATATACGCCATCGGCAGACGTACAAGAAGCGTCTGTGTAAGTCCCTGAATCATTACCCACAATGTCTTATTATTACCATTAAAATAACCTATCATACTGAACAATACTGCTGTCACTATCGTTTCCGGTGCAAATCCTTTCAAATAGTCAAATCCATTCTGTATAACTGCGGCGTCGTTTGAAAATAATCCCGCAAGAATATCCCCTCTAAACATTACAATCAAAAATACTACACAACCAAATGCCACACCGACGCCAATTCCTGTAAACATGGCATGCTTTGCTCTTTTTTTGTTGCCCGCACCGACATTCTGTGATACAAAGGAAGCCATCGACTGCATAAGTGAACTTGGAATAAGCATTGCAAAGCTTACAATCTTGCATGCAACACCATACCCCGAAGATGCCTCAAGACCAAGTCTGTTTACAAAAGCACAAAGTGCCAAAAATGAAATCTGTGTCAAGAACTCCTGCAATGCAAGCGGCAGACCTATTTCAAGGAACTTGCGGCACTGACTGCTCAATCTGAAATCTGACTTTGTTATGGAAAACGGCAGATTTTTTTTGATAAGCATAACAATCGCAAAAACAACACTTACTGCCTGAGCAAGAACAGTTGCGAGTGCCGCACCTGCTGCATCCAAATGAAATCCTGCAACTAATACCAAATCACCAATAATGTTTACGATACATGCAATAAAAACAAATATCAGCGGCGATTTACTGTCACCAAGTCCTCTAAAAATGGCGGCGAGTACATTGTAGGCAACAATAAAGAAAATTCCACTTCCACAGATACGGACATAAACTGTAGTGAGGCCGACCGCTTCCGTTGGTGCCTGCATCAAAACAGAAATAGGTCTTGCAAAACAAACCATAATAATAAATAAACCTATGGAAATAATTGCAAATACAATAGCCGCTCCACCAATAACCGAACCTATATTCGTCGTCTTTTTCTCTCCGATATATCTCGCAATAAGAACCGTAATACCCATTGCAAGCTGTATAACAACAAAAGTCACAAGATTAAGCACCTGACTTCCTGTTGAAACTGCCGAAAGTCCTGCTGTCGAGCCAAATTTTCCTACAACAAGCAAATCTACTGCACCATAAGCTGCCTGCAAAACAAGTGCTCCTAAAATTGGAAGCATAAACCAGAACAACTTCTTTAAAATACTTCCATGCGTGAAATCTGTCTTATCATTACTGCTCAATTGTAACACTCCTCTCTGACATAACTTTGTATAATTTTTCGATAGTCCTTATTGTACATTCCGCATCTTCATCTGAAATATTCTCAAGAAGCGGAAGTAATCTGTTAAAATACTGCTCACTATATACCTGTAACATATGTCTTCCCTCATCTGTAGCAGTAATATAAGTAACACGTCCATCACTCTCTGAAGTCTGTTTGTGAAGATAACCTTTTATCTCCATCTCTTTGACAGTGCGTGTCACACCCGGACGCGGAATATCAAGTGCGTCACTTATATCCGATACTTTTACACTTACACCCTGTTTTCCCAAAGCCTCAATCACATCCAGATAATGGATATATGACGGTGTAACCCCCTTCGGAAGTGGAGGAAGCAGATCTCTTGACCGCTTTGCCAGGTAGCACGCATCAAACATTGCTTTTATCTTTTCGATAGTCATAATAAATCCCTCTTTCTAATACTATTTTACAAACAAAAAAGTCTATATAATTACCTTTGTTAATTATCATAGATAACTATATAGACTTTCTCTTTTTTTGTCAACACATTTTTTGTTTCCTAAATATGCCTTATCGTTTCAGTCTTGTATTTTTAAAATTCATATATTTATTTTAATTTTATACATGAGCATCTGACTGTGACAATTTGTTTTTAATCTCCTTAAAACCGCTATCACCTATACACCTTTCAGGCAGTATAAATGCCTGCATCGAACCATAAAATATGTAAAAATAATCTTTTTCATCATAAACATTAACTACATCACTGTACTTAACAATAGTCTCCCCCTGTTCACATGTCTCAACAATTCTGTCATCAAAAAACTCAACCGAAGTTTTCTCATTATAAGGCAGTTTTCCGTCTTTTTTCATTCTCATAATGTTCTTTTTAATATTCCAACGCATCATAGCAGGCACGATAAACCACCACAAAACAGTTGATAAAACTGCCACCGCAGCCACAGTAAGAACAAGTCCTCTCTCTATATCAATAATAAGCAACGCCAAAACAAATATAAACATGGCAAAAGGGAAAGAAATTCTTGTAGCTAAAAGAGAATACTTTCCGATTTTTGAATGTTTCAGATATGAATAATTAAATTCAATGTAATCGTTGTCATTTAAATCAATATTGTACTTCATAAAAACCTCCTTGTATTGTCTTTTAAACATTTTCACTTTATCTCTGTAATTTTAAAGTTACTTTTAATTTCTCAACTATCCCCATAATATCACTGAGTTTTTACCCCAATCCAAATCAAAGAACTTATGAGCAGAAAAAGCGGATAAAACATATAAGGAATAATATCAAATGCCGAGATATTTTTTCCCAGTTCCGTAACTGCCGAGATTGCAACCAGCATCTGTGCTCCATAAGGTAAAATCCCCTGTGTTATGCATGAAAATGTATCCAGCAATGATGCTGTTTTCTTCGGTGTAATTCCATATGTCTGCGCCATTTCTTTGGCAATTGGATTTGCCATAACGATAGCCACTGTGTTATTGGCGGTTGCTATATCCATAGCACCGACAAGTATTCCCATGCCAAGCTGTCCGCCACGCTTTCCCTTAAATATATGATGTATTCCACCTAAAAGAGCATCAAAACCTCCATATGAACGAATCAAAGCACATAGAGCTGCGACAAGGACTGCCACGATACATGTCTCAAACATGCCTGATACTCCATTCCCCATATTGGCAACCAAATCCACAAAAGATGTTTTTCCCGTCAACAACATAATTACTGCTCCCGATACGATACCCGTCAACAATACAATAAACACATTCCAGCCAATAATTCCACCTATCAGCACAAGCACATATGGTATTATCTGTATCAGATTATAATTGTGATGTACACTTCCTTCAATAACTGTATTCCATGATAAAAAGCCGACTAGAATAACCGTCACCACAGCCGCTGGAAACGCAATCCAGAAATTCTGCCTAAATTTATCCTTCATCGCACACCCTTGTCCATTACATGCCGCAATAGTAGTGTCTGAGATAAAAGACAGATTATCTCCAAACATAGAGCCTCCCATCACCGCAGCTACGCAAAGCGGTACCGAAAATCCTGAAGCCTCCGCTACTGCAACAGCAATCGGAGTAATCAATGTAATCGTCCCAACTGAAGTACCCATTGCTACAGACACAAAACAGGCTACAATAAACAGAACTATAACCGCAAATTTTGCCGGAATTAATTGCAGCATAAAATACGCCACACTCTCTGCACTGTCTCGTCCTACAACACCCACAAACACTCCAGCTGTCAGAAATATAAGCAGCATTGTTATTATATTTTTATCTGCCATTCCCTGAGCCATAATACCAAGCTTTTCATCAAAAGATACCTCTCTGTTTTGCAGACAGGCAGTAAGAATCGCCACCAAGAAGGCTACAATAATCGGAATATTGTAAAATCCCATCGTAATTTTCATAACATATTCAAATACAATTCCAAGTCCCAAATATAACGCCAAAAATACAAAAACAGGCAGCAATGCCACCGGATTTGCTTTTCTTTTCATGTTTTATCCTCATTTCCAAATGCAATTTATATATTTCCGTTTTTATATTTAACTATTTTTCGATTGTTATGTCAAGGATGTGATAATTTCCTTTATTGCCACAAAACAGAGTGTTCAGCCAACTGCCGAACACTCTGTTTATTTTTACAAATTTACAATCTTCAATTTAACCTTCACAGTACTAATGTTAAAAACACATACTGTTTCTTCCAAACATATTTTTCAAAAACTATTTAGACGGAATTCTGCTTGCGATTCTTCCGGCAAAATCATTAAAGTTCTGTGTCTGAAGTATAACCTTTCCCGGTCCTACAAGTCTTGTAAGGAAAAGTCCCTCTCCACCAAGAAATATGTTCTTAAGTCCTTTGACTGTCTCAATTTCATATGTTACGGTCTTTTCAAAGCCAACCACATTGCCTGTGTCAACTTTTATAACCTCACCCGGTGCAAGTTCCTTTATAACTTTGTCACCATCAATCTCTAGAAATACTATACCTTTTCCTGTTATATCCTGAAGAATAAAACCTTCACCGCCAAAGAATCCTGATGAAAACCTCTTTGTAAATGCAACCGACAAGTCTACTGTAGGTTCAGCACAAAGAAATGCTCCCTTCTGGCATATAAATCCACCTGTCTCACCGATATTTATTGGAAGAACTTCACCTGCAACGGTCGATGCAAATGCAATCTGGGCACCAGCCTGTTCTGCCGTATAAGTTGCCATAAATAATGACTCTCCTGCAAACATGCGTCCAACACCTTTTAAAAGTCCACCCTTTGTATTGGTATCCATTTTAATCCCCTCTGTCATCCATGCCATACCGCCTGACTGCGTATACATAGACTCTCCCGGCGCATCAAAAAGCACCTCAACTGCCGGCATTGTGTTTCCTACTAATTTGTATTGCATAACTCCCTCTCTTTCCACACTATAAGTGCAACAATTTTTTATAACCAACTTCTTTAATATATTAACAGATATTGGTAATTATGAAAAGAAATTTACAAAATTTAATGCCGAATATATTTGATAAAAGACGCTTTTCTTTTTTATTGATATATATACAATATTAAAAAATGGATTATTATACAACAAATGGCGTTTGAGACTGGGAGCTGTCCATTTGTCGTATAACATCCACTCTCATGATGTTTGTCAAAAAACAACAGTTTTTAAACTACTTTAAAAGCAAAAGCGGATCAATACTCTTTCCATTTTCCATAACCTCAAAATAAAGATTACTTCCCTCTAAAGTATAATATTTTGTTGGCTTTGCAATATGACCGACTATTTCACCTTTAGCAATTTTTTGTCCAGTTTTAACATTTAAATTTTTAAGTTGTCCGTATTTCACTTCATACCCGTTTCCAATATCAACAGTGACTGTTGTTCCTGTTTCATCATCTGTCTTTACGTTTTTGACAATACCTGCTGCTGCAGCTTTAACTTTCTCGTCCGTCTTAGCGGCTATAACAACTGCAGGATTTATTTTATATTGTGCCAGTGTCTTAAAGTAAACCGTATTGCTGTCACTAAATTTAAGAATAATATCTTTTTCACTGCTTCCTACAGGCCAAACCAGACCCTTCTCAGCATCAAACTTAAGACTGTCATCATTTGACATTGTGCTTACTGTTTTTCCCTGTTTTTTATTTTTTTCTTCTTTGTTTGTTTTTTTGCTTTCGTCGTTTGAAACAGTATCCTTTTTGTTTTTTTCCGCTTTTAGATCATTTATTTTTTCTCTAGCACTTTTAACAGAAGTCTTATTTGAATTTTTCTTAATGTTTTTTACATTTCCTGAACCGGCTGTCACTGTTTTATTTTCTGTATTTTTTTCTGCTTTCTTATCATTTGAACTGTCTGCCTTTTTATCTGCATCCGCTGACAATTTGCCTGCTGATGAATCAGAGAAAAGTTTTGTCCCATCATTCTGCGGTGTTTTGTTTGTCTTATAGTACACTCCGCCTATCCCAAGTCCACAAACAAGTGCAGCACACAGCGAAATGCATAACCCCTTTTTCTTAAAGTTGTTCTCCTTATTATCATACATACGGCAATCCCTCCAATTACGCAATATATTATTTAGTTTCCTAATATAACAAAAAAATAAATCTGCTATTATTCTTAACAGATTTATTTTTTTTATTCAAAATTGTTGTTTAAATTATAATTGCCGTTTGACTATACGATTTATTTCCTACGCCACAACATCCTCAAACTGTGAATTATAAAGATTTGCATAAAAACCGTTTGCTGCAAGAAGCTCATCATGATTACCCTGCTCTATTATGTCTCCATCTTTCATGACAAGTATAAGGTCGGCATCACGGATTGTTGATAACCTGTGTGCTATTACAAAACTTGTGCGTCCTTTCATAAGGTTATCCATTGCTTTCTGTATCTCTATCTCGGTTCTGGTGTCAACCGAAGATGTTGCTTCGTCAAGGATAAGTATCTTATTGTCTGCAAGAATTGCTCTCGCTATCGTGAGAAGCTGTTTCTGTCCCTGCGAAACATTACTTGCATCCTCATTGAGTTCCATCTGATATCCACCCGGAAGGGTCTGTATAAAATGATGTGCTCTCGCCGCTTTTGCCGCTGCTATTACTTCCTCGTCTGTCGCATCAAGTCTTCCATAGCGGATGTTTTCCATTATTGTGCCCTTAAAAAGCCATGTATCCTGAAGCACCATTCCAAATGCATCACGGAGTTCACGCCTGTTAAAATCTTTTATATTGCTGCCATTTAATTTTATAGCACCGCTGTTTACATCATAAAAACGCATAAGCAGCTTTACCATAGTTGTCTTTCCTGCACCTGTCGGTCCCACTATCGCAATCTTTTGTCCCGGTTTTACCTTTGCACTGAAATCATTAATGATAATCTGCTCAGAATTGTAACCGAAATGAACATTTTCAAATGATACCTCGCCCGTTACCTTTGAAATGTCGGCAGGATTTTCTACTACCTGTTCTTCCTCTTCTTCATCGAGAAATTCAAAAACCCTCTCCGATGCCGCAGACATTGATTGAACCATGTTTATTACCTGTGCTATCTGCTGTATCGGCTGTGTGAAGTTCTTTACATACTGGATAAATGCCTGTATATCACCTATCGTAATTACATTTTTTATTGCGAGCATACCTCCGGCAAGCGCCACTGACGCATAACCTAAGTTTCCTACAAACATCATTATAGGCTGCATCATTCCGGAAAGGAACTGTGATTTCCATGCTGAATCATATAAAGTTTTGTTTGTTTTTTCAAATTCCTCAATAGTATCTTTCTCACGGTTAAATGCTTTTATTACAAGATGACCGCCATAAACTTCTTCAACCTGACCGTTTATGTGACCGAGATATTCCTGCTGTGCACGGAAAAACTTCTGTGATTTCTTTGTCACAAGGCTTATAAGCCCCAGTGATGATTCCAAGAATAGGTGCATATGCAACCATCCTTAGAAGCATTACCGATACCATCTGTATCTGCTGGATGTCATTTGTACTTCTTGTGATAAGTGATGCAGTTGAAAACTTATCCATCTCGGCATTTGAAAATCCAACAACATTTTTAAATACCTTTTCCCTGAGCGTCATACCTATTCCGGCTCCGACTCTTGAGGCAAAGAAACCGACGAGCACAGTCACAACACCCATAAGAAGTGCCATTCCAAGCATTTTTAATCCCGCAAACAAAAGATATGATTTCTGTAAATGGTCTATGTCAATACCCGCCGCATTGTCACAGGAAACCGCATAGGCAACACCCATTGATTTAACAAGTGAACTTCCCATCGCATCTATAGTATCACTCATTTTATCACGCATAGACAAAACGGCATTTTTATCCATCTTTCCGCTTTTAAGCATTCCGGCAAAGAGTGGTCTTGCGTCAACACAATCAACCTTGACTTTGTTTCCATCATCATCTTCCTTCTCCTGTTTGAAACTCTTAAGTTTAACGCCGAGTGTCTCACCAAGCTGCTCTACGCTCATATTTTCAAGTTCAGACTCTTTCTTCCCCATCTGACTTGCAATTGTCTTTTTAAAGCTGTTGACCTCCAATGTGCTCACCTGATAATTCATAATAAGAGGTAATGTAAGCTTCTCATCGGCTTCATCAAGCTCTTTTTCAGACATATCTTTTAGTTTATAAAACTCTCCATCTGCCTCATACAGACCTTTCCACACATCTGTTTCATCATCTGTCATAATAAACTGTGCCGTCTCAAACTCACTCTTTGTAAGCTTTTCAGGAACAATATGTTCAACACCGCTGTTCTGAATACCCACATCAATAATATCTGATGTATAAGAAGGAAGTGACAGGTCACACCATGCCTGTACAAACAACAGAGCAATAATGATAATAACCGCTTTCCAGTAAGGAAGCATATTTTTAAATATTTTACCCATTTTTCTATCCTTTCTTAACTTTCTATCTTCCTATTCTCATATCTATTTCTTAACCCTTCTGACTTCAATCTCTTTCTTTGCAATATCATATATATTATTAAGATATGATATAAGCTTTGAAAGTTCTTCCTCATCAAGTTTTGACAGGACAGCCTCTCCGTAGTCACACATTATGTCTCTAATCTCCTGTGCAACCTCTCTTCCTCTGTCCGTTATCTCAACATAAGTATTTCTCCTGTCATTTTTATTTACCGTTCTCTCAACATAACCCTTCTCCTCAAGTCGTTTAAGTGTCCTGGATATCGCTGATGGAAGTACCCTTGTTTTCTTAGCAAGTTCAGAAATCGTTATCTTTCCGTCCTCGCCCTTATCCATAATATTACGCATAGTCCAAAAATCCGCACCGCTTATATCCGGCATAATATCTCCAAGTCTTAATTTATGGAACTGATGCATAGCCTTAAACAATTCTTCAAACTTATCATTAATAGTAATCACCTTCTTTTCATATTATGATGTTTGGGTTAATTTGACCCTTGCAGCATACTTTATATCACATAACACATTTAATATTTAACACTGTTATGTATTGTGTATGTGAAATAATAACACTGTCAAGTAAATTCGTCAACAATTTGTTTCATTGACTTTACTCTATTTAATGTTACAATTAAATTAATACTTTTTGACCGGCACTAACCTTAAGGGAGATGAAGGAGAATAACTATATGAGCACTTACCCAAAGAAAAATTATATTTCCGCCGAAGACACTATTTTTCAGGATATTTATGATTCAATAATCAATGAACTTATTAACCTAGAAAATTTGGCACCTTACAAAAGCAGATTATCCATTTTAGAATCAATTTTAAAACAACTATGCAAATGTATAAACAGTGACACCGCCTTTGTATTTGAACTGCTTAATCAAAATATTTACGAACTGAAATTCAGCTATTCGAGTAATAATAATAATTCACTAAAAGCACATCCCATTATGTTTCCATCAGAAAAAATCCCTGATTGGCACAATAAACTTTCAAATCGTGAAATAATCATAGAAGATAATATCAAAGGAATTGATGATACCCTACTAACCAATGAAAACAAAAAGCTCCTTAGTTCTGGCATAAATTCCGTTATTGCATTTCCAATTTCGTATGCCGAAAAGCTCCTCGGATATATAAGACTGGATTCCCCTTCTTTTCCTATTGCCCCTGCTCATTTAAGGCTCATGAGTACAATCGGCATGCATCTTGGAAGTATATGACAAAACATTGATAAAGATTTTCTTCTCATGCAAAGCAAAAGTATTATAAACAAAAATAAATTTGAACTTGAAAAAGAACAACAATTATTACGCCAGTTCTTTGACATTTCAACATTACGGGAACGTTTAAAAAATGAAGAGACAATTGCAACCGAATATCTTACCAATGACAATAACTGGCATACGGCAAGATTTATAGTAAGACGTCGAAATAATTCAAATACAATTACAGATGTTTTATATGTAACACAGATAATAAGTGCAAGTAAACGCCGCGAACAAAGCTGGATAACAATTGCTGAAGAAGCCAACAAGGCAAATGTTGCCAAAACTGAATTTATATCACAAATAGCACATGATATACGAACCCCTATGAATGCAATAATGGGTTTTACGGATATAACCTCACAGCATATAACTGAACCTGACAAAGTAAAATACGGAAAAGACCTAGCCATCAACTGTGTAAAACATGATATTATATATTCTGAAATATTTGCTGACCCGCTACGCATAAAGCAAATATATACAAATATTTTATCCAATGCCATAAAATATACCCCTGATGGCGGAAGTGTCACATTTGAAATGTACCAGCAAAAAATTCCTAACAGCAAAAACATATTTCTTATTGCCAAAATCAGTGATACAGGTATAGGAATGTCTAAAGAATATATTGAAAATATGTACTCAAAATTCACAAGAGAAACTGACTCGAGAATAAATAAAGTTCCGGGTTATGGACTTGGTTTATCCATTGTCAAATATCTGACCGATATAATGAATGGTCATATTGATGTTGAAAGTGAACTTGGCAAAGGAACCACTTTTACCATTACTTTAGAAATTCCATATCTGAAAAAACGCTCAAGAACCTCACCTGAGACTTTGACAATTGACGATTATTGCAAAATATGTTCGGGAATGCATCTCCTTGTCGCCGAAGATTATGAAGTAATATCAGAAATCTTGACATTTCTGAAGCACACAGCATTCCAATAATTGCAATGACTGCAAATGCTTTTAAAGAGGATATAGAAAAATGCCTAAATGCAGGCATGAATAAATATCTTTCAAAACCCGTAGACATATTCAGTCTTTTAAAAGTTTTATCCGAGTACAGAAATAATAACTAATTTAAAGTTTTATTCGAGTATAAATTTTATCCGAGTATAAAAATAATAATATAAAAACTAATAGTAAAATAACACAAAACACTACCCTATATCTTCATATCATATATCAATATAGGGTAGTGTTTATTATTTTTGTTTTAATTAAGACTCTTTGATGTGAACTGTCAAAAATGCAGATTGATCAATGTATCAATTATTCGTTGTACTAATATCTAATATCTTTATTGTGTCTCTGTATCTTAATTTATCTCTGTATTTTCATTTTCACTGTCAACTTTTTCAAAATATCCGTCAGGCATATGATTCAACTGTTCAGTTCCGGTTTGAGATTTTGTTGCATCATATGAACTCTGCTGCATATTTGATGTATCATATGAATTTTGCCGTCTCCCATCTACATTATAAGAATTTGGTTGTGTTTTCTCCGCATTGTAAGGATTTGACTGCGCTTCTCCTGAATTATACGGGTTTTGCTGTTGCAATGAAATATTCTTTCCTTCATTTCCAACCATATTTTTATAGTGAATATCCGCATGTGTATAAACTTTTTTCTCATGATAATATACTACATTCGTATCACTTAATATATCATGTAATCCTCTTTTTTGCTTGTCAACAGCTATCATTATATATCCTATTGAAAGAATAAGTGCAGATAAAAATCTCCCCACAGTCTCTCTAAATGCCACTTCAAAAAATGTCATTTTTCTTTCCTCTGCACTCACCACTCTTATTTGAAAAATCTTCTTTCCAAGTGTTGAACCAGTGAAATATGTCAATAAAATAAAATACGCCGCCTGCATCAGATAAAATAATATATCTTTTATAGAATATTGAAAAATAAAATCTCTGACAAAAAAGTTATTTGGACTTGTAACCGACGTAACCCACACAGGTATCCTGATTACAAGCATTGCACACCAAACTATTATAATATCTGTTAAATATGCCGCAAGACGAACGAAAAATCCTGCATATATGCGATTATCCGATCTATTTTGCATAATATTTAAGCACCCCATTTCCATTGTTTTGAACAATATCCTCTGCAAGATCTATGTCTGACTTAGGAACAATGTCTTTTACTGCACCAAATAAACTGCTGAATATTCCCGATAATGAATCATTATCAGGGGTATAGTATGTTATATCACTTGAAAAACCTGCCTCTTTTAAAAAAGCTTTCTTTTCATCTTCCAAAGAACCTACTTCATCAATAAGATTTATTTCTTTTGCCTGTTTTGCTGAATAAATGCGTCCATCCGCAATCTTTTTAACTTCACTTGTATCCATCTTTCTACCTTCGGCTACAATGCCTACAAACTGATCATAAGCCTCATCCACAAGTGACTGTAAAATATCGTGCTGCTCTTTCGTAAGGTCAAGACCTGCTGAACCCATAGCCTTATTCTTGCCACTTGTTATGTCTATTTCCTTTATACCAAGTTTGTCATAAAGCTTCTTACAGTTTGTAAGTGAAACTATTACACCAATAGAACCAGTCCAGCAATTTCTATTTGCATAAATCTTATCTGCCGCCATTGAAATATAATATCCTCCCGAACATGCCTGAGATGCAAAATATGCCCATATAGGTCTCTTTGTCTTTTCCTTATATTCCATAAGTTTAAGATATAACTCGTCACTCTCATAAACAGCCCCTCCCGGACTATCAACAAAAAGAAGTATTCCTTTATTATTGTCAGACTTTTCCATTTTTTCAATATATTTTAAGTATAAATCATGATTGTAGGTATTATCTGATGTAAGACTATTTGAAGACGATGCTCCGATTTCTCCCTCAATATTTATTACCCCTACAAAATCTTTTTCAGGTAAATCAATACTTGAATCTGTTTCTGAAGAAAGCACTTCTTTTACTATACTACGTGTATCCGCTTTGTTTTTCTGTATAAGTTTTGAACTTATCACATTTGACGCAACACCTGTGATTCCAACTGCTATTATAACAACCCCTGTAACCACTATGCTGATAATCTGTTTTGTTTTCATAGAATTTTCCTTTCCCTACTATAATTAATTACAACATGGTTAATTTTACCACAATAAAACTTTTCGGTCAAAAAATCCCCCGTTTGCTGTTTTCACAACTAAAACGGGGGTGAATAAGAAATAATTTTAATTAGTCCGCATCTGTAACTTCAACCTTAACTTTATTAAGATGCCAAATTTCCTTTGCGTACTCTTCAATGGTTCTGTCAGATGAGAATTTACCACTCTTTGCTGTATTTAACATAGCTGAGCGAGCCCATTTTTTTTCATCCTTATATGCAGTCTCAACCTTTTCCTGAGCTTCAGCATACATCCTGAAATCTTTGAGAATAAAATACATATCAGGTCTGCCGCCCTGTCCGTCAAGGAGAGAATTATAAATATCTCTGAATTCTTCAAAGTTGCCCTGAGAATATGTTCCATCTACAAGCTGTGTAAGTACAGCACGTATATCTGCATCTGAATTATAAATATCCCTTGGGTTGTACTGTCCATTATGCTCATATGCAATTACTTCGTCTGATGAAAGACCAAAGATAAATGCATTTTCTTTTCCAACTTCATCAACTATCTCAACATTTGCACCATCCATGGTACCAAGTGTAAGTGCACCGTTCAACATGAACTTCATGTTTCCTGTTCCTGATGCCTCTTTACTTGCTGTTGAAATCTGCTCTGAAACATCTGCTGCCGCAAAAATTATCTCGGCATTTGAAACTCTGTAGTTCTCAATAAATACAACCTTAATTTTTCCGTTGATAGATGCATCATTATTGATAACATCGCCAACACTGTTGATAAGTTTGATAATTGATTTTGCTCTCTGATATCCGGCGGATGCCTTTGCACCAAATATAAATGTTCTTGGATAAAAATCCATACCCGGATTCTGCTTTAATTTATTGTAAAGGTACATTACATGAAGAATATTTAAGAGCTGACGCTTATACTCATGTAATCGTTTTACCTGCACATCAAAGATAGAACGAGGGTCTACTTCAATTCCATTATGCTCTTTGATATATTTGGCAAGACGCACTTTATTCTTGTACTTAATGTTCATGAATTCTTTCTGACTGCGTTCATCATCGACATAAACAGAAAGTTCATCAAGATGTTTAAGATTTGTAATCCAATCATCACCGATTTTATCTGTAATCCACTGTGCAAGCAACGGATTCCCATGAAGTAAAAATCTTCTCTGTGTAATACCGTTTGTCTTGTTGTTAAACTTCTCAGGCATCATCTCATAAAAATCTTTAAGTTCCTGATGTTTCAAAATTTCTGTATGAAGTTTTGCAACACCATTTACTGAAAAGCTTGCTGCTATAGCAAGATGTGCCATCTTAACCTGACCATCATAAATAATGGCCATCTTTTCTACTTTGCTGTTATCGTCAGGATATGCAGCCTGAATTTGAAGTACAAATCTTCTGTTAATTTCCTCAATAATCTGATAAATTCTAGGCAAAAGTCTTGAGAAAAGCTCTAAAGGCCATTTTTCAAGTGCCTCTGACATAATTGTATGATTTGTATAAGCACATGATTTTGTAGTAATGTCCCATGCCTCATCCCATGAAAGATTGTACTCATCCATAAGAATACGCATAAGCTCTGCAACTGTAACTGTAGGATGTGTATCATTTAACTGGAACACAACCTTCTCATGAATTTTATGAATATCATCATGCTTTTCCATGTACTTTTTAACTGCACGCTGAATACTTGCAGATACAAAGAAATACTGCTGTTTTAATCTGAGTTCTTTTCCTGCCATATGATTATCATTTGGATAAAGTACCTCACAAATAGTTCTTGCAAGATTCTCCTGCTCTACTGCTTTCTGATAATCACCCTTATCAAATGAATCAAGATTAAATGTATCAATAGGCTCTGCGTCCCAAATTCTGAGAGTATTTACTACATTGTTGTTGTAACCTACTATCGGAAGGTCGTAAGGAACTGCTCTTACTGACTGATAATTTTCCTGAACAAATTTATCTCGTCCACACTCATCTTTTCGTATAGTAACATAACCGCCAAATTTAACTTCAACAGCATATTCAGGTCTCTTGATTTCAAACGGATTTCCGTATTTAAGCCAGTCATCCGGCTTTTCAATCTGATATCCGTTTTCAATAACCTGTTTAAACATTCCATATTTATAGCGAATGCCGCATCCATATGCCGGATATCCTAATGTTGACAACGAATCAAGAAAACATGCTGCAAGTCTTCCAAGTCCCCCGTTTCCAAGTGCTGCATCAGGCTCCTGATCCTCTATAACATCAAGATTCATTCCTAATTCTTCAATAGCTTCTTTGATTGCCTGATTTCCTTTTAAGTTAATGATAATATTTCCCAGTGCTCTTCCTGTAAGAAATTCCATAGACAGATAATAAACTGTCTTTACGTCCTGTTCCTCATAAGTTCTATGTGTAGCCATCCACTGATCCACAATAAAATCTTTAACGGCATATGCTACTGCCTGAAATTTCTGCTGCTCATCAGCCTCGCTGATAGACTTTCTGAATAAAACTTTTAAATAATCCTCAACTTCTTTTTTAAACTCTACCTTATTCAATTCCTTCATACTTTTTATTATCCTCCTGATATTGCAACCGACTCTGTCTTACATTTACCATTATAAACCACACACCCTCAAAAATCAACGAAACTCATTGTTAGGCACCTTTTTTATTTAATCCATATTTTCTTAAAATACTTATTTTTTCATCCGGACTTTCTTTCAAAAAAATTGCTGAAACACCCTAAAACTATGCATATATTCTATATTTTATTCATATTTATTAATTGATAAATAAAAGTGAGGTAATCTTATGTTTAATCGAAAAAAAACCTCATTTCACCGAATTCAAATATTAAGCTGCACTCTTATAATAATGCTGATTTCTTTATTTTGCTTAAATGGCTGTGCTGCTGATAACGATTACCCCAAAACAAAAGATATTGATTACACTGTAGTAACAGGAAATGAAATTCCAAAAGAACTCCGCAAAATGATAAAAGAGCGCAAAGACTCTGCTTTTGAACTAAGTTTTTCCTGTGAAGGTGAACTGTATATAGTTAAAGGCTATGGAAAACAGCTCTCCCCTGAGTTTAGCATAACTGTCAATGAACTTTATCTTTCTGACAATTATATAGTATTTGACACAGAATTGTATGGTCCCAAAAAAGAAACAAAATCAAAAACCAAAAGTTATCCATATATTGTTGTGAAAACAGAATACATTAATAAATCAATTGTTTTTAAATAGCCTTTCTATTTTAAATAACCGCTCAATTTTTAATTTTTTCAGCTTCAATAATTTTTCAATTTCAAACAACGATAAAACATATATCCGCAAATGTAATTTCATCCTGAACTTTGCATCTTGTTTTTACATTTGCGGCAATTCTTTCTCCATTAACTAAAGTCCCATTGCATGACCCTTTGTCCGTAACATATAAAAAATTCTCATCCGCTTCAAGTACGGCATGCTTTCTGCTTATATAATTTTGAGGAAACACAACGTCATTATCATGACTGCGTCCGATATGAACCATACTTCCCATATCACCACTAAAAGATAAACTCTTTTTTATATTTATTATTTCCGGTATAAACTCTTTTAAAAAATTATTTTTTTTATTATCTCTAACAAGCAAAAAACATTCACTCTTGTTATAATCACCCACGTTATCTTTTTCTTCACTCCGAGCAAATACATTAACACAAGCATTTTCACTTACCAAAACGTCAGATTTCTTTTTTCGTGATACATTTACATTATCCGAATACTTTGATACTTCATCTGAATACCCTGCTGCCTTATCCGGATACCGTGATGCTTCATCTGAATACCCTGCTGCCTCATCTGGATACCGTGATATATCATCCGGGTATTTCATTTCTTCCAAAAAAACCTCAATATCAACCATATTAAAGTTGTCTGTCGAGACAATATCGTATATACCATAAATAAATTCAACACACTTTTTGTCACAATGATCTGTTATCTTCATAATGTCTTCAGTTAATTCCTTAATCTGTTTTCTAAATGAACAATTTAATCCGGGTAAAACACAAAATTTAAGATTTTTATATTTACGGTTTCCAAATATTAAATCCTTATTTAGCAATACCGAATTAGCAGATATAAGATACTCCTGACAGCTTTTCAATATTTCCATAATAGCCATATATATTTCTTTTAAAATATCATATGTCATCTTACCCTCTCTCATTAAATCTGAAACTGCTGTTTTATCAGTTGTATCATAATAAAGATATGTTCTGTTGTCTTCATATCTGAAATCACACGGAAGCAATCCGCCAATATTATTGTTTTGAAGCATCTTTGCTTCAACCGACTCCTCACTGATGTAATCAATTTCAAATACAATATAAACTCCTGAAATTCCTTCCTTTTTCTTATATTCCATTTCAACCCCCTTTTTTCACACCTCTTTTGTACATATCAAGTTTGTGACAAGTGTGTACATACACAAATCTTGTGTGTAAAAAACAAGATTTTTCACACTATACCAAATTTATTCTTTATACATTTTTCTATATCTAACCATTGTCTCAGGCCTGACCTTTAAATATTTTGTTTTAATATAAATTTTCTTTGTCTTTTTCATAAAATAACCTATAACCGGAATATCAATTTTAGAAACTGCTTTAACTTCCGTTTTTATATATGTTTTTCCAACATTACATTTTAATTTAGTTACTTTAAATATTCTTAAATTTCTTGAAACCGACTCTTTAGTCATGATTTTTTCACTTAAAATTTTTTTTGATTTTATTTTCTTTAAATCTTTATTATTTGAATTTTTTTTGTCCAATGTTTTTTCATAATTTTCATCATTCTCATCTATACAAATCACATTGTATCTTATATTTTCATGTAATATAACCTTATCATGCAATACAAACAACATATATATCATTGAAAAAATCATTCCAAGTATTATTGGAACAACAAATGCTGCTTCAACTGTATAATTTGCAGAAATCTTGTATCTTTTACGCATTCCAAAACCCCATTCTATATTTTCAAGTTTATTTTAAACTCAAGCAATATTTTGAAACAAACAAAATAAATACGCAGCCAGTACAAATGGAACAAGAGGCATCTCATAGTCCTTTTTCTTTCTTTGAATAATAACAAGAAATAATGCCGCAAAAAAAGCAAATGCAATGGATAAAAAAATCACTAAAATTCCTTTTTGAACACCAATAAAACATATTATAATTGAATAAAGACATACATCTCCAATCCCTACAGCTCCTTTACTTAAAATCGAGACACATGCCAGTAGACTTCCAATACCA
The DNA here is from genome assembly GCA_934320845.1 of uncultured Lachnospiraceae bacterium. Lineage (GTDB taxonomy): Bacteria > Bacillota > Clostridia > Lachnospirales > Lachnospiraceae > Butyribacter. Next base: position 186,642 of record CAKRFU010000001.1, read on the forward strand.
ATGCCTGCCACAAAACTTTCAATATTATAATTTTTTTCAAAATAACAGCACACCGCAAGAATTAACGTAAACGTCAATAATACCCTTATATCAACCGTTCTTCTTGCAATATCAGTTATTGTACATATCCCAATGCATAAAAATAACACAATACTTACAAACATATAACCTTATCACCCCCTCCCTCTACATTTGCTGCATTCAGGCATACCGCTTATTTCCGATATTTTTACTTTTCTTACATATCTTTTTATTCCATGACATTTTTTAGTACAATGATACCTGTCTCCATAAGTTGTTATATAAACATAAGTATTTAAGGCATCCTCCGTTCTGTAACAAAATTCACACTTTTTATACTTTCCTCCTGATGAATTTCTTTTTTTATCAATAAGTTTTACTAAGACTCGTTGAATACTCGGATTCAAATATGTACAGTCAGAATAGTCATGATAAACGCTCCCACTCTCGGTAATATAAACAGTTTTTTCTGACTCATGTGTATCAGAGCACATACTTTTCCCCTTGTACTCGTTCAAAACAATTCTTTGATAAATCTTATTGTTAGTAAGTTTACCTGACAAGACGGGATTTTTCATTTTGTATCTCATAAAGCATATTTTATATCCGTTACTTTCAGACCACATTATAATATGACTTTCACCAAATATACTTTTCAATGTATCTGTTTTTGTCCCATATGCTGAATATTTTGCTGCGGCATCTGCAAGCTGAATATGATTTTTGTTTATTTCAAACAATACATTAAATTCATAAAAAAACGAGAATACCATAATAAAAAACAATGGCACACATAATGATGCTTCAACTGTAACAGATGCACTTAAACGCCACTTTTGGTACCTGTCATATCTTTTCTTATCTCTCATACCCGTAACTTGTAATCACTCTCCTTTCAAATTTTTTAAATTTTAATTCATCTCCGTAAATCTTCCACAGATAAGGAAATATAAACTTCATTTCATACGCTATTTCAAATTCTGCTTCTACAATACAATCATAAATACGAAAACTTTCGTTATATCTTTTTCTCAAATCAAACTGGATAATATCAAACATTCTTGTTTTAATCTTTTGTGGTGACACCGATGCTGCAAAGCAAAATAAATATTCTCTGTAATCAATATACCTTGATACAATCTTTCCATTGCTTTTTTCATATTGTTTTGCTTTATTTTGTAAAAATTTTCCTGTAGCTAGACATATTTCTTCATATGTTATCTTTATATCAGTCATTTTTTTCAAAACAGGAATCTGTCTGCCGTCAAGAAGTGCCGCTGTATCTATACACGACTCTTCAAATGCCATTATTGTGAGTATTACATACTGAACGCCTTTTATAAGCGGTTCAATTCCCGTAACCCCGGCTATTGCCGTTGCTGTTGCCAGTGCCTTAGCACTTACTGCTTTATCATTCAGTATTGCCGTAAGATTTGTTGCCATTCTCGTAGCAATTATTCTGCTCACAATACCTGCAAGGTTATCTTTTTCCTTTTCATTTCCGCATATAAGATACTCCATTCCGTATTCCACTGTCTTGTTTCTGTTATTTACATATGAAGAAAAAACTTTATCAGCGTAAATAATATATTTTATTCTATTTTTATCCATCGCTTTTTCTTCTGTATATGTCACATTTTCACCGCCACTTAAAAACAAATTTTTCAGATAATCCCCAGCACTCTCATACTCAACTTCTGAGCTCTCTTTTTCACTCTCTGTTTCTCCTCCCTCTGCTGCTTCTCTTCCGTCAGTATATCCATTGTTTTCCTCCTCTTCTGATAATATAGCCTTTTCTATATTTTCTTCTGAAAGTTTATTGACATCACAAACCAATGAAAGATAGCCATTCTCAACAAGCTCTTTAAAAACTTCCAATGGATTTTCTATATCTTCATCTTTTTTCGTTGTATCCCCATGCTCATTTACGTCTTCTTTTTTAACATCAGTCTCACCAGTATTCTTATTCTGACTTTTGTCTCCATTTAAATTTTTATCATTATCTTCCTCATAATCTCCTTCATCATAATTTTCTTTATATTTTCCTGTCTCGTAACTACTGCCATCATCAAGTTTTTCATATAAATCTGCCTTACTGCCTGAAGAAACCTTTGAATACTTATCTTTAAGTTTATCTGCAGTATCTTCTATTGCACAACTTGCAATATACTGTTCTATCTGCCTGCATAAATTGTCTTTGTCCGACAATCCCCCATAATTATTTTCAAAAACATTAAGTTTTTTTATCTTATAAATATCCGTATAAGAACTCTTCGAATTTTGAGGTTTTACCGCTAAATTATTTAGTAATATTTTTCTAAAATCATCCTGCATATCAATTGATGATATTCCGTTATATCCTCCATATCCAAAAAGACCGTATTCCTTAAATAACTCCATATTGTAGTCTCCAAACAGTGTTTTTTCTGCCGCCAATGACGCATTTTTTATATAGCCTTTTGATGCTGTTATCCTTGTGATTTCAAAAAAAATAAGAACCATTCCAAACATGAGTATAAATATAAATGTCATAAATACAGTTATACTCCCCTTGACTTCTTTATTCTCCATCATCAATTTTAATTTTTTCATTTATTGTTTTTGAATCCCCATTTATATTTTTAAATGCACTGCTTACAATGTCCGTTATCTGCTTTCTAAATATAACTATCAGCATTATAAGCACAACTAAAATAAGTATAATTTCAACAACTCCAATTCCATCTTCCTCACATATTAAATCTTTCATATCTTTTCTATTTATCATATTTTTCTTCTATTACTGTTAGCACAAATCAAACAAAAACATGCAAACAGTAACTTTCCCCTTTCTAATTTTTAATAATACAACAATACTTGCTTTACATACCTGCAAAAGCCGCATACAATATAACTGCAAAAATAATTGCCATCATAAGCACCATTGGCACTAATAGTTTTGTACTCGCTTCTTCTCCAAGAATTTTTGCATTCTCTTTTCTCTCATTAAAAATATCAGCTGATTCATACTCAAGAATATTTATAAGATTAGCAGTTCCCTTTTTTAAATTTTGTACAAGAAGTGTTGAAAATTTCATATAGGTTAATATACCTATTCTTCTTCCAAACATTTCATATGCCTTTTCTTCACTAATTCCATTGTCCATCTGATTTTTAGTCAGAAGCATTTCCTCTGTAAGATAATCAACCTTATCATTTTTAGTTTTTCTTGTCTCGGCTACTCGAATCCATGCATTTTTTACAGGTAAACCAGCATTTATAAGCAATACAAATTTTTCGACCATTTCAGGATATGCAAGTTTTAACTGTTTTTCTCTCTCAGCCACTTTATTTTTTGCTGCGTACTCTGCCATAAGCGGAACAACAATAAACATGAGCATAGCAATACATGCCGTCTTAAATAATCCTTTATATCGGTCAACACTGTACCTTACATTTTTCCCTCCAACCTTATCAGGAAGTTTTATATACTTAAAACTTTTTGTATCTTCTATTGACTTTTCAAACAATTTTCTCCATTCATCCCAGATACTCTCTTCCTCTTTTCTTTTTACAGGATGGACAGTAATATTAAATTTTAATTTTTCCTTATATTGCTCATACATTAAAACAGCCGTAAGTTCTACACTTTCTAATTCCGTAATTTTTTCACACTCAACTTTTCCATCATCCGCAACAATATTTTCATTACTTGAAGTCCAAGAAATATTAAACATACTTCCATCTACCTTTCTTACCAAAGAAAGATTTTTTGTCACATTATCGGACGATTTATTATTGCCAAGATAATGACTGTAAATATATTTTTTTACCTTTTCTGTCTGATACAAAATTTCTTTTTCATTATATTTTCTTTCGGGTACTATAATATCGGTATTCCTTTTTTGTCCATCTATTTCTGTTTGTACGCTTATCTCTTTTTGCTCTCCACCTATGTCATTTTTTTCAATATAATATTCAGAAACTATATACTTATTACTTTGACATGATATAACTGAAAATAAAACAACAAGATTAAATAGCAGATATGTGCATAAAAACAATGAAATATGTTTAATAAAAAACTCTTTTGTTATATCATCTTCACTCTTTCCAACATATAATTTTTTGTATCGGCCTAAAGTTTCCTCTTTCAGTTTTAATTTAACCTTTTTTACTAAAATACAATATATTTTATATGCTGCAGGTACGACAAAACTTAATTTTAAATTTACTTCAACAATTTTTTTCTTTTTATTTTTTAACCACTCATATGTCAAAAATGATAAATATGAAAACAGCAAGATCATACAAACCGATAAAATCAAAATATCCTGCAAATTCCATATCACCTCCTTTTTTATTTCATTCCAATCAATTTTTCATTATATGATGTTGGTGTCACAAATCGCTCCGTTGCTATCTGCCTTTAACCGTTGCATTATTATATTTTTATATCTGATATTTTCTCACTTAACATACACCCAAACATATAAATTCCAAATAATCCTGTCATGAAAATATGACCACTTACAGTATAAAGACAATCCAAAAATCCCGGCGAAGTAAGCCAGAAATATACAATTATCAGCAATGGTATTATATTCATTATCCTGCTCTCCATTTTTTTAGCCGCTATCATTGTTTTTATTTCTCTCTTGACCTCTATCTTTTCACTTATTTTATCAGCGGTTGATTTTACTATCTCTACCATGTTTCCGCCTGTTCTTTTTGCAATTCCAAATATATCCGAAAAACAAATTATGTCTTCAATATCACTGCTTATTGCAAATTCAGAAAGTGCCTTTTCTATCGGTATACCATTTTCTAACTCCACAATTATTTTTTCTGTTTCAAACAATATCATTGATTTCTCGCCAAATAACATATCCAAATCTTTTTCTGATTCCCGTATTGAATTTTCAATAGAATATCCTGCTGACAGTGCAGCCGATATACTCAACATCAATTCTTTAAACTCAAGATTCAATTTCCATTTCCGTAATTCCTCCTGTCTTTTTGTCTCCTTTTTCACATTTAATACTCCATAGACCACAGCAATAACAAAACAGATAATAAATGATTTATAAAATAACAATGAAATTAAAAACATTTTTCCATATCCACAAAAGAAGTATTTTATTAACGCACAATTTTTTGATATGTTGTTATCTAATACTCTATTCCTGCTCTTTGAAGCTTTTCTGTGTGAATAATCTTTTTCCCTGTCCTGCATAGTTTTCCAATCACCTTCCCATCCGCATCTTCTCCTTCCTCAACAAACTCAAATAACGTCCCGAGTTTTATATTGTCCCCATCCATTCCAATAATCTCAGCTATTTCAAGAACTTTTCTTGTTCTGTCCCTAATTCTGCCAAGATGAATTATAATGTCAACAGCTGCCGCTATTTGGTTTCGTATTGCTAAAATAGGTATGTCCATTCCCGATAAAACAAGCGTTTCAAGTCTTGAAAGCATATCCTTTGAACTGTTTGCATGGCCTGTACAAAAACTTCCATCATGTCCAGTATTCATGGCATTTAACAGTTCGCATGCCGCCGCATCTCTTACTTCCCCTAATATTATGCGATCAGGTCGCATGCGTAATGATGATTTCAGTAAATCTCTTATCGTTACTGCATTTTTGCCTTCAACATTTGCATTTCTAACCTCCAGTCTTACAAGATTGGGGATATTTCTTATCTGAAGTTCTGCAGCATCCTCGATTGTAATTATCCTCTCGTCCTGCGGTATATAATCAGATAACGCATTTAAAAACGTGGTCTTTCCACTTCCCGTTCCCCCGCTTATAAAAATGTTGTATCCCGCCTTTACAATCTTCTCTAAGAATTGAGCAGCTTCCTCTGACAACGAACCTATTTCTATAAGTTTTTTCATTGTCATTGGTTTTTCCGGAAATTTTCTTATTGTAACAACCGGTCCTTCAAGACTCACAGGTGGAAGAACAACATTAACTCTTGAACCATCAGTAAGCCTGAAGTCTACAATCGGACTTGTTTCATTTACAACTCTGTTGACTTTTGAAACAATTTGTTGTATAACATCCTCCAACTTATGTACATTCATAAACTTTTCCGGATACTTTTCAATCTTTCCACTGTTCTCGACAAATATACTATCAGGACCGTTTACCATAATCTCTGTAATATCAGGGTTATCTATAAGTTCCTGAAGCACATCCATTCCACGCATGGAATTGTATACACTTTTTGTAATATTTTCCTTCTCAAATTGTGCTATATACACCTCATGGCTCTTTTCAAAAACTTTTTCCTCAATAAGTTCATATAGTTCCTCATCACTATACTCTCTTCCGTCAACTGTTTTCTCTACAATCTCACAATAAATATCATCTTTTATTTTATTTATATTCTTCATACTCATCTGTATCAACACGCATTTCTATCTTCTCCAAAAAATACTACATTATCAAAACTCCCTGACAGACCGTCACGTTTAAGCGTTTTTTCAAACGCACTTTGTTTTTCAAACTCCATTCTGTTTTGTGCTGCTTTGAAATAAAGTTTGTCACACCTTTGCATAAGTTCCATAAAAGCTTCACTCAGATAGCCTACTATAAAAATAACAGTTTCATACTCCATCTGTTCAGATACAACACTTATAAATTCACCAATTCCATCGTTGTCGAGAAATTGAAGGTCTCTGTAATCTTCAACCGGATAAATACAATCCACTTCACCTTTTTTACAAATGATAGATTGAAGTTTTAAAGCAAGCTTATTTCCACCTTTTTTTAAATAATATATAACCTCCGACATTCCCCTTACATAAGGTATTTCATCATTTGACACACCACTCTTTTTTTTATTTTCATTCTCCTGCCATAATGCCCCATCAAGTCCGTTTAATTGTTCCAGACACACAAGAAGTGTCTTTCTCATTTTTCCTATTTGTAATGCAAGTTCAACACCATAATCAAGTACAATATTTCCACCACTCGCAGAATAGACACCTATCAATTCTGTATTATTTTTTATAACAAATGTACTATTGATGTTTACATTGTCATCATCAGCTATATCAGAAAGAACTTCTTTTATTATTTCCTCAACGGATTGATATTTAAATATAACAGAATATTTTTCGTTTTCCATTACATAATTTCCCTCTGATAAAACAATAATTTTCCCCAAATTTTTTTCGTTTTCCACATCATTCACACATTTTCTATCTGTCAGCAAAACATCTATCTTTGTCTTTTTGACAAATTCTGAAATTTTGTCACACATTGTAAATATTCTGAAATCTATACAGTTATTCTTATTATGACAAAAGTATTCAGCAAATCTTTCTGCATATGATGTTTTTTCATACAAACCAATAACAACTTTTTCCACACTTTCCCTCCTCACATTTTATATACAATTAACATACAAAAATAAGAAATAGCCACAAACGGTGCAATATGGATGCTCTCTGTTCCTTTTAGTTCATCTGCATTAAAATATTTTTCTCCACCGCTTGCGCCATATAACAGATAATTTTTCAATTCCAAAAATCTGCCAAGCAATTCCGGATTTTTCAAAACACGATAAAATGCTAATGCACCTGCAAGAATAATAGTCAAAGCAACCAACTTCAAACCAAAAACAATACCATAAAAGCATGCAACCATACAAAACAGTTTTATATCCCCAGCTCCGATTCCACGCAGTTTAAAAACAGGCAAAAATATTAAACACACTATTAGCATATCGTTTACTCCACGAAGCGCATATGTAAATCCGCCAAGGTACACCCTATATGTAAGTGCTGCAAGTATTGCCGGAAATACAATATAATTACTTATCTTGCTTCTCCTAAAATCGTCAGCCGCAGCCATTAAAAGTATACTGCACACAAATATTTCTCTCATGTTCTTCACCTCCTTCCTTTGCGTGGTGCCACTTTATCACCATGCTGTTTTGCTGTCAACACCACTGTTTTTTGTCTATTTTTCACAATAATTTACAATTGTATTTATTAGTTATTAACTACTAGCCGGTAAACTTATTTGTAATTTTTTCACAGCAGACAAATATTGAAAACACTCAAAATTTTGTAAACTTTTTTCTAATTCTTATAGATTACGTTACCGGCTTTCGTTATAAACAATGCATCTTCTCGTTTTTAAGATTGCTGTTATTTTGTTTTTCCTTTATTTAAAGAAATTTTCCCAAATTTTTTTTTATTTTTTTCTTAAATTGCATATTTTTTCCAATACATGTCTATACTTATATGTAAATGAAACACGAAAGGAGTTTTTTATGATTTTTTCAGGCAAAAAAAGAAACCCTCCCAAAAGAGAAGAGTTTCTGAAAAATGCGCTAAAAGAAACACAAAAAAGTTTTGAAAACGCCTATAAAGGACTTGAAAATGTAGATGATCCCGATCTTATTGATTTGTTTATTTACGAAATAAATGCAGCCAATCTAAGATACAAGGTGCTTCTGCGTGATATCAAAAACTCTGAGACAGGTAAAACATAAATCGTCTAAGCATACTTAATCAGACTCTTCCACGCATGACTTGAAATACTCCATATAAATCGATACCACCATAGCCACATATTCTGTTAGGAACATCAACACCCGTATTTATCGAACCGCGAATAAGATATTTCTGAATTGATACTGTATCCATTGTTATATCATTTCCTCTTACTATTCCCCATTCCATCAAAAGTGCTGCTGCCCCGGCTGTTATTGCCGTAGCAGCACTTGAGCCACTCATATATCCATATCTCGCCTGTGATATATCATTTTTTTCTGCCCTGCCTGATATTATACCTGCCATTGGTCCAAAAATATCTATCCCGGGACTGCAGATATCAGGTTTTACATATCCCGACCTTGTGTATCCACGGCTTGAATCAGCTACTGCACTTGTCGTATATGAATTATAATAAGCATTTGACAAAAGAGCTATGTTGTTCGCCGGATTACATATTGTAACATCAGGGTCACTTTCAAGAAAATATGTGTCATCTGAAATAAAATTCCTTATCGGAAGCCACATGTCGAAATAGCCGTCCCCTCTATTATCATTAAATACTCTTATTTTCCATATTCCCGGTTCAATCGAACTAAATCTTAATCTTACGCATTCATCACCACTCTCATATGCCGTTATAAGATAATCAATGTCAATTACTGTCCTTTCCAAAACAAAACTTATTCTTCGCTGTTCTCCAAGCCTTGCAATTGTTTTTCCGCTGTACTCACCACTCGGTGAAATAATTCCTATAGCATAAAGATTTGGCGCATCCCCCCACAATTCTATTGTAAATCCCTCATCATTTCCTGTTCTTAATTCAACTTCCACATCATCTCCTGACCGTAAAAGTCCACTTCTATAATGATGACCAACATTAGCTTCATTTCCACACGCTGTCACTGCGCAGACTCCACTGTAATTTCCTATGCTTTCAAGATATTCTCCGAGACATCCCCCTCTTTCATGCCCGCCTATATTCGTTCCAATTCCAAAACATATAATAAGTGGTTTTCCCGCCTTTACAGCTTTCTGCCAAAGATATTTTATTCCAAGCATTATGTCCTGTTCACCGTAAACTGTTTTATCATTGCCAATACGAAAATATTCTTTCAGATTTTTTTTTGCTTCACGGCATTTTACAACGCATATGTCCGCAAGCGGAGCAACACCCGAAAAGTTTCTCTCATCTATTTTGTTCCCGCATGCAACCCCGGCAAGAAATGTTCCATGACCATTTGTATCTACACTCGGCACTATGTTTTTGGGATTGTCAGACATAAGAGCCTCATCAATATCACTTCTCAAATATTCAGCTCCAAACAAAAATCCATCCGGTATTTTTCCACTTTTCATATTTTGAAGTGTAATGGTCTGATCCCAGATAGAATATATTCTGCTCGTTCCGTCAGCATCTAAAAAAGCGGGGTGACCGTAGTCTATCCCCGCTGGTGTGTGATTTAATATACTTTTTTATATTTAATCTTTATTTGCCCTGTCCATAGTATGCATTAGCACCATGTTTACGGTAATAATGCTTATCCTGAAGTTCCTGTGGAGCAGGCTGTATTCTTGGATTTATTGTCTCAGCACGATATGCCATTTTTCCGACTTCCTCAAGAACTACTGCATTGTGAACTGCTTCGTGTGCATCTTTTCCCCATGCGAATGGTCCATGATTTTTGCAAAGTACGGCAGGAACAGCAACAGGATCAAGATTTCTTGCATTAAACTCGCTTACGATAAGCTTTCCTGTATTTTCCTCATATGCATCCTCAATTTCCTCTTTTGTAAGGCAACGTACACATGGAACCTCACCGTAAATATAATCAGCATGTGTTGTTCCGTAACATGGAATTCCTCTTCCTGCCTGTGCCCAGCTTGTAGCATATGATGAGTGCGTATGTACAACTCCTCCGATGTCCTTAAATGCCTTGTAAAGCTCTACATGTGTTGCAGTATCTGATGAAGGGTTGTATTTTCCTTCTACCTTATTTCCATTAAGGTCAACAAGTACCATATCATCAGGTGTAAGTTTGTCGTAATCAACACCACTTGGCTTGATTGCAAAAATTCCGCTCTCTCTGTCAATTTCACTTACATTTCCCCATGTAAATGTTACAAGACCATACTTTGGTAAAAGCATATTTGCCTCATAAACTCTTTTCTTTAATTCCTCTAACATGTTTTTTCCTCCTTCTCAAGTGAAAGTTATTTGAAAATATTATAGAAAAAGCTAAATTTGTTTAGATTTTTCTATATTAAAGGTCTGTAACAAGTTTAACTCAAAACTCAGGCAATGTAAAGACTTTCCTTGAAACTTTCGCACCGCATCCCCCGTATCTATAAAACCAACCATTACGCCCTGACCGTACATTGATAAATTCGGCTGGTTTCTGACTTTTGTAATACCTGCCGATGCAAGAACTGGCTCCGATGACATAAGACCATAACATGCCGGTATAAAAAAAGCTCCGTTATTCACATTGCTGCTAACTTCATTCCCTCTGACATATGCAATGGCAAACCTCTCTGAGATTATCTGATAGCACCCCTCACCGTATTTGTCCGTGAGAAAATTTTCATCTCCATAATATTCCACAATATACTCCTGATATTCCTGTGAAACTGCTGCTTCCATACACAACTTATTCATTACCAAACAATCTCCTCCGCTTACTTATACTTCTTATCATGAAATGAAATATCATGATGTTATTGCAAAAGGGATTTTGACTCTTGCATCATTATTTTATGAAAAATAAAGACCGGGGTGACAATTCACTCCGGTCTGTTGTTTAAAAATCAAAGAAATTTTTACCAAAACTTTCTCTTGTATTTTTACGTTTTCTTGAATAGCTTGTGCTTTTTCTGCCTGAATTTTTATTATTATTTGATGATGCAGATTTCTTTTCATAATGTTTACTGTGATTTCTTCTCACATTCTTTTTTGATGAGTCTCTTTTGTTTTGTCTCACTTTTTTGGCATGATTTTTTCTGCCTCTCTTGCTCTGATAGCCTCCATGCCTTTTTCTGCTTCTCGATGCAACTATTGATTTGCCTGTAAAAGCAAAAATCATAAACATAACCAAAGCAATAATAACCAAAAGTATGACAATAGAGAAAACAGGATTATCAAATATAAAACTGATAAGGTTGTAAATTCCTCCTGAAATTCCATCTCTGATACCAGTAAATATCTTCCTGAATATTGACGGATTTGCATTTGTCTTTTCAATAGCTTTTATCTCTTTATTTACAACCTTTCTTGATGCCTCATCAAGATGCGTTTTCTTTGTGCTGTCATATATAATATTGCTTGAACCTACAGTCTTTCCCGCATAAGTATAGGTCACTTTTCCGATAATATTTTTTCCGTTTTTAATTTTTACATTCTTATTATATACAATCTTTTGTTTAGCTTTTGAAAGTTTAACATTGTTTGGCAGCACTACACTTGATTCGTCTTCAAATCTTACAGGCGAATTTGAGCTGTTAAAAAAGCTTCCGTAATTGTTAAACAAATCCTGATTTAACTTTGAATCAACTTCACCTACATTATATTTCTTGTATTTTCCAAAACAATAGTTGAGCAATTTTATTGTATCTGTGTACTGATTAGGCTCACCATGTTTCTGGCTTGTTGATTTCATGACAACGCACACAAGCTGCATACCGTCTTTTTCCGCAAAAGTCACAAGCGTATTTCCGGCAGCATTTGTAAATCCCGTCTTTCCACCTATACAGTATTTGTAACCATACTGTGGATACTCATCCGGATTTATGGCTTCATGATGATTAAGCCATATTCTCTTTGTCTTGTGCTTGTTCGTCTTTGCACATGTATACCTCGGTGTATTACAAACTTTTCTAAATACAGAATTTTTAAGTGCAGCCCTTCCAATCATCGCCATATCATATGCCGTTGTATAATGATTTGGGTCAGGAAGTCCATTTGGGTTATTAAAATGTGTATCTTTAAGACCAAGCTTTTTTACACGCTTATTCATAAGATTAACAAAATTCTTTACACTTCCTGAAACATGTTCTGCTGCCGCAAGACAAACTTCATTTGCTGACTCAAGCATAATAGCATAAAGACACTGTTCCATCGACATTTTCTCTCCGGGCTCGGAATATACTGTCGAATCACCTGAACTTATTCCGTATGCAGCCTCTTTCGAGAACTTGACTGTATCACTCGGCGAACTGTTTTCCGCTGCAAGCAGTGCCGTAAGAATCTTAGTAATACTTGCCGGGTAGCGTTTTTCATGTATATTCTTTCCATATAATACAGTGCCGGTAGACACTTCCACAACAATCGCCGAACCACTTACAAAGCTGCTCTTTGAAGGTCCCTTAGGCCATTCATCTGTCTTAGCTTGTACATTTACTCCTGATATTAAACTGCAGCATAATATTACTACAGCCATAAATGATGATATGATTCTTTTTGTTTTCATAAAGCCTCCCGCTTCCTATGTAAATCGCTATCGTGTATTAAACTTCCGTATCTTCATTTTTAAATTTTTAATATTCTTTTAAATTCTTAAAAAAGACTAATCTTTTAGTAAGTTTCATTGCATATTTAACAAATATAATATATCATTATACATACCGTCAAAAAAACACTCCCAGTAGGAATCGAACCTACAACTGCCCCTTAGGAGGGGGCTGTTATATCCATTTAACTATGGGAGCACACAAAACATATTTTAGCATACTGTGACTTAGTAGTCAAGAAAAGGAGATAATTTATGTCAGACAACAACAATAATAACAATAATGATAATATAGAAAATACAAGCAATTCAAATAACAATAACGATAATTACGAAGAGGTCTGCTATATATGCCGCCGCCCTGAAAGCAAGGCGGGCAAAATGATACATATTCCAAATAATATTTGTATCTGTAATGATTGTATGCAGAAAACTTTTGATTCCATGAACAACATGAATCTTAACGGTACTTTCCCTAATATGCCTTATATGGATATGTTCGGTTTTGGCATGCCGAATATGCCAGGTGGTGACGGAGTACCAAATTCCCAGAAAATCAAGAAGAAAAAGCCGGCTGAAAAGAAAAAAACTGAAAATATACAGACAGAAGTGTTTGATATAAAACACCTTCCTGCACCACATATCATAAAAGCAAAACTTGATGAATATGTTGTCGGTCAGGAATTTGCCAAAAAGGTAATGTCTGTTGCCGTTTACAATCATTATAAAAGAGTATTATCAGACAATATTGACGAGGATGACGGTATTGAAATCGAAAAATCGAATATGCTGATGGTAGGTCCTACAGGATGTGGTAAAACTTATCTTGTTAAGACTCTCGCAAAAATTCTTCAGGTTCCTCTTGCGATTACTGATGCAACTTCACTTACAGAAGCCGGATATATAGGTGATGACGTTGAAAGTGTTCTTTCCAAACTTCTTGCGGCTGCTGACAATGATATTGAAAAAGCAGAACACGGAATTATTTTCATAGACGAAATTGATAAAATTGCAAAGAAAAGAAATACAAACAGCAGAGATGTAAGCGGCGAATCCGTGCAGCAGGGAATGCTTAAACTTCTTGAGGGAAGTGATGTCGAAGTTCCTGTCGGCGCAACAAGCAAAAATGCAATGGTACCTCTCACAACAGTAAACACAAGAAATATCCTATTTATCTGCGGTGGTGCTTTCCCTGAACTTGAAAAAGTAATCAAAAACAGACTTACAAAACAATCATCTATCGGTTTTGAAGCTGAGCTTAAAGATAAATACGATAAGGACGAAAATATACTCGCCAAAGTAACAACTGAAGACCTCAGGGAATTTGGTATGATTCCTGAATTTTTAGGACGCCTTCCTATAGTATTTGCTCTACAGGCAATGACCGAGGATATGCTTGTACAGATACTTACCCAGCCTAAAAACGCTATCTTAAAACAGTACAAAAAATTACTTGCGCTTGATGAGGTTGACCTTAAATTTGATGATGATGCCGTTCACTGCATAGCTAAGAAAGCTCTCGAAAAAAATACCGGTGCGAGAGCACTGCGTGCCATTATCGAAGATTTCATGCTTGACATAATGTATGAAATTCCAAAGGATGATATGATAGGAAGAGTTACTATCACTGAGAATTATATAAACCATAAGGGCTCCCCTCTTATAGAAATGCGTGAAAGCGGTGAAGCCAAAATCCTGACACAGAGAGAACTCCCTGAAGCGTAATCTTAACCTGTTAAATTAAACCTAATATTACTATTTTTAATAATTTGCCCGATAATGATTATTTTTGACTTTCCAAATCGTTAAATATTCACTATCGGGCTGTTTCATTCACCACTTTTAAATTATCTGTTCTTTTATCCATTTATCTAACTGTTCTTTTAATAATTTAAACGGTGCTTCTCCCGTTGTAAGTATAAATTCATGAAATTTTTTAGGTGTAAATTTTTTTCCAAGTTTCTTTTCTGCTTTCTGGTACATTTGCTCAATTTCTAAATACCCGATTGTATATTTGAGGTAATTAGCCGGTTCTGATACTATGCTGTCATATACTGTTTTGCTCTGTTCCAAATTAAAACCATATGTAGAAAGATACTTTGTAAGTTTAGATAAATCCCATCCGTTGTAGTTTATTCCTATATCCGCTTTCGCATATATACACAAAGTAGCTGCCGTATTTTCACGAAGTATCTCTGCTGTTTCTTTGTCCAGTCCTGTATATTTATAGCTGTACAATTCAGCATAAGTCCCCCAGCCCTCTACATACCCGCCTACGTTTACTATACTCCTAAACGGAGCAGGTGATTTTGAATAAAAATAACAGTTCTGATAGAGATGCCCCGGATAACTCTCATGCGCTATTGTCGTAAATGCCTTACTCAAATCATATTTTTTGTTTCCGTTAAGATACACAACATTATTATTATAATTGTCTATTGCCGGCGTAAGATAAAATGCCGGACTAAGACTTTCCTCAAGTGAACTGTCAACATATTTAACCTGATATCCTATATCATCGGGCAATGCCGGAAAATCTTCTTTCATTGCCTTTTTTAAATGCTCTATAACTTCTTTTGGCTTTGTATATTTATATTTAACATTTATGGCATTATCATAAACTTTTGAATTTTTTGCAATTATTTTCGATATGTTTCTCTGTGCCTCTTTCAATTTCTTATCAGTGAGAATTTCCATTTCACTTACGCTTCTGTCAGAACCTGTTTTTACTTTTACAAGATACTCATAATACTTCTTTCCATTTTTAAATCCGCAAAGACCTCCATTATTTTTTCCCATGCCTTTAAGGGCATTTAAACCGTCAATAAGAGTCCTGTATGCAGGAATAACTTTATTTATAACCGCACTTTTATTCTGAGCAATAAATTTATTTTTTGTTTCTGTATTCAATCCCTGCAAAGCCGCAAGCCTATTTTCAAATGTCGTAATAAGATAATTATTCTCCGTATTTTTTATAAATGCACTACATTGTTTTACCACCAGCTCTACATTAGAATCACTCATAAATAAACCCTTATCGGCTTTGTATTTTTCATATCCCATAATTTCCTTAAAATAGTCAGGTACAAGATTTAACAGTTTAATATAATCTTCTACATCCCTTATAGAATAAAAATTATATTCAACCAGAAGTACAGGAAGCTGTGCCTGAACCCCTGAAGTTTCACTCAAATATTCATCATACCCCTGATAATCTGAAGATTCCAGATTTATATCAATCATATACTCGGCAAGGTCATACATAAACTGCTGCGATTTCGTCAGCTTATCATAATTAAAACTTCTAAGTGTTGCCTTGGTATTCTCGTATACCGAATATGTACTATGCTGTTCATTCTCATCTGCACTTCCAAAACTGACCTCAATATTATCAAGTCCATAGATTTTTTTATTCTTTAATGTATAATTTAATGTCAACGTGTCATTTGATACGTTATCAATGAAAAGCTGATTTAAAAATGCATCAAAATCCTCCTGCATTTTTTTAACACTTCTCGAATTGTCATAGTTCACGTTTTCCTGCAAAACACTGATTACAGAAAAGTAATTTCCTTTTATTGCTCCAAATGCAAACAATCCAAAAAGCACCGCTATTAAAATTTTAGTCAGCTTATTTTTCAATTTATTTCACCACCTTTTTTATATATTTACTTTAAATTGCCATATTTTATGTGTAGAATGAATGAATAATTAACAAATGTTACAAAAGTTTAGAAAAACGATTAGATATTTCGTATATTACCCAGCCTAAATAATCGACATTTTTTTACATATAAAGTTAAAATACTTTATTTTTTTGTATATACTTTTCTCTGCAAACATGTTAATATAAATATATCAAGGGATGCGTTCAGCAATAAAAGCATACTTTTGGTATTACTCGTAACTTTAAACATAATTATGGTTAATGCACTTTAAACCTATAAATATCAGTGCAGAAATGAGGTTATCCATCCATATGCTTGCAGAACAGAATACTTTATCCACGAAATCCGCTAATACATACGAAAATATACTTTTGGGATTTTTTAAGATTTTTAAAACGGACAAAACACTAAATCCAATCAATTATATTGTTTCAAACTTTGACATCCATGACGAGACTATTCCGGACTATATCCCTTTTTTAATAAACTTTAACCATTCGGAATACCTTTTAAACATTTTGATATGGGATTATGAACAGCTCTGCTAATCAAAATTCCATTTTACTTTTTTAAATGTTTTTATTTAATTTTTTAATGTTTCTATCTGAATTTTTAATATTTTTACTCTGAAATGTTTCTTGAATTTTAATCTGAATAACAGTCCTTATTAACTTTTGCACTTTAAACAGTCATGTAACATATTGTCTGATTTTTCATATAAATATATGGATTAGATATATAAGTATATTCTAATTTATAAAATATATGATTCTGATAACGAAAGGAATTTTATATGAATAATATGAATTTCAGACGACAAACAAATTGTCAGAGCTGTGGAAACTGCCGACAGCAGAATAATGTATCTGACTCTGACCGCTGTTGCAACAAACCTGTCATTGAACCAAGAAATGACAACCAGGGATGCGGCCGCCAGATGGGTTCGCAGTGCAGCAACGGCTGCAACAGGCAGAATGTAAACCCTATTCAAAATAATTGTAACTGTAATAATATGCAGTCTGTAACTAATGAAAATTGTGCAGAAGCAATTTCTCATATTGATATGCATAACATTCCTATAGGAATCGGATATGTTCCATGGCAAAAATGGAGAAAGATAAATGCACTTTGTGACGGTCTTTCACAGGGAACAATTTTCAAAGAATTATCTTTACCTTTCTATGGTTGTATTCCAAATGGTTTTTGCAATAATAAAGGAGGTACAAGATGAACAGAGAAAAGCATAATCTTTTAGCCTATATCACTCAGGTAAGCTTCGCAATGGAT
Source organism: uncultured Lachnospiraceae bacterium (assembly GCA_934320845.1). Taxonomy (GTDB): domain Bacteria; phylum Bacillota; class Clostridia; order Lachnospirales; family Lachnospiraceae; genus Butyribacter. The sequence continues at coordinate 204,613 of CAKRFU010000001.1, forward strand.
GACACGGTTTTATTTCTTGACACTCATCCTTGCGACAAGGAAGCTCTTTGTTATTACGAGCAGTTAAAAAAAGAAAGAAGGGACGCTGTTAGAGAATACACACAAAAATACGGACCACTCTCAAAATATGACGTTGAAGATTCCTGCTATTGGGAATGGGTAAAAGACCCATGGCCTTGGGAGTAAAAGAGCAGCACACTGCTCCGTCAAAATCAAAATAATATATTAAAAATCTTTGCGATTGTCGCAGAAATGAGGAATTTATGTTTAATTATGAGAAGCGATTGCAATACCCTGTTAATATAACAAGGTGTGATCCAAAGGCAGCTATGGTAATTATAAGTCAATACGGTGGCCCTGATGGCGAGGCCGGTGCGGCATTACGTTATCTCTCCCAGCGTTACAGCATGGTTGACCGTCGTGTGATGGGTACCCTTACCGATATCGGCACTGAAGAACTTGGACACCTTGAAATCGTTGCAACTATCATCAGACAGCTTACAAAAAATCTCACACCTGATGAAATCAAAGCCTCCGGCTTTGATAAATATTATATTGACCACACACTTGCCATCTGGCCACAGGCTGCAAGCGGTGAACCATTTAGTGCAAGCCAGTTACAGAGTACAGGTGATACAATCACCGACCTTTACGAAGATATGGCGGCGGAACAAAAAGCCCGTTTGACATATGACAATATTCTCCGCATTGTCAAAGACCCGGAAGTCGCTGACCCTATCCGTTTTCTTCGCGAAAGAGAAATCGTTCATTTCCAGAGATTTGGCGAATGTTTAAGACGCACTCAGGAAAATCTTGACTGCCGAAACTTCTATGCTTTTAATCAGCAGATTGATAAGAAGAGCTGTGGAAAATAGATTTTGCATATGATATAATGTCGTCAGGCAAAAGGAAATAATAGTCCATGACGGACAGCTAACGAAACCCCCGAAAGTGTGCAAGACTTTCGGGGGTTTCTATTCCTATTTTGGCATGGAAGGCTTAATACCATAGGCTAGTTACCATCTAACTATTTGTCTCCATCTAACCATTTGTTGATGCAGTGGCAAACTACAACATTTTATCACATAACAATACAAAGTTCTATTTGTGTCTTTCATCTTTCAAATAGATTTACATTCCCATCGGATTCCGACAAAATATATTTTTACAAATCCTCACAAATCTCTTAAAATCAGGCTTTTAAAATATTATAAGTTCTCGAATACGGTTGTCCTGATGGCGAAGCTTGGGCAGCAACATCGGTGTGTTTTTCCCGACACCCACTATAACTATTGACTTTTTTATCTACGCTCCTATACTGTAAGTAGGTTGTCACTGCAACCAGTACAACTACCGCACAGGCAAAAGCAAAAAATGAGGATTAAAATGAACAAAATATTCAAAAATATAGATAAACTACTGGAAACTGATTTAGCAAAAAACTCAATTAAAGTAATAGATAATTCAGGATATACTATAGGAAAAATAGAACCTGTTGCCATAGAAAGCTGCATGACTCCCGGCACTTTCAAAATAACACCTGTCTCCATAAAAAATGAAAATGAAAGTATAATTTTTAATAATGGAAGAGATAAACTGAAAATTTTGGTGAAGGATTTTGAGGATGGAACAGTTATAGTACAAACAGACGAATTTATACCTCAAACCACAAAAGCAAAAAGTCAGTGCACCAGCTGTACCAATTGTGGAAGATGCAGTTGGTAAAATATTTTGATAATTTAAAACTTATATAAAACACAGCCCACTTAAATAGTTTTAATTATTAAACGGGCTGTGTTTATCTTCCCCCAACTCTCTGCTTGCAATATCCCGCTTTTTTATGTAATATTAGTTGTAATGTGTTTTTTACCGCTAGTCATATTATAAATAGGTTAGCAATGTTTTTTATCTGCATTATTTTTAAATATCGGAGGATTTTTATGCGACTTAGAAATGTAAAAGGTTCTCAGGAAAAAATTCTTGAAAACCCTTATACTATACAAACTGATGGAACAAACGGCGAAGATTATAAAGGTCTTTGGAACAAAAAAATTTTCAAAAATAACAACCCTATTCATATTGAAATAGGTATGGGTAAAGGGCAGTTTATTATGGGCCTTGCTTCAAACAATCCTGACATAAACTATATCGGTATTGAAAAATATTCAAGCGTTCTTGTCCGTGCTCTTGATAAAAGAGAAAATCTTGAAACAGATAACCTTATGTTTCTTAGAATGGACGCCGAGGATATTGCAGAATATTTTGCCCCTGAAGAAGTTTCAAGAATTTACCTAAACTTTTCAGACCCTTGGCCAAAAGACCGTCATGCCAAAAGACGTCTTACATCCTCACAGTTTCTTGCCAGATATGACAAAATTCTTGCTAAGGATGGACATATTCAGTTCAAGACAGATAATCGTCCCCTTTTTGATTTTTCTCTTGAAGAAATAAAAGAAGCCGGATGGATAATTGATATGTACGATTTCGATTTACACAAAAATGGTCCGGCTAAAGATAATATCATGACAGAATACGAGGAAAAATTCTTCAATCAGGGTAAGCCTATCTGTAAATTAATATGTCACAGAGAATAATACTATATGCAATTACTATTCCCATATTTTATGGAAGACGATATATTTTGAAACTACTTTAATAAAAAGACTGCCGCTAAACAAGTAACGGCAGTCTTTTTATTAAAATTATTTTTTAATCTTTTCACTATCTATTTTTTTACTCATCTTTTGAATTTTTCACTCATCCAATGCTTCTACTTTTTTCCCACGCAGCCTATATGATATTATCTTGTTTAACAAAAACGCTAATACTGCTACTACCGGAACTCCTATAAACATTCCTACCACTCCAAAGTAAGCACCTCCGACTGTTATTCCAAATATAACCCATATCGGACTGAGCCCCGTTGATTGTCCCAAAAGTCTCGGTCCCAAAATCAGACCATCAAACTGTTGAAGTACAAATATCATTATGACAAATATAAGTGCATCTTTCGGACTTGTACAAAGATATATCAATGTTCCCGGCACTGCCCCGATAAACGGACCAAAGTACGGAATCATATTTGTTATTCCGACTATTACGCTTATGAGTACCGTATAAGGCAAACGTAAGATATTCATTATCACGAAGCATAAGCAGCCTATTATAAGTGAATCAATTGCCTTACTTATAAGAAAAGCACTAAATATATCGTTGCATTCTCCAAATGTCTTACATATTGTATCTCCCTTTTTCTCACTGAATATTGAGTATACAAGTCTTTTTCCCTGATATTTAAACTTTTCTCTTTCTACAATCATGTACATTGATATAATCAATGCCAGTAAAATATTTATTACTACCTTTACAATCGAAACTGATACTGAAAATACCATAGGAATCACATTTCCAACTACATTTGTTCCATATTTTATAAGATTCGGAACCATCTCATTCAATCTTTCACTTATATAGTCTGTATCTATCTCAGGATATTTTTCATGCAAATCAGCTAAAATTTTAATAGTTTTATTGTACACGACAGGAATGTTTCCCGTAAGTTCAGCAATACTGTCTCCTATTTGCGGAATTACAAACACAAAAGCTATTGTAATAAAACCTATAAGCAATACATACGAGATAAACAATGACAACAACCTGACCGCCTTCTCATATTTTTTCCCTTCCACATGTTTTTCAAACAGTCCGTATATCTTTTCAAAAAGCGGTGAAACAAAATAAGCAATTATTACTGCTACAAAAAACGGTGACAACACTTTGCAAAAGTTCATTACAAACGCTTTTGTCGCTCCCCAGTTTTGAAGCATTATAAAAATAATGGCTCCCCAGAATATAACAAATAACGCATATAAACATACTTTCAAATACTTCTTATCAAAATTAAACCATCCAACTGTTTCTCTTTCTGCTTTTCCATGTAACAGATAAATCTTTTTTTCACTGTGAAATCCACTGTCTGAATAATTCTCTTTTTCAAGCTTATCCTTATCTTTTTTCTCTAAATCATCCTTTGAGATTTTGGAAATTTGTTCTTCACTGCTTTCATTTAACTGATTTTTCTTTTCTTCTTCGCCATCAACCATAAATATGCTCCTCACCTTATTTTATATCACTTTAATGTTTTTAATCTTTGTATTATAATAATAACAAATCACAGATTTTTTAAAAGTGCTGTTTTGTAAAATTAAGCAAATTTTAATTTTATGCTTTAAATATAGCAAAACGGCAGACAACATTTTATTTTGATTACGGAGGTAATATTTTATGACAGACGCACTTATTTTTTTAGCACCGGGATATGAAGAAGTTGAAATGCTCACTGTTGTTGATATGGTTCGCCGTGCCGGACTTACAATAGACATGGTTTCCATCACTGATTCTCTTGAAGTAACAAGCTCACACAATGTTACCATAAAAGCTGATAAACTATTTAAAAATGCTGATTTTGACAGTGCAAAAATGATAATTCTTCCGGGTGGCATTCCGGGAACACCAAATCTTTTAGCATACAAACCGCTTACTGATAAAATTATAGAATTTAAAGAAAACGGCAAACTTCTTTCTGCTGTTTGTGCCGCACCTACGGTTTACGGCGAACTTGGAATCTTAAAAGAAAACAAAGCGACCTGCTATCCCGGAATGGAGACAAAGCTTAACTGTGCCAAACATCTTGAAGAACCTGTTGTTATTGACGGTCAATTCACAACCAGCCGTGGAATGGGTACATGCATAGAATTTGCAGGTGCTATTATTGAACGCCTTAAAGATAAAGAAACAGCTGAAGATGTAAAAGATAAAATTGTATATAATATAAAATAATATGACGCAAAGGTCAAAAGCAGATAGCAATGTATGTTTACATACAAATTGCACAGCAACGAAACAATCCGTGACATCAATTGGGGGCAAAATATAATTTGCCCCCAATGTTATTTTTACTCTCTTTTCTACTGTTGTTCCATCATTCTGCTCCATGCTCTTGCATCAAGCTTTTCTTCATATGCATCCGCTGCTGCATCATACTCATCCTCATCATCTATATCTTCCATCTCAAAATCATCATTTCCTAAATCCTTGAGTCTGAATACATAATATTCCGTAACATTTTCAACATCCCCAGGAATTGCAGCACAATATATTTTTCCATTTACCTCATATATTTCATCAATATAAAAATCTTTGTCGATGCCATCTTCATCCGTAAGTGTAACTACTGTTTCCTCATATCCATAACCGTTATTTTTCTTTGCCATAATAGTAATAGCCTCCAATTATTATTTTACTGTTATATTTTTTTTTGCACATCCATTTTACAGTTACTTTTCGATTCATACATCTCTAATAATACCCTAATTTAATACAACTGTGCAACATGTTTTTGTAATAGCGAAATCCATTCAAATTGTATTAATTTACACACCCGCCTAATTATTTTTGAACTTTTTTTGAACTTTTTTTCTTTTTCTAAATTTCTTTCAAAATACTATTGAACTTTTTTTGAACCAGTATTATAATACATTTTAATATTTATAATTCTATGCATAGAAATTTTAATCAGACATATTTACAAAATGGAGGTCATTATGAACAAAACCGAAAGTGTAGCCGCCCGTCTGGGTTATATTATGAAACAGCGTGGTCTGAAACAGGTTGATGTACTTAACCTCACAAAACCATACTGTGAAAAATACCACGTCAAACTGGCTAAAAATTATTTAAGTCAGTATTGCAACGGCAAAAATGAACCTGGGAAAGATATTTTAAATATTTTAAGTCTTGCACTTGATGTAAATCCCATGTGGCTTCAGGGTTTTGATGTACCACAGGCTTCAACTGATATATCCGGTTCAAAAAATGCACCTGCAGATAACGTTGAATCGAACAATACCTTTAACATAAATATAAATAACGACTCTTTAAATAACGACAACAACACGATACAAAATGGAGGATATACAAAAATGAAATCTTTTAAAAAATCTTCAAAACTTGACAATGTACTTTACGATGTGAGAGGCCCTGTTCTTGACGAGGCAAACCGTATGGAGGCTGAGGGTTCCAAAATCCTTAAACTTAACATTGGAAATCCTGCTCCTTTCGGTTTTGAGGCTCCTGAAGAGGTTCTTATTGATATGCGCCACGAACTCGAACATTCACAGGGATATTCAGATTCAAGGGGAATATATACAGCAAGAAAAGCCATTATGCAGTACGCTCAGCTTAAAAACCTGCCTAATGTAACAATAAATGATATTTATACCGGAAACGGCGTAAGTGAGCTTATCAACCTTTGTATGCAGGCTTTGCTTGACAATGGTGATGAGATACTTATCCCTTCACCTGATTATCCTCTCTGGACTGCTACCGCAACACTTGCAGGCGGCAAAGCCGTTCACTATATCTGTGATGAACAATCCGAGTGGTATCCTGATATTGAAGATATGAGAAAAAAAATTACAGATAAAACAAAAGCCATTGTTATTATCAACCCAAACAATCCTACAGGTGCTTTATATCCAAAAGAAATCCTTGAACAAATAGTTGAACTTGCAAGAGAACACCAGCTTATGATTTTCTCTGATGAAATTTACGACAGACTTGTCATGGATGGTCAAAAACATATTTCAATAGCATCTCTTGCACCTGATTTATTCTGCATTACATTCAGTGGTCTTTCAAAATCACACATGATTGCAGGTTTTAGAATCGGATGGATGATTTTAAGCGGACGAAAAGATATTGCAAAAGATTATATTGAGGGTCTTAATATGTTGTCAAATATGAGACTTTGCTCAAATGTCCCTGCACAGTCCATAGTTCAAACTGCTCTAGGCGGCTACCAGAGTGTTGAAACTTATATACAGCCAGGTGGAAGAATTTATGAACAAAGAGAATTTATTTATAAAGCTTTAAATGACATTCCGGGAGTATCAGCTGTTAAACCAAAAGCTGCTTTCTATATCTTCCCTAAACTTGATATGAAAAAGTTTAATATACTGAATGATGAAAAATTTGCAATAGATTTTCTTCGTGAAAAGAAAGTTTTAATCGTACCGGGAAGCGGCTTTAACTGGAGCAATCCTGATCACTTCCGTATTGTATATCTGCCACAACTTTCAGTTCTTGAAAAATCTATGGACGGATTAAAAGATTTCCTTGCACATTATCATCAATAAAATGTCATAGAAAGTGGCTATTATACGATTGTATAATAGCCACTTTCTATGACTGCATATACACTAACAAAACAAATTATTATTGCTCACAAAAACAATTCATTGTTCAAAAAAGTGCAATTTTTATGAAATCTTGAATTTCTTAACATTCTCATTTAACTGCACAGCTATCTCATCCAACATATTTGCATTTTGTGAAACATCATCCATAATAGAACCAACCTCACTGGCTGATGCAGATGTTTCCTCCGCACTTGCCGCATTCTCTTCTGCTATAGCTGAAAGACTTTGCACAACATCAACAACATTTGACCTCGCATCATCAAGCTTCTTTGTTTTATCAATAATACTCTCTACACTTTCAATTGATTGCGCAATTCCTTTTTCTACACTCTTAAATGCTTTTTCTGTCTGAGAAACATTATTACTTTGCTGATTCATTACCTCCTTGACTTCTTCCATCGTTTTTACACTTTCCTGCGCATCGTTTACAAGTTGATTAATGACTTCCGTAATCTGCGTAGTCGCCTCACCTGACTGCTCAGCAAGTTTCTGTATCTGATTTGCAACAACTGCAAATCCACGTCCCTGTTCTCCTGCTCTAGCCGCCTCTATGCTTGCATTAAGTGACAAAAGTGTCGTTTCCTCTGCAATTTCTGAAATCATATCCGTTGCAACTTTAATTTTTGCAGCAGATTCATTTGTCTTTTGTGTCTGTTCTCCTATTATCTGTATTGCGTCCATTGTCTTTTTGTTGATTTCTTCAAGTTCACCTAAAATGCTCATCGCATTTTCACCTGCTTTACGCATACCTGACGCATTCTCACCTAGCATGCTTACTTCTTCCGAAGCCTCTTCTATCATATTTCCCATGACAATAACATTCTCTGTTGCCGACTGTGTTTCCTGTGCCTGCGATGTCGCACCGTCCGCTATTCCCGTAATTGCTGTCTCTACCTGTTCAGCTGCTGTCGAAGACTCATTTGCACTCTTATTAAGCGTCTTAGCAGCCTCCTGAAGCTTATTACTGTATGTAGAAATCTCTGACATAACATCTACAATAATGTTTCTAAAATCGGCAAATGAACGTATCATAACACCTACTTCATCTTTTCTTCTCAGCATCTTCTTATCTGTTGAATTGTCTTCGCTGAAATCCAGTTCTCCCAGTCTCTTAACTGTATCTGTAGCATGTATAATTGGAGCTACTATACATCTTGTAACAAATACAGCTATAATAAGGCATACAGCAAGTGCAAATATACTTCCCTTTACAGTTGTAGATATGATAGATGTTATTCCTGACATAACTTCTGTTTTTTCTGCATTCACAACCAATACAAATTCTTTATTTTTTCCTACATAAAGACCTGCATACTTTTTCTGTCCATTAAATGTGTATTCAACTACTTCAGGCTTCGGTCTATCGCCCGACTTTAAGTTTGCAACCACTCCTTTTACAACTGCATTCTCCACACTCTGACCTATCTTTTCAGCAGTAGGATGATAAAGCATAGTCCCGTCTGCATCTACTATATATGAATAGCTTCCGTCAACACCTTTTATTGACACACCATCTATAAGTCTTTTTAAATTTCCTGTTGTCATAATAGAATCATATGAGGACATTCTGATTTCATTATCAATTCCTTCACCCGCAACAGTCGCTATATCCAGCATATAATTTGATGTAATCCCTGATATGTTTGATGATACCTTCGGAATCACTGTCCAAAGATTAAGAATCACAGTCAATGATACGGCACAAAATACAAGCAGCAATATCTTTGCTTTTAAAGAATTCCAAAAATTAATTTTAATATTATCTTTTCTACTCAAACCGTTTTTTTCATTATTTTGATTTTTCATATCCTATCCTCCATCCAGTATTCTTTCAAATTCATTTTAACCCTTTTATATTATCTTGACAAATTTAGTTTAAACTTTTTAAATAAGTCTGACATTGTCAGCTATATCATTCGACATCTTTTGTATACCCTGGCTTTGTGCTGCTATTTCTTCCGTAGTTGCTGCTATTGTGGCAACTTTCTCATTGATACTGTCCATTTCAGCAACAAGATTTTTTATTACATCTATACAGCTTTTAAGCTTAGGAAGCGTCTCATCTGCCTGTGCATTATTTTTTGTTATAAGTTTTTTTGTTTCGTCCGCCAGCGTTCCTATCTGTCCCGCAACTACAGCAAAACCTCTTCCTGACTCTCCTGCTCTCGCTGCTTCTATCGACGCATTAAGTGAAAGCATATTTGTCTGTCCTGCTATTCCTGTAATATCTGCCGATGTAGACTTATACACATCTATAAAATCTAATATAACTTTAAGTGACTCATTTAACTGTGTGCATCTTTCTGAAACTTCGGACACACTCTTTGACATATCCGTAGCCTCTCCAGCCGATGTCTCATTTGCCAGTGAAAGTTCTGAAATCCCCACACTTAAACTGTCGAACTGTTCCACTATATCCTTAATCATCTTATCTTTTCTGATTTGATTTTTCTGTTCTTCCTGACGCAGTAAATCTATCTGATCTCTCTCATTCTCAGCAACACTCTTTATATAATGAATACAATTCTCTTTTCGATTTATTCCGTTGTAAATCGCCTTAACCATATCCTTACAACAATCAAAGCCACAACAGCCGCAATCTATATTCCTCTGTTCTGCCGTGTTCTTATTCATCTCTTTGAATATCTCATTCTGTTCTCTTTCTGACGGCATTTTCATTTCAATTTTTTTGTCAGTATACTTTCTTACAAAATCGTTTAAATCAAGTTTCTCAAACTGTTTACACAGTGCTTTATATCTTTCCTCGGGACTTGCATTTTTAGTCCATGATGAAACCCTTGCACTCTTAAATCTTGATTTTTTTACTTCCTGTTTTGCTTTTCTTCTCTGGTTTGACATTTCATCATATATTTTCTGCTCGTCAATACCATCCTCTGTTCCTGTTCCGAAAAGACACCCGCTTCCACAGTTAAGAATATCAATCATAACAGGCCCATTTGAACTTGGCTTATACTTTGTCAGAAATCTATATGCCTCATGCTCTCCTTCAACCTGTCTGACAGATACATCATCACCCAAGAACCATTTTACATTTTCTTTTAAACCGCCCGGCATCGGATATAAACTTCCAAGACCATATTCAAGTTCATCGTTATATTCATTTGCTGTTTTATAGGCATCACCGATGTACTTAATAAAATTATTGAATGTGACATTGTATGAAATAAGATTTTCACAATTTGCATCATTTATTTCAGATTTCTTTGCAATACATGGTGATAAGAAAGCAATCTTTTCACGACTTCCTTCATATTTTCTCAAATACTTTGCCATACACATAACCGGACTGTACACCGGTATAAGTGCATCCATAAGCTCTGTCCTATACTTTTCAACATAACTTACAATAGCGGGACAGGGACTTGAAATCATTCCCTTTTTTCCTGTCTTTTCAAGATATTTCAAATACCCCCATGTACAAATATCTGCACCGTAACTTACACTGTAGATATGCGATACCCCGAGTTTCTTTATATACCCAAGTATTCTCTTATACTCATATGGATAGTTTGCTATAAATGCCGGTGCTATGACAACAGTAAGCTTTTCCCCTCTGTTCAAATCACCAAAAAATTTCTCTGTATCATCCTCATAAACTCTTGCATTGTGTCCGCATACATCTATGCATTCTCCACAGTCTATACATGCATTTTCTTCTACATCAACCCTACCCGCTTCAACAGCATGATTTGATGGAAAGACCGGACAATTTCTTATACATTTGTTGCATCCTGTGCACAAATCATTTGTATTTATAAAGCTCATATCTATCTTCCACCTTTCCCTTTTTAATTCATGTGGGAATAGGAAATATCACTTTTCATAATATTATTTTTTCTATTGTAATCTACCTTTCAATAGCTGCTATTAAGTTCTTACTTCCAAAAATCCCTATACCTATTACGACAAAATCGTTTGCAATTTACTCACAAACGATTTTATTTTTATACTTTATTCTATTTTATCGTATTTGCATATTTTTGGCAATATTATGCAAAGAATTTGTTACTCTTCTACAAAAAAATATTGTTTTTTACACCTGCAGCATGAGACGGAAAATTTATATCAATCGCTGCATTAACATAGCCACATCAAAATTTATTAAATTTACATATTATTTCATAAATCCTGACATCATACAGACACCTTTTGCACCCCTGCTTATACATTGGTGCATATTATTTTCCGATATCCCGCCGATGGCATAAACATCAATTTTAACACTGTCACATACATCACTAAGAAACTGCAGTCCTCTCGGTGCAAGTCCCTTTTTACAATCCGTGGCAAACACATGACCTGCCGTTATATAAAAAGCTCCAAGTTCCTGTGCTCTCCTTGCGTCCTCGACGGAATGTGTTGAGACTCCTATGACATCAAAACACTTCTTTTCATTATCTGTCATTTTTTCAAGAACATGCAGTGGAAGATGTATCTTTTTTACCCCAAGTTCAATCGCTTCTTCATAAAAATAGTGGAGTACACAGCTCACTTTTTCACTGTTACAGATTTCAAGAACTTTTTCGGCAAGTTTTTTATAATCATCAGGCGGCAGATCCTTTTCACGAAGTATTATGAAAGCAGGTCTCTTTTTCGCAGCCTCTTTTATTTTTTCCAAAAACGGCGAAAAAGAACCATTCTCTTTATATTCTTTTACAAGTTTTCGATTTGTAACGCAAACTATGTTTGCGTTGCAGACTATGTTTGTATTGGCACATTTCATTTCATTTATCATATTATTTTTATCCGACATACACATAATCATTTAATACAGGCTGCAATCCCTCATTCTCCATATCTCCGTACATCTGGTCAAAACTTCTTGCATCAGAGATTTCAAACTGTTCATCTCCTGCTTCTGCATCATCCTTGCCGGCATATTTGCTTTCATGGTCACCTATCCCCGTAGAAACCCCGGCAGAAACCTTTGTTGCGGCAATCTTTACTATTCCGTCCCTGAAATGTTTCTGTTCTCTTGATGAAACCGTTATTCCGATATATGGCAGGAAAATTCTGTATGCACAAAGCACCTGACAAAGTTCTTTTTCATGAACATCAAGCGGATTTATCTTATCATTGTTTATTATAGGGCGAAGTCTCGGACATGAGAGCGAATACTCAACATGAGGATATTTTCTCTGAAGATAATAAACGTGAAGTGCACTTGCAAGCGCATCCTTTCTAAAATCAGACAATCCTAAAAGTGCCGAGAAACCAACACCTCTCATTCCTCCCATTATCGCACGCTCCTGTGCTTCAAATCTATAAGGAAATACTCTCTTATGTCCCATAAGATGAAGTGTTTCGTATTTGTCAGAATTGTATGTCTCCTGGAAAACCGTGATGTAATCAGCACCGCATTCATGAAGATATTTGTATTCATCACTATTTACGGGATAAATCTCAAGACCGACATTTCTAAAATATTTTGTGGCAAGTTTGCAAGCCTCTCCTATATACTTAACATCACTTGCGCTTCTGCTTTCACCTGTAAGCATAAGAATTTCTTCAATACCCGAATCGGCAATAACTTTCATTTCATGCTCTATTTCATCGGCGTTAAGTTTTTTTCTGTTAATATCATTGTAACAATTAAATCCACAATAAACACAGTAATTTTCACAATAATTAGCAATATAAAGCGGTGTAAAAAGATACACTGTATTACCAAAATGTTTACTTGTCTCTATCTTAGCCTTCTTTGCCATCTCCTCAAGAAAAGGAGCTGCTGCCGGCGACAAAAGTGCCTTAAAATCCTCTACACTGCAAGTCTCACTATTTAATGCCCTGCGCACATCAACAGCCGTATATGAATCGTAATCATATGAATCCATCTGTGAGAGAACTTTATCCATAATGTCAGAATTAATTTGTTCCATTCCCTCCATATACTCCATATGATTTGTACGGCATGCCGGGTCAGTCTCCAGCTTATGTTTATGCTCCAACGCTTTCTCTGACAACTTGTCAGAGTCCACAAAAAATTGATTTTCAGCCATGTTCTACCTCTTTCCTACTGTAACTGTATATAAAACTTATCCAAAATAATCTTATGTTTAACTTGTTTCAAGATTATTGGTGCATAATTAATCTCTCAAAAATCCTGTAAGCGGGTCAGATGCCTGCGCCCCTCTTTCAAGCACTCTTCCAAGTCCTGCAAGATAAGCACTTCTTCCTGCTTCAATTGCAGACTTGAAGGCTCCTGCCATTGCCGGGATATCTCCTGCTGTTGCAATAGCTGTATTTGCCATGATAGCTGCTGCTCCCATCTCCATAGCCTCACATGCCTGTGATGGTTTCCCGATGCCTGCATCAACTATAACCGGTAAATCAGACTCATCAATTATTATCTGAATAAATTCCTTTGTAGCAAGTCCTTTATTTGATCCGATAGGCGAGGCAAGCGGCATGATTGCTGCTGCACCTGCATTTGCAAGGTCTCTTGCTGTGTAAAGGTCAGGATACATATAAGGAAGTACCGTAAATCCCTCATTTGCAAGAATTTCCGTAGCTTTTACCGTCTCCGCATTATCAGGAAGAAGATATTTGCTGTCTTTCATAATCTCAATCTTTACAAAATCTCCACATCCGAGTTCTCTTGACATTCTTGCAATTCTTACCGCTTCTTTTGCATCTCTTGCTCCTGATGTATTAGGAAGAAGTGTAACTCCCTCCGGAATATAATCAAGAATATTTTCGCTCTTCTTCGTATTTGTTCTGCGCACCGCAAGCGTAATTATCTGAGCACCAGCATTCTCTACAGCCGCTTTGATAAGCTCCATTGAATATTTTCCTGAACCTAAAATAAATCTTGATGAAAATTCCTTTCCACCTAATGTAAATGTATCTTTAGACATTCCACTGCCACCTCCGACAAAACTTACTATTTCAACAACATCATTATCTTTTAAAACATAACTTGAATAATCACTCTTATCTACAATCTTTTCATTACATTCAACTGCAATGTGTGTAACTATGTAATCATTCTCATCAAGGTATTTCTGAATAGTCATACCTGCTGCATTCTCGTCTTTTCCGTTAATATGTACCATTAATCGCTCTCCTTTCAAAATAAAAAAGGTCACACAAAGAAATACACCCGCGGTGGTGTACCCCTTCGTGCGACCGAAATCTCACTCTGCCGTATATATTAACGCATTTTTAACCTAAATGTCAAGGGTGGATTTTTAGAATAAATTTTGCGACAGCGAAATCTATTCTTTGTAATGCTTGATTTGAGGTATATTCAATCATTACCTGTCGAGAAGTGACATAAGCGTTGATATAAGGACTTTTATATTTATCGGTTTTGTCAAATGTTCATTCATCCCTGCCTGCATTGTCCTCTTTACATCTTCGTCAAATGCATCTGCTGTCATAGCTACTATAGGGATATCCTGTGCTCCTTCGTGTGAAGAGTTTCTTATAATCTTTGTTGCCTGCATTCCATCAAGTTTTGGCATTCTTACATCCATAAGTATTATATCGTATTCACCTTTTACAGAACGCAGATATTTGTCAACTACTTCCTGACCGTCCTTTGCCCATTCGACGTTCATTCCATGAGCCTTTAATATCTCCATTGCTACCGCCGCATTTATATCATTATCCTCTGCAAGCAGTACATTTCTTCCCTCCAATATGCTCTCATCATTTCTTTGTTCTGAATTATCTTTTTCTTCAGCTATATTTTGAATATCTCTTTCAAAATCAATTATAAATGTCGTTCCTTTCATCGGCTCACTTTGACACTCAATAGTTCCTCCCATCATATCAACGAGATTTTTTACTATGGTAAGTCCCAGACCTGTTCCCTGGACTTTATTTGTAAATTCATTGTACTCCTGTTCAAACGGTACAAACATTTTTTTCTGAAATTCCTTGCTCATTCCACATCCATAATCTTTTATTTCACAATGAATATGAACACGTTTTTCACCTATATCTTCCGCCTCCATGTTCCATTCAACAAATGAGCCTTTATCTGAAAATTTTAACGCATTATTTATGATATTCACATAAATCTGCTTTGTTCTTACCGGGTCAATCTTGATAAGAAATGATCTGTATCTGCTAAAATCAGTTCTCAGTTCAACATCATAATTCTTTGCATTTGCCTTTAGCATTTGCTCTATTGAGCCTACGAATTTCATGCTGTCAACATATTCTTCATTCAGTTCAATTTTATTCTGCTCTATCTTATTCATATCTAGAATATCATTTATTATCTGCAGCAAAAAGTTTCCTGACTCTACTATCTGGTCTATACATTCATCTTTTTTATTTATATCATTACTTGACTGTCCTATTTCCGCCATACCGAGTATGGCATTCATAGGTGTTCGTATCTCATGGCTCATTCTCGACAGAAAGTCTGTTTTTGCCCGGCTTGCTTTTATGGCTTCATCACTCTTTTGCTGTATCTGAGCTATCATTTTCTTTTTGTTGTTTATATACATAGACACCGCAACCCATGTAAAAATAACTATCAACAATATAAATGCAATAATATCACTATATGAATAGAACTTATCATACAATGAAAGGTCAGACCAGTTATACGCCGTATCCTTATTTATAATGCTTCGCTGCTCCTCCTCCGTAACAAGCTGGATTCCTTTATTCAAGGCAGACTCTAAGATAGAATCATTATGAATTGCAAGTCCACACGGCAAGGTCACTTCATCAAACTCCTTTATGTCCAATTGTTTATATCTTGGACTCTGCAATATTGCTTTTGCAACATATGTGCCAGTTGCAAAAGCGTCAACCGCCCCATCATTTACCGCATCACACGCATCATCTACAGAATCATACTCTATAATATCGTACTCTGTTTTTTTCATTATACAGTCATATACATATTTGTATTTTTTTACTACCGCTATGCGTGCCGAACTGCCAAGTTCACTATGATTGCTTCTTGTTATATAATTTATATTTGAATTGAACAGGATTTTTGTCATAAAATACTTTTTGTAAAACATCACATTGTCTACATAGACCGGCATCACTATATCCGTTTTTGTATTCTCAAGCATATCATATGGATTTTCTGTATCTATTGAAAAATAGTTAAATTTAATACCGAGATTTTCTGCAACCTCATCCATAAGATCAATAGCTATTCCCTTATATTTATGACTCTTTTTATCATAATAACTTATCGGTCTATAGTCCGCATATGTAGCAACATTTAATGTTTTATTGTGTTTAAGATAATTTATTTCATACTTTCCCAAAGGAGTGTAAACTCTCTCCGGAAAATACTTTCTAGTTAAATCAGTTTGAAATGTAGGTTCTGCAAGTTTTAACTCCGTAAGTGCTTTATTCAAATCCTTATAATATGGATTTATTTCTTTCATAACAATATAGTTATGTGTGACACTGAATTTTGACAAAATTTTCATATCGGAAGTTAAATCCATTACATTGCTTATAAGACCATCTACCTTATCCTCATCGAGTGCTTCTTTACATTCATTATAATTATTAAAATAAATAAGGTTATCATAAACTTTTATTGATTTCAAATATGACTTCATTCCTGTATACTCAAAAGCCTCTTTTGTTATGGCAATCTTCATTTTTCCAATGCTGTCATAATCCTCATAAAAAAGGTCACCTCTTTTTTTCTTCGTCATAATTGAATGGTATGTAGTCATTATGTCTTCCGTAGTATAACTGAAATGACTGCCTGTACTGGATGTTTTCAACGGCTCTGACACCGGCATTATAATGTCTAATTTCCCACTCTCAAGAAATTCTGATAAGTCTTCCCATGACCTTACTCTTATATAGCTGTATTCAAAATGAATACTTGAAAATTTGGATATTTCATTCAGATAATCTACTCCATAGCCACATTCATTGCCCGATGAATCATAATCAAAGAATTTGTCAAGCTGATAAAAGCCAACTTTTAATTTCACTATAGAAGATTCGTTGGCTGATGCAGTATCACTATAAAACAGCCCCATCCCCAAAAACATTACTAACACTATAATTGAATACATAAACTTTCTCAGTTCATTTTTCATTTTCTCATAACCTTTCATCTCGAGTGCTTTTCTTCAAAAAAAGCTGTGCCATAATACTTTTCCGTCAATGGATTTATTATAACACAGCCTGTATCATTTCTCTATTCAATTATCGGATTTCATCAGATTTTCCATTTCCCAATAATATGTCTTTTATTCTGTTCTCAACAAGTGTTGCTGTCTTACGGTGTGTAGCTTCTGTCGGATGCCAGTTTATTCCAAGTCCGTCGGCATCTTCCTGTAGCGGAAGGTCAAGATAATAAACATTTTGTTCAAAATACTTTTCATTAATGTTCTTAACCGCATCTGATACACTTTTACATAATCGTTTATCCATTGTTCCAAGCATACATAAAACAGGAATATTAGGATTTTTAGATTTTATTGTTTCAATGAATTTTACATATCCGTCAATAAATTCCTGATTTCTTGCATTATCATTGTCCGTATAACTTGCATCATTTGTTCCAAGATAAACAGTTATTAAATCCGGCACGAATAAACTATTGTCCCATTTTTCCCATTTGCTCACAGGTGTATGAAGATAATCTCTCTCACATCCCGCATCGACATATTCATACAGCATTGGGACAAGCCATCCCGTATCCTTTACTTTTGGCACATCATCACCTATGTACGCAGTAATAACACCTTTTCCGTTCCATGCAACAACGTTTACATCTGCATCAAGATGAGTTGCCGCAAGCAGTGAATATGCTTTCATCGGGTTTTCCTCCGATGTGTCATGTTCCACTTCGTCGACATTTCCCTCGTTGCCGTATCCGCATGTAATCGAATCACCTATCATCTCTATCTTGAGTTTTTTAGGTAGTGGCGGCTCCAAAACAGCGTCATTGTCCGTCTCAATCCATTCAACACCGCATGCTGCATATTCTGCTTCTGAATATTTTATAAGCGTTACCGTAACATTTTTTTCCTCTGCTTCATCATAAAGCACATATTCTGCTTCATCCTTATCAAGACAAAATCTTTTGTATGGCTTATCATCACTTAAAGCACCGTATGACACATCACCATCTTTTTCTTCTTTTACATATACCGCCACCCATGCATAATCTTTCCTGTCATGTTTGGATGCATCTGACAAAAGTTTTGCCTTCGCTGTCTTTCCGTTAAATCTAAATGAAATGCTTGTACCCGTATATCCGAGATATCTTATGCCATCTCTGAATATAGTTCGTCCCGTCACCTTCACCCTTTGCTCATCTGCTGCAAATCTCATAAATTTCCCTCATTTTCTTTTATATTATCTGTTTTTGTTACCATTTCAATTAAAATTATTAAAGCTATTTGTTAATATTTTATTGTTGTCTTTATTTCTTTTTAGATTCCGTTGAAATCTCTGTACTCCTTTTTAAATCAATCCAGCATGCCTGTCTCAATTGAATTTCTCCATTTGATACATCTTCGCCTTTTAAAGCTCCGTCTGGCTGTACACACAATATCTCATTTGAATTTTGTGCGTTTTCCTTAAGCCAATATGCGTTTTCTCCTGCTGGAATTAAATCTTTGTATTTTTCATATTCAGCTTTTGAAAGCTCAAAGAAATATTCTGGAAAACTGCTGTCCTGCGCTGACTTTACATAATTCTGAACTACGATAAGTGCCATCTCATTATCCGAATATTTTTTAAGCTGTTTGGTATTTAACCAGCGGCGTGCCTTTGACTCATACCAGTCATTACTCTCTGACTCTTCCATCGAAAATCTTTTCTTCTTTCCGACTTTTTCTTTCATCATAAGCACTTTTTCATCTGACGTTTTGTCGAGTATAACCCAGTTGGCTGTCCCGAATATAACTACATCACCAGGCTTTGCTTCACTTATGAATCTTTTTTCAATCTTCGCCGCTCTCGCCTGTGCATCATATTTTGTTTCAGCTTTTTTATAATTTATAAGTGCTGATTTAAATTTGCCTTTTTCTTCTTTTTTAAGTCCTATATGATAGTAGCACTTTTTCATATTTCCGCTTGCCACCAAAAAACCGTTTGACTCTTTGTAATTGGCAATCGCAAGTTTATACTTGCCCTGTGACTGGTGGTACATTCCTTTAACCATCGGAAATGCAGGAGTTTTTAAAAATGCTATAAATAAAAGTACAAAAACTGCTACTACTATTCCTCTTCTTTTATATGCCGCCTTTGTCTCAAGCTTTGCAATTCCGTGATTACATTCAACAATATACTTATCACATTTTTCTATATTGTATTTGAACTTTTTACACCGCTTAAAGTTTTCAATTGCATCCGCATAGTCACTTTTTGTTTTTGCTTCTTTTAGTGTCAAAACCGCATTGTTAAACACTTTCACTGTTCCATCTTTTACAGCAATATCAGCTATTTCAAGACATTCCTGTCTTTTCTCATCGGCATCAAGATACCCCTGTATCTTATTAAACTTCTTTGCTGCACTATTCATTGTATAATAAATTCTCTCAAACCGTTCAACACAGTCAACGGCACCCATAAGCGAAACTGCATTTCTATATATTTTTTCTGCTGTTGAAAGAACTTTTACTTCTTTTCCTGCCGCCGCTTTTGCTTTATCTCTTGCAGCTTTTATAGCTGCCCTTTTTTCTGCTTTAAAAGCTGAGTTGTCTTTTTTATTTTCCAAAGTTTCAGCCATTTGCTTCCTCCACCTTATTTCTATGCTTCTCAAAGACCCTGCCGACATAATCAACGGTTGGTCCCATCATTATTACCATACATACAGTCATAATACCAACTTCCCCACCTGCTGCATATCCTATACATGTCGCTACAAGGTCATATATTATTCTCACTACCCTGAATGTATCTTTTCCCGTATATTTCTTTATCTTGTCACTTATAAGAAACGAAACCGCATCATATGGTGCTGTACCATGTCCACTCTGCATATAAACGGCTGCCATAAGCACAAAAATTATAAGTCCAGGTATCAAAAAAGCAACTCTTGCACCCATGTCAAGATTTGTCGGTACATGAAATACACTTTTAAATACCCATGTAAAGAAATCTGCTGAATAACCCACAAGTATCATATTTCCAAGTGTACCTGTTCCTATAAGATTTCTCTCAAAAACTACAACTATCACAAGAAGCACAAGATTTGAAATAAGCTGATAATTTCCAAATGTCATGCCAAGTTTTGCTGAAATTCCATAGTTCATTGCCGAATATGGGTCAGTTCCCATATCACTGAGTACGAGCATTGATACGCACATACCCATAAGTATGACAGCAATAATCATCATAAAAAAACTTTTTGTCCACTCTTTTGTAATCTTAAAATTCATAAATTTTCCCTATTCCATTCTTTTTTTATACCCATCCCTAATATACATTTTAAGCTATCATACAAAAACACGATTGTGCAGCTTAACTGTCGCTGGTCACTCCATAGTTGTAAACAGTAACTTTTAACGACTTTAACACAACTCATAATATCACAGCAATGCTCTATTGTCACGATTTTTCTTAAATGTTACAGTCTTGTTACTGTTCATACATCCTTTATTTCTTCTTATATTGTAAATTTGTCTGTCCGAAAACATATGGACTTGAATTAACCTGTTTTTTTACTCCACTGTTTCTCAAATTCCTTTTTTCATTCTCAGAAGTGATTGTTCTTATATGATTTTGTTCCTCATTCTCTTTTTGTGCCTTCTCAAAATCTTTTCCCTGAAGTTCATAGACAAATCTTGATACATCGGCTTCCTTGTTAAATCTCTCCTTTACATAATATATATGAAGATGTTTTTTTGCCCTTGTGACAGCCACATAAAACATTCTTCTTTCTTCTTCCATATCAGCATCCAAAACAGCTTTTGAATGCGGTGTAACCCCCTCATTGGCATCGGGTATAAATACGCACTCATATTCAAGTCCTTTTACTCCATGCATTGTCATAAGCGGCACTGCATCTGACTGCTCCTGCCCATTGTTTAACATTCTGCTCTTTGCTGCCTGCTCCTTTAATTCATCACTGTATGCTCTTATATATTCAAACCAATCCTCAAAATTATCATAACTTTTTGCCCCATCCTGAAGTTCATCAAGAAATTCCATCATTTCATCAGAACGTACACCCTTATAATCAGCATAATCTTTTATATAGTCATCGTAACCTATTCCATTTCTGATAAAGTTTATTGCCGCAAAAGGTTTGAGATTAGCAAGCATTCCCATGTCATACTCAAACTGTTCAAGTCTCTCTACCATCCATTCCTTATCTTCATAAAAGCTTTTAAGTTCTTCCATATCAACAATACTTTCTGTAAACGATGCTCTGTGCACATACCTTTTTGGTCTATTAATAATGCGCAGAAAATCTGCTCTCTCCCTGCTGCCCCGTGCTATTTTTATATATGTTATAATATCTTTTGCAATCCAATGGTCATAAATATTTGGAATACATTCTTTCATAACAAAAGGAATGTTAAATTCCATAAGTTTTGAACTGAGTGTTCTCGCCTGTGTATTTGTTCTGAAAAGAACCGCCATCTCACTGTATAGAATACCTTTGTCTCTGTATTCAAGGATTTTTGCTCTTATGCTCTCGCATTCTTCTGATACTCTACTAAACTCCTTTATCTCGACTTCCTCACCGTATTCATTGTATGCTTCAAGCCTTTTCTCAAGTCTGTTTTCATTTTGGGCAATAATTTTTGATGCTGATTCGACTATACTTTTACTACATCTGTAATTTATGCCAAGTACATATTTTTCAGCATCCTTATAATCTTTTAAGAACTGTTTCATAATATCAGGTTTTGCACCCCTGAATCCGTAAATAGACTGATCATCGTCCCCAACTATGAACAGATTGTTTTTAGGTGATGCAAGCATTTTTACTATATCATACTGAACCTTATTTATATCCTGAAATTCATCTATAAGAATATAAGGGTACTGCCTCTGCCACATCTGCCTTATATCCTCTCTTGCCTTCAAAAGTTCATAACAGTACACCAGCATATCATCAAAATCAATAAGCCTTCTGCTCTCCAATTTACTCTGATACCCCGAATATACTCTTCTAAACGACTCCCCGGGACAGTTTGGTGAATAATAATGCCTTAAGTCTAACATCTCTCCTTTTACTTTGCTTATCTCGCTCTCAAGCTCATTCAGAAAATCATTCTCATCCTGTATCTCTATTTCTTCCTTGTTGACCAATTCTCTTAAAAGCTGGCGTTTGACATCATCACGTATAATATTATCTGCAGTGTAATGATATGCATATTTTAATATTGTAAAAAATATGGCATGAAATGTACCAAAGTACACTCTTTTTGAATCACCTGATACCATAGCCTCATATCTTCTTTTCATCTGTACGGCTGCCGCTTTAGTAAAAGTGATAACAAGAATATTTGTATTTTTTACACCTTTTTCCTCAACAAGATATTTTATACGCTCAGTTATAACTCTTGTCTTTCCTGAACCAGGCGTTCCTACAACAAGGCATGGGCCGTTAAAATGTTCTATTGATTTTTTCTGCTGTTCGTTTAAATTCAAAACTGTTACTCCTAACCGATTACTATTTGCAAAAAACAAAATTTACTCTAACTGATTTTGGCAGGATTTCAAAACATAGCCTATGAAATCCTGCCAAAAATAATCTCTTAAAATTTATAATTTATATTTTTCCTAAAGATATTAAAAGTCCATAACCTGCGCAAACATCTCCCTTATATTGCCATACGCTCTGTAATTTGCGCATTCATCACCAGCTTTTTCCTTATCATTTAAAAGAAGAAGTTTGTCCCCTTTATAATATTTAACCATATAGCGGCATAATGTCGAGTTTATACTGGCTCCCAACACCAAAAGTATACTTGCATTTTCAACAGCATTGCTTGCCTGACTTATCTTTCCGTTGTCAAGCATCTCTCCCAATAATGAAAAACCAGGACGAAGCGGTATTCCACATTGTTCGCAAACAGGTATTCCCTTCGAATGTTTTATGTATCCTGAGTCATATATTCTCTTGCATTTTGGGCATATATTTTTATCTACCGAACCATGAAGCTGAATTACATTATTGCAGCCGACCTTTTCATATAGGGAGTACACCGAACGTGTGACTACAGCACTCAATTTACTGCATTGCTGTAACTTATATATCCCGTAATGAATAGATGATGGCTGTGGATTTTCAATATTCAATATAACTTCCTTATAATACTTAAAAAATATTTCTGCACGTCTTGCATAAAAAAGCGAGGACGCTATTTCATCATTTGAATAGCCATACTTTTGCTCAATGTCATACGCAATATGTTCAGCAGTAACACCGTTAAGACCAATGTCATATGTAATATTCATCCCGGCTAATACAACTATATTTCCTCCACTGCGTATAATATCTCTCATTTCTTCAAGAACCTGCTTCATATATACTCCTTTCAAGCCGACCTACATGTGTCACTCTCCAAGATATGTACAAATACTTTTCACGGCATTATCAATTCCAAAAAGGTCACTCCTGATAACAAGGTCATAATTATTTAAATCTGTCCATTTTTCACCGACATGATAATTATAATAATTTCCTCTGCGTTTGTCATTCTTCATGATGACATCTGCTGCCTTATTTTCCTCAATGCCGTATTCTCTTATAGCTCTCTCTATTCTAAAAGTCATAGCTGCTTTAATAAAGAGGTTACATACATCATCTCTTTCCTTCAAAACATAATCAGCACATCTTCCTACAATAATACAAGGACCTTCCTCTGCAACTTTTCTGATAACATCAGACTGTGCAAGAAAAATTCTGTCATCAAGTGAAAGTCCGCTAAATCCAAAATCCTGATTTCCATAGACATTTATGCCCATGGCAAGTGAGTATAAAAGACTATTTGTAGCTTTGTCCTCAGCTCTCGCAAATGTTTCCTCAGCAAAACCGCTTTCCTTTGCCGCTCTTGTAATGATTTCATTGTCATAAAATGGTATGTTGTAATGTTCAGCCAGTTTTTGACCAATTTCACGTCCACCACTTCCATACTGTCTGCTTATCGTAATAATCTTCTTCATAGGTCATACCCCCTGTTCCAAACAGCTATTATAATTAGCTATTTTTCATAAATTGTTATAGTTATATTATACACTTTTTTTGCTATTTGCACAATGAATTTCTACTATAACACCAAAAAAACTCCCGCTATTTTCTATTCATATTTAATGATGCCAAATCCAGCTATCGTTTCATCCATGCATTTTCGGGATTGCTCTTTATCTCCTGTTTATTCTCGTACATAATTTCGTCTGCTCTTTTGAAAATATCATCAAAACAGCTATATTGTTTGTTGTCATATTCTGCAATTCCAACAGCAACAGATGCAATATACTCATCAGGATACATTTCATTTATCTGTTCAAACTGTTCTTTAAGTATGTTTTCACAATGAGCTATATTGTTTAAATCTTCTCCCTCAACTACAACAACAAATTCATCCCCTCCGATTCTGAATACCGGACTTCGTTTAAACGCACGACATATACAGCGGCAGGAATCTATAATAAGTATATTTCCTTTCTCATGACCAAAATTATCATTTACATATTTAAGACCGTTTACATCAAATAATGCCAATGCAAACTTTTCATTTCCACTCCTGATATTTTCATCTAATTCTTTTGTATATTCCTTATATGCAGTGACATTTTTTACACCCGTCAAACCGTCCACATATGCCTTTTTATTTGCATAATTTAATGCATCCTGAAGTTCAACTATCTCCTGTTTTTCATCGGAAATATCCTGTACTGCAAACAGAACATGCATTAAATTACCGTTTTCGTCTCTGTCAACTTCTATAAATCTTGCACGACACCATCCCTTTCGCTTTCCCCTATACTCTGTAGATATATATTTATTCTTTCCCATTCTTTTATCAAGTGTTGATAAATCAGTAAACTCAAGCATCATATTTATATGATTTGATATCGGCAGATTTGAAAAAAGCCTGTTTAAAGCTTCTGATGCGCTTCTGGTGTCCCCTGCCATTTCACTGACAAGTGGAATTTTTTTAATTTCATCATACTCATCCATACGCATATGAATGTAATACATGAACACATAAATATTTGCCAGTGAACCTACTATATTATGTTGTCTTTTCTCATCCTCAAGTGCCGCACGCAGTTCTGCCTGCGAATATTCAAGTTCAATATTTTTTCTTATAACTTCCTGTGCAACTTCATCCACACTTAGACTCATATATGCTATCAAAACACCTATGCAGACTCCCAGCGTAAGCATATTGCTTTCGGGCAGCATATTTTGTATTATACTGCCAAAAAATACCGGAATCATAAATGCTGCCAATATACCATATCTTTTTCTTCTCTGTGCATTCTTTTTATCAAGTGCATCTCTAAGCAAAGCAAAACCTGCAAACAACATATATGCTGCCGGAATCACAAATAACAATTCAAAATATGGACCTTTTTTGAATACTCCGTTTGCCGAAACATAATATAAACCGTCTATATAACAAGATAATATGACAATAAAAAAATACACAAATAACGGTATCGCACAATACAGATAACTGGTCTTATTTGATATAAGTGCCGACTCCCGAAATATCCCCGAGTAAATAAACCACAAAAATATAGTTAATCCGAATGCCACAAATGAAATTATTGCAAAAAAGTATCTTATACTCCCGTTCATTCTAAGCACACCATAATCCGCAAGATGACCGATTGCAAATGCAGTCACCATAAACTGACTGCTCACAACTATTGAAAAGTACAGTTTCATGAAAATATCTTTTTTTCGCCATCCATATATTTTTATTATAACCAAAAACAGCATTATGACACATATCATATCTGTTTTTGTATATAAAAAAGCATTTCTAATTAATTCATACATCTTACGCCTCCCTACAAACATCTACGTATCATAGTATGTCCAAAACCAGGCGGTATCATAATCTTAGTTTATGCCATGTAATCAATGATATTCATTATTTTTCATGCATATCGTAATTTTTATCTTCGTCTATCATTTCAAGCATAATCTCAGCAAATACCGGGTCAAATTGTGTTCCTTTTCCCTTTTCAATCTCCAAACGAACAATTTCCTGGCTCAATACATCTCTATAACTTCTTTTTGATGTCATTGCATCATACGCATCTGCAACCCCTATTATTCTCGCCAATTCCGGAATATCTTTTCCCTTAAGGCCATCCGGATATCCTTTACCGTCATATCTCTCATGATGCCATCTTGCACCGATTGCGATATTAGGTATCTCTGAAATATTTGATAAAATATCACCTCCAATAGACGGATGTGTTTTTATGATTTCGTACTCCTCATCAGTAAGCTTTCCTGTTTTATTTATGATTTCGTTCGGTATACCTATTTTCCCTATATCGTGCAGCATTCCTGCAAAATAAATATCCTCCTGCTTCTCTTCATCATATCCATACCGTCCAGCTATCTCTCTTGAATACATCGCAACTCTCTGTGAATGTCCCTTTGTATACCTGTCCTTTGCATCAATAGCTCCTGCAAGCGACTGCATAACCTGTATGGATAACCTCTGAAACTGTTTTTTCTTTTCTTCCGCTTTTCTCGTCTGTTTATCTACCTCATCCTGAAGATTTTTTTGCAATTTGTCAAGCTGTATAACTCTTCTTACTCTCTGAATCATAATTTCAGGCACAAAAGGTTTGGCTATAAAATCCTGAGCACCTTCTTTAAAACTTCTCACTTCCATTGCCTTATCATCATCGGCCGTAAGGAAAATCACCGGAAGGTCTACAGGTATATTTTCATTATGTCTGATTTCTGACATTACTTCAAATCCGTTCATATCCGGCATATGTAAATCAAGCAAAACAAGATCAACACTATTTTTCTCAAGAAAAGCAATAGCCTCTGTACCCGACTGCGCCATACTTACATTAAATTCTTCCTGCAGTATCTTTTCTGCCAGCATAAGGTTTGTTTTTTTATCATCAACAACAAGTATCTGCCAGTCTTTTTCATACTTACACATAAACTTATCCGCCTTTCTTATGTGTCTTATATAATCTTTATCAAAATGTATTTATATTTTATAATCTTATAATATTAAACATAAAATTAACTAAGGCTTGGTATCTGCACCTGTATATCACAATCCGCATCATAGTCAACACCAGCTATTTTAAATCCGAATATCTCGTAAAATTCTTTCCAATACTCATCAATATCTGCGACTTCTGCCAAATTGTCCTGTGAAATCTCATTCCACACTTTCTCAACTGCCTGCTGGACTTCAGGCTTCATCTCATAATCGTCCATTCTTATAAGTCTCATGTCATCTACAGGAACCCCTGAAGGATTGCACAATCTGTCATGCACAAGTCTGTACATCTGCTGTATACAGTCCTCATGCAGATTTTTCTCTTTCATGACTTTCAAGAGAATTGAAAGATAAAGCGGCACAATAGGAATTGCTGCACTTGACTGTGTCACAACAGCCTTGTTTACTGAAACGTATGCCTTTACTCCGTCTACCTGCTCATCTATCTCGTCTGCTGTTTTATATAAATCCTGTTTTGCTTTTCCAATCGAACCGTCAAAATATATAGGATGTGTAAGTACAGGCCCGATATATGAGTATGCAACTGTCACTGCATTGTCTGCAAGTACATCGGCATCTTTCATGGCATCAATCCATAAACGCCAGTCCTCTCCACCCATAACCTTAACTGTGGCATCTATTTCTTCCTGTGTAGCAGGCTCTAATGTCACCTCTGATATTTCATTTGTGGAAAGGTCGATAGTTTTGTTGGTATACTCTCCATCTGTCGTTTTCAAAACAGAACGGTATGTCACTCCGTCCGGAGCTTTTCTTCTGGGTGCGGCAACACTGTAGATTACCATGTCAACTTTGCCTAAATCCTTTTTAATAAGTTCAATTGTTTCTTTTTTTATCTCATCTGAAAATGCATCACCGTTTATTGTCTTCGCATAATGACCGTCTTTTGCTGCAAATTCTTCAAAAGCAACCGTATTGTACCACCCGGCTGTTCCTGTTCTTTTTTCTTTTCCAGGTTTATCAAAAATCACACCTATAGTATCGGCGTTACATGAATATGTAACTGCAATTCTACTCGCAAGACCATAACCCATAGAGGCTCCTATCACAAGCACTTTCTTTGGTCCTTCTGACTTTGGCATCCCATTAACATAATCTATCTGAGCCTTTACAGCCTGTCTACATCCCTCCGGATGAGCTGTAGTACACATAAATCCTCTTACTTTAGGTTGAACTATCATATTCTTTTTTCCTCCATTAAACGAATATACGGGCAATTTCAGGGAATATATTACTGTTCACATTTTCGTATGCAATCAGCAACAGGAATATTTCTTAATGACAAAATGGTGCCGCTTATGCGACACCATTTCGTATTTACCGAAATTGGTTATATACAACTTCGGCGCCCCTGCCAAGGATTTTTTTTAATTATATTTTAAATCCTTATGCCTTTTTACTTTACTATATTTATGACTTTATGTCAATTATCGGAAACTTTTCACCGTTTCAGTTAAATAACTTGTATAAAATTAAAACATAACAAATTTCAATGTCACTATCAAAACAATAATATAAAGAACGACGCTGAGATACGCCATCGCATCATTCCTGCCATACTGTAACGGTTTCATTTTTGTTCTGCCATCTCCGCCGTGATAACATCTCGCATCCATCGCAAGCGCAAGATCATTTGCCCTTCTTGCCGCTGATATAAACAACGGTATAAGTATCGGAAGCATGGCTTTTATTCTTTGTATAAAATTGCCCGACTCAAAATCTGCACCTCTTGCCATCTGCGCTTTCATTATCTTGTCAGTCTCATCTACAAGTATCGGTATAAATCTAAGTGCTATAGACATCATCATTGCAATCTCATGCACAGGTACTTTTATTTTATTTAACGGTTTCAACAGCTTTTCAAGCGCATCCGTAAGCTGATTCGGTGTCGTCGTAAGTGTCATAAGCGATGATCCTATAATGAGAAATGTAAGTCTCAATGCCATAAAAATCGAACGCTTAACACCCTCAAGCGTAATAGTAAACACCCATGCCTTGACAAGTACCACTTCCCCGGGAGTCCAAAATAAATTTAATGCCGCAGTAAAGATAAGCATAAACATAATGGGTTTAAGTCCTTTTACCATAAACTTAAACGGCACATGTGATATTTTTACAAGTATCGCAAAAAACAAAGCCGCTATTATATATCCGCTGAATTTATTAAAACAAAATAATGATATTAGATATGCTAATGTTCCAACTACTTTTACTCTCGGGTCAAGTCTGTGTATCACTGAATCTGTCGCATAATATTGTCCGATGGTAATATCTCTAATCATTTGTTCCCTTTCATGTATCTGTTATAAATAGCATCTGCCGCTTCTTTCGGTGTTATACATTCTTCTTCTATACCTGCTCCGATAGCATTAAGTTTGTGTATAACATTTGTTGCCTGCGGCACACCAAGTCCTATATCTTCAAGTTCCCTCTGATATTTAAATACTTTCCTTGGTTCTCCGTCAAGAACAATCTTTCCGTCATTCATTACAAGCATTCTGTCAACATATTTTGCAACATCATCCATGCTGTGTGACACAAGAAGTATCGTCATATCATTTTCCCGATGAAGCTTTGCGAGCAGTTCAAGTATCTCATCACGTCCTGCCGGGTCAAGTCCCGCCATCGGTTCATCAAGTATGAGTATCTTTGGTTTCATTGCAAGCACACCCGCTATGGCTACACGTCTCTTTTGACCTCCCGACAATGCAAACGGTGATGCATCAAGCAATTCATCACCTATTCCTACCATTTTAAGAGCTTCAAATGACCTGATTTCTATTTCCAAATTATCAAGTCCGAGATTTTTAGGTCCGTATTTAACATCTTCTATTACGGAAACCTCAAACAGCTGATGTTCCGGATACTGAAACACCAATCCCACATTTCCCCTTAACTCTTTCATTTTAAAGTTTTTATCATATATATTTCTTTCATTATAGAAAACACTGCCTGATGTTGCTTTCTCAAGTCCATTTAAAATCTGTGTAAGCGTTGATTTTCCGGAACCTGTATGTCCTACAAGACCTATAAATTCCCCATCATTTATCGTAAGATTTATATTATCTAATGCCTTTTTTTCCTCAGCAGTCCCGGCAGCATATATATAATTTACATTTTCAAGTCTGATTCCCATGCTCAACCTCCAAATTAACCCAAACTACCAAGAAATCCCACAAGTTCCTCTGCATTCAAAATATCTTTTGGTATATTCATACCTTTTTTATTTAGTTCCAATGCAATTTTTGTAATTTCAGGAATTGTAAGTCTATATTGTTCAAGTTCTTCTGCTTTTGCAAATATCTGTCTTGGTTTTCCCTGCATCTGTACTTTTCCGTCAGACATTACATATACATAATCGGCTCCCACAACCTCTTCCATATAATGAGTTATGAGTATAATAGTTATCCCCTCTTTTTTGTTAAGTTCAGTTACCGTGTCAATTACCATTTTACGTCCTACCGGGTCTAACATGGCTGTCGGCTCATCAAGTATTATGCATTTTGGCTTCATCGCCATTATGCCCGCTATTGCAACCCTCTGTTTCTGACCACCCGACAAATGGTTTGGTGAAGATTTTCTATACGCCGTCATTCCGACAGCTTTAAGGCTCTTTTCTACTCTTTTCCATATTTCCTCAGTTGGCACTCCTATATTTTCGGGACCGAATCCGACATCCTCCTCAACTACATTTGATATTATCTGATTGTCAGGATTTTGAAATACCATACCCGCTGTTTGTCTTATTTTCAAATCATTATCACTGTCAGAAGTGTCCATACCGTTTACAAACAGTGTTCCCTCCGTAGGTACAAGAAGTGCATTCAAATGTTTTGCAAATGTCGATTTACCTGAGCCGTTTGCTCCCAAAACAGCTATAAAATCTCCCTGCTTCACTTTAATATCAATACCGTCAAGTGCTCTCTTTATCTCAGTGACATTACCATTTTCATCACGTCTTGAATACTCATGCACCAGTCCTTTTGCGTCTATCATGTTCTCCATGCTGTCACCAACTTTCATTTTGCAGACAAAATTTCCTATTATACAAAATAGGCTACCACATATGTGATAGCCCTATTTATACTTATATTATTCTTGTTACTGAATTATACTAACTCAATAAGTACTTCCATAGCTGCGTCACCTTTACGCTGACCGATCTTTACGATACGTGTATATCCACCGTTGCGGTCTGTGTATTTTGGTGCGATTTCGTCAAGAACCTTAGATACAACATCAACTTTCTTTGTATCTTTTCTGCGGTTCTGCTTG
Source organism: uncultured Lachnospiraceae bacterium (assembly GCA_934320845.1). Taxonomy (GTDB): domain Bacteria; phylum Bacillota; class Clostridia; order Lachnospirales; family Lachnospiraceae; genus Butyribacter. The sequence goes on from CAKRFU010000001.1 coordinate 236,321, forward strand.
TCAGCAGGAACTTCTGTAACTGTGAAAAGAGTTTTCTGCATCTGTCTTCTTGCATGAAGTCTTGAAGGCTGATCTTTCTTGATTTCCTTCTCTACTTCGTCATAAACTGTAACTTTCTTACCGTCTACAACTTCTTTAACTCTCTTACCATCTTTATCTTTACGAGCTACCTTAGCAGTAACTTTCACTGTATCAAAATTATTGCACTCTTTTACGCCTAAAGCAATGATACCTTCTGCAATCTTACGGATTTCTTTTGCCTTAGCTTCCGTTGTAACGATTTTTCCATAGAATAACAAATCTGTTACCTGATTACGAAGCAATGCTTTTCTCTGACTGGAAGTTCTTCCAAGTTTTCTATAGCCTGCCATGTGTGCTTACCTCCTAATTAATCTTCGCTTAAGTTAAATGAAAGGTTTAACTCTTTCAATTTAGCTATAACTTCTTCTAATGACTTACGTCCAAGGTTTCTAACTTTCATCATATCCTCAGATGTACGATTGCAAAGTTCACCGACAGTATTGATACCGGCTCTCTTTAAACAATTGTATGAACGAACTGAGAGCTCAAGCTCATCAATGTTCATCTCTTTCACCTTGTCTTCAGTATTGTCCGGTTTCTCGGCAATCACCTGAATGCTTGATGTCTTGTCTGAAAGATTGATGAATGATTTCAAATGGTCACTCTGAACTTTTGCTGCCAAACTGATAGCATCAATCGGCTCAATAGTTCCATTTGTATATACTTCTATTGTTAACTTATCGTAATCAGTTATCTGACCAACACGAGTATTCTCAATCTTGATGTTTACTCTCTCTACCGGTGTAAAGATAGAATCAATTGCAATTACATTGATTGGTAAATCTTCTCTCTTATTCTTATCAGAGCTGATATAACCACGACCATTTACAATTGTCATCTCGATATATAATTTGCAATCAGGTCCGCCACTGAGTGTAGCTATAACCTGATCCGGATTCATAATCTCGATATCCTGATCCACCTGAATATCTGCTGCTGTTACGACACACTCACCAGAAGCTTCAATATAAGCTGTCTTTGTCTCATTTGTCTCGCTGTTGTTTTTAATAGCAAGACTCTTGATATTCATAATGATTTCCGTAACATCTTCCTTTACTCCAGGAATTGCAGCAAACTCATGAACCACGCCGTCAATTTTAATATGACTAACGGCTGTACCCGGCAATGATGAAAGCATAATTCTTCTAAGAGAATTACCCAAAGTTGTACCATATCCTCTTTCCAGAGGTTCAACTACAAACCGTCCATATCTTTTATCTTCTGAAATCTCAGCTATCTCAATATTTGGTTCTTTAAAATCAAGCACTCTAAGTACCTCCTTTTGGGTGTTATGCTTTGCTGCCAGTTAATATTACTTAGAATATAACTCGACGATAAGCACTTCATTTACAGGAACATCTATCTGCTCTCTTGTTGGGATTTCCTTAACTACTCCGGAAAGTTTCTCATGGTCAGCTTCAAGCCACTCTGGTACGATTCTTCCGTCTGTTACTTCAAGAATATCCTTATATCTCTGAGCACCTTTGTGCTTCTCTTTGATTTCGATAACATCACCAGGTTTTACTTCATATGAAGGGATGTTTACGCATTTACCGTTTACAAGTACATGCTTGTGATCGATAATCTGTCTTGACTCTTTTCTTGTACGACCATAACCCATTCTGAAAAGTACGTTGTCGAGACGAAGCTCAAGGATAATCATAAGGTTTTCACCTGTTGTACCATACTTTAATTTCTGAGCTCTTGCAAAGTTGTTTCTGAAAGGCTTCTCTAAAACACCATAGATGAACTTTGCCTTCTGCTTCTCTTTGAGCTGAAGACCATATTCGCTCTGTTTTCTACCAGCTCTAGCATTTCTATTAGACTTCTTATCAAGACCAAGGAATGTAGGGTCAATTCCAAGACTTCTACATCTCTTGAGTACTGGAGTCATATCTCTTGCCATGTTTATTTCCTCCTATATAATAATACACAAATAATTATTCATCTTTATATCTGCTTCAGAAAGCAGACTGTTCTTAATGTTTTGTGGCAAAAGCCACAAAAATCATACACGACGACGCTTTGGTGGGCGGCATCCGTTATGTGGTACAGGTGTTACGTCTCTGATGCTTGTTACATCGATTCCACATGCCTGTAATGCACGAATTGCTGCTTCACGACCAGAACCTGGTCCTTTTACCATAACATCTACTGAAGTCAATCCATGAGGTACTGCTGCTTTTGCTGCAGTCTCAGCAGCCATCTGTGCTGCATAAGGTGTAGACTTCTTTGAACCTCTGAATCCTAATCCGCCTGCACTTGCCCAAGAAATTGCATTTCCTTCAGCGTCTGTGAGCGTAACGATTGTATTATTAAAGGAAGACTGAATGTGTGCCTGTCCATGTCCGACATTCTTCTTGACACGCTTCTTACTTGCCTTTTTTGCTACCTGTTTAGCCATTGTCAAACCCTCCTACTAGAATTTGTACATATTATCTATTATTTCTTCTTATTTGCGACAGTACGCTTTGGACCTTTACGTGTTCTAGCGTTTGTCTTTGTCTTCTGTCCACGAACTGGAAGACCTTTTCTGTGACGAATGCCTCTATAGCATCCAATTTCCTGAAGTCTCTTGATATTCATAGCGATTTCTCTACGAAGATCACCTTCAACTGTCTGTGACTCATCAATCACACTGCTAATGCGCTTTACTTCGTCATCAGTAAGATCCTTAACACGTGTGTCAGGATTGACATTAGCTTCTGCTAAAATACGGTTTGAGCTTACTCTACCAATACCATAAATATAGGTAAGTCCGATCTCAACACGCTTCTCTCTTGGTAAATCTACACCACTAATACGAGCCATGTGTACTTTACACCTCCGTTAATTTTCTAGATTGTTAGTTAAAACAATATTTTTCACACTTTGTGAAACAATATTGTCATGAATGATTTACAGTGTCATGCACTGTCAGCCGCTTTAAATTGTAATCCTATTGCATAGACTATTCCTTTTCGGACACCACTATGGTGAACAAATGTCGAGCTGCCTGCGAAATGGCAGCCGGTACTACGCCGCAGTCATCAATCTGCCGTTGATAAGACCAGCTCCAATTGAAATGACACAACCTTCCGCTGAAACAGGTAATCAGCCTGTCTACAATATCATAGTACATATCGTACCATAACGAACAGAAAGCAAGTTCTATATTATAACAACAGAAAAACCAAAGTAATACTGCTTTGGCTTCTGTCAACTAATTAGCCCTGTCTCTGTTTGTGTCTAGGGTTTTCGCAGATAATTCTGACTTTACCCTTTCTTTTGATGACCTTACATTTTTCGCAAATTGGTTTTACTGAAGATCTAACTTTCACAGCAATAACCTCCTTTCATAAAGTCCATTTGCTATTTTATCATATATTTTTTTCGTATGCAAGCATTTTTTGAATAATTTTTGTTGTGGCTGCTTTGACGCAGAGATTGATATAAACTTTTTCTTTTTTATCAGCAGGAGTACCTAATTATATAAACAATCTCGCTTCTCTTATCACAAGACTGTAGTTTCTTCTCCACACTGAACCAAACTGCGAACTTGGAAGAGGGCATCCGCCGACACCTATCTCAAGTGTTATGCTCGGTATTCTCATATTGTACATTGTATACTCTCTCAATGCTCCGACACTTTTTCCGCTTCCTTCATAACTTGCACTGCTTGCATAACCTGTAATGCTTCTTGCAAGATTGTACATTTTTATCGTTGTTCTCTTTACGCTTCTTGTCGTTTTATCTCTGACGCTTCCAAATGCGATTGAGCCCATTGCATGATAATTTACCGTTCCTGCCAGTTTTGTATTTTTCTTCAATGTTCTTATCAGCTTTGATACTGCCCTTGTCTCCGGTTCACTCTCAGCATATGGTCCTGAATATCCTGAACCTCCACGGCTTCCTCCGTATCTTGCATGGTAATTATATTTGAAGTTTCTGTTGAGGTCTACACCTCTTGCATTTGCTTTCCATGTCGAAGTGCTGCCTGCTCCCGGCATTCTGTAAAGTGCTTTGCGAAGCTTTTTATCTCTTATCTTTGATATTCCAAACTGTGATATTGTTATACCGTCAGGATTTGTCATCGGTATATAATGTATTGCTATCTTACTTAATGTTTTCTTTACACTAACACCTTTTACTCTGCAGTTATAATTTTTAAGATAATGTTCTATCTGAGCCATGCTAAGCTGAGCTGTCATATATTCCCTTGCGTGTATTGAACTTACAACAAGCATTGTTTTTTTAGCTTTCGGATTTCCTATCACTACATCATAAATATTTCTCTTGTCATTTGATTTTCCGATAACATTTACTTTGACATAATCTGAATATGTATTTGCAAGCTGCTTAATATCACCACTCATCTCATTATAACTGTACTTCTGATGACCTGTACTTACAAAATTTGCAATAACAAAACCTCTTACATTAGAATTTGTCTTGAATGTTTCTTTATTGTAGATGCCAACTGCAGTTATATAATATCTATATTTTTTACCGGCTCTTACCTTGCCATCGTTATATTTTAATTTCTTTGTCTCAGCAAGTTTTTTGTATTTATTATTGTTTATCTTCTTATATATAATGTATTTGTCAGCACCTGCCGATTTGTTCCAACTCAATTTTACTTTTCTTGAGTTAAGTCTTGTAAATCTGACACTGTTCTTTTTAGGAATACAACTCGTAAGTTTGTCCGTCCTGGCAATAGCGACATCTTCACCTGAATATGCAACAACACAGAAAGAATAGTCCTGACCCCTGCTTACTTCAAGTGTAAACTCTGTTTCGTTGTATACAAAATTCTGATTAATATAATTTATTTGTCCTTCATCTTCAGATGGCTGCTCGAAACTGCCTTTTACATAAAAAACACAATAATAATCTGCACCTTCATATGAATTCCAATTTAATTCTATCTTTTTTGAATCACCTTGCTTTATGGAAACATCCATTCTCGGCAATTCGTCATCATCAATAGCAGAACCCGTTACAGGTACCGCAGGTGCCATAATATCCTCACCCTTTAACTTACCTTTAGTTTTAGTATTTTTCTTAATTGTATTTTTACTTTTAACACTATTGCTCTTAACATCGGCTACTGCCTGAGACTTTGCTGTAACATTTGTCTTTGCTGCTGCCTGTGCTTTCACTCCCGGCATGGTAAACTGCTGCAAACCGCCAAGCATAACCGCAAGAGCCAAAAGCATAGCTGTAAGTTTTCTTTTTCTCTTTAACATTTGTACTCTCCTCTTGTATTTTGTTAAACAAACAAAAAGACAAATCACCAAGATTTGCCTTTCACCACTATCCTATTTATCTCTCCATGTGATACGTCCCTTTGTAAGATCATAAGGTGACATTTCCATAGTAACCTTATCTCCCGGCAATATGCGGATAAAATTCTTTCTAAGTTTTCCACTGATATGTGCAAGAACCTGATGTCCATTTTCAAGCTCAACCTTAAACATAGCATTTGGAAGCTTCTCAACTACAATTCCTTCAATTTCAATAACATCTTCTTTAGACATAAATAACCTCCGTCTTTTTAAAATCCTTTATTTATACTTATTTTAAGTCAGACAATGATGCCATATTAACACAACTCTTACCAATCTGCTATCACACCTATGATATATTAAACAAGGATTTCAGTCTGTAAATGCATCACTGCCTGACTCTGTTATCACTTTTAAACCTATGCCAAATCTTTATTGTATGATAAAAGTTCCGGCTCTCCTTCTGTTATAAGAAGTGTATTTTCATAATGTGCTGAATTCATACCATCTCTTGTAACACATGTCCAGCCATCTTCAAGTATCCAAATTTCTTTCTTTCCTCTGTTTATCATAGGCTCTACGGCAAATGTCATGCCTGCACGAAGTTTCATTCCTCTTCCTATTGGCTTGAAATTCGGTATCTGTGGTTCTTCATGCATTTCTTTTCCTATTCCATGTCCAACCATCTCTCTTACTACTGAAAAACCATTTGATTCTGCATAGTCCTGAATTGCCTTTGATATATCATAAAGATGATTTCCAGCTTTTGCCATTTTCATTCCCTCAAAGAAACTCTGTTTAGTAACATCAATCAGTTTCTGATCCTCAGGTGAAATCTCTCCTACCGCATGTGTACGAGCCGCATCAGACTGATAACCTTTATAGATTACTCCCGTATCAAGACTGATAATATCACCCTCTTTAAGAATATTCTTTTTATTCGGTATTCCATGTACTACCTGCTCATTTATTGATGTACATACTGATGCAGGAAATCCCTGATAATTGAGGAATGATGGTATACAATCATAACTTCTGATAATCTCTTCACATTTTCTGTCAATGTCAAGTGTACTTATACCGGGTTTTACAATTTTTGCAAGTTCGTCATGAACTATAGCTAAAATCCTTCCTGCCTCACGCATCAATTCAATTTCATGTTCTGATTTAATTGTTACTGCCATAATGTTAATGTGCCTTCTTTCTTTATTTTTTTGATATCGAGACAATTTATATCATGCACATATAGTGTCCGAATTTAAAGATTTACATAATATACTTTGCACTAACCTTCAAGTATATCACAAATCTCTTTGAAACATGTATCAAGTCCTTTTGAACCATCGATAACTTTTAAAATTCCCTGTTTCTTATAGTAATCAATAAGTGGAGCTGTCTGCTCATGATATACACTAAGTCTCTTCTTTACAGTCTCAGGAACATCATCATCTCTGGTGATAAGTTCACCATCACATTCATCACATATTCCTTCTTTCTTTGGAGGAATATTTACAACATGATATGTTGCTCCGCAAGACTTACAGACTCTTCTTCCACTCATTCTATCAATAATAGCCTGATCCTCTAAGAAAATCTCAAGTGCATAATCTATAGCATCATCGTCTTTTGCAAGCGCAGCAGTAAGTGCTTCTGCCTGTGGTATTGTTCTTGGAAATCCATCAAGAATATATCCTTTTTTGCAGTCATCCTGCTTAAGACGGTCTACTACGAGATCACATACCAATTCATCTGGTACAAGATTTCCTGCATCCATATATTCTTTAGCTTTTTTTCCAAGTTCTGTACCATTTTTAATATTTTCTCTAAAAATATCTCCTGTAGAGATAGCCGGGATACCGTACTTTTCTGTAATCTTCTTTGCATGAGTTCCTTTACCTGCTCCAGGTGCGCCTAACATAATAATCTTCATATTCTGTTCTCCTCTCAAAAAATCAGGTTTGCGTTCACGTTATGTTCTTTGCATGAACGATATAATTTATCACTAACCACTGTTATTATCTCTGAACTATTCTATTGTATTCAAAGAACGCTCAATATATATATTATCCTAAATCAGCAGTTATTTCAATAAAAATTTATTTGCCTTGACCTGAAGTTTTAAGACAGGTCTTGGTCAATTTTATGTAAAATGTCCGTTAAGTCTCCAAAGGGGTGGTAATCTCCAAAAAATTATGCTACCTTTGCAAAAGAAAAAAATGCAAAAATTGAGGAGGTTTTACATGAAAAATTATTATCCATTGACGGCGGCACAAAAAATGCATTATAACTGGATCAAAAAATACAAAACCCAGCAGGTATCAGGAGTAAGCGTTGTTGCATCCTTAAAGGCTGCTCTTGATTTTGGTCTTTTAAAAAAATGCATTCAACTTGAATTTGAGCGTTATGGCTGTATGCGTCTTCGTTTTACAAAACCTGATGAAAACTGTGATGTCATGCAATATATTGTATCAAACGATTCAAGAGACATTCCTATAAAGGATCTCTCAAATATGAATATGGCGGATGCCGACAAGCTTATGCAACAATGGGCATATAAAACAATGGATGGAAACGATATTCCTATGTGCGATGTAACAATGTTAAAACTTCCTGATGGATACAACGGATTTTTTATACATATGGATCACCGTCTCATTGATTCCTGTGGTCTGATAGTAATGATAAATGATCTGATGCAGCTTTATACACATTACAGATTCGGTTCTGATTTTCCAAAAGATCTCGCTGATTTTGAAACCGTTCTTTCTAAAGATCTTGAAAAAGCTGCTAATAAAAAAAGATTTTTAAAAGATAAAAAATTTTGGGATGATCAATTAGACATTCTAGGCGAACCTCTTTATTCTGATATACAAGGCCCCGCAATTTTGGAGGAATCAAGAAAACTTCACAATGACAAAAATTTAAGAGCTGCAGACATTGAACTGAAAAATTTATTTGTAGCAGTTAAAGACTATTATCTTGAGCCTGAACCTACAAAAAATCTGCTGGATTTTTGCACAAACCATCAGCTTTCCATGACAAATCTCCTCCTCTTGGGAATCAGAACCTATCTTTCTAAAGTTAATGACGGACAGGAAGATATAACAATTGAAAATTTTATATCAAGACGTTCTACTCATGATGAATGGACATCCGGCGGAAGCCGTACGATTATGTTTCCATGCAGAACTGTTATTTCTGCTGATACTGATTTTTTAACGGCAGCACATGAAATACAGGATATACAAAACAGAATCTATATGCACAGCAATTATGATCCTGCTCTGATTGAGGAAGAAATGAGACGGCGTTATAAAACACCCGAAAATACATCATACGAAAGCTGCTATCTTACATATCAGCCGATGACTGTAAAAATGGATAATCCGCACCTTGAAAACATACCACAGCACTCAAAATGGTTTGCAAACGGTGCCGCAACAAAAAAAATGTATCTGACTGTATCACATACCGATAACGGTGGAACAAATTTTTCATACCATTATCAGACTGCCAATCTTAAAGAACATGACATGGAACTTCTATATTATTACATGATGCGTATACTCTTTAAAGGAATTGCAGAACCTGATATGACTATTGGAGAAATAATAGAACAGGTATAACATATTAAATTTTATGAAACTAAATTCTTATGTACTCTCAAAATTTTATTATATGGAGGAAAAAAACATGACAAAGGAAATGCAGTTTAAAAATATCGTTGCACAGTATTGTGAAGTAAAGCCTGAGGATATGAATGGTGATATGAGATTTAGAGAAGATCTTGGCTTTAGTTCTCTTGACTTTATGTCATTTCTCGGTGAACTTGAAGATACTTTTGATGTAGAACTTGAAGATGAAGAAGCATTAAAAATTCGCAATGTTTCAGAAGCTCTTGAACTTTTAAATACATTAGTCTAATAATTTTGTATCTTTAGAATTTTTATGGAGGTAATTATGGAAAAACTTATTCGTGACATTATAGAAGAAAGTGCCTGCAGGTTTGCGGAACTTACTGCTGTCAAATGGCTTAAAAAGAAAGAAATTTTTGAGATAAATTATGCATCCCTACACGAAAACATTACTGCCATCAGAAAAGCTCTTTTAAAAGAAGGCTTCTTAAAAAAACATATAGCTCTGATTGGTACAAGTTCAGTAGAATGGATTGAAAGTTATCTCGGTATAATCACAGGTGGATGTGTTGCCGTTCCTCTTGATGCCGGGCTTCCTGACAAAGATCTGACAGACCTTATCAACCGTTCAGATTCAGAAGCACTTTTTTTAAGTCCTAAAAATCTTTCCCTGCTTTCCTCAATCCTTGCTGACTGCCCAAAATTAAAAAATATATGGATACTCAACAGTGATAACAATGACACTGAAAAGAACAGTATATTAAATAAAATATCTGCTTTTGCCAATAATTCCATTAACAACAACAACACCGTTTCTTTCGTCTCAAACTTAAAAAATATTATCAGAACCTCGGATAATGATGCTGACAGACCTGCTCCGGATGATACAGCAACTATAATTTTTACATCCGGAACAACAGGCAAAAGCAAAGGGGTCATGCTGACTCATAATAATCTTGCTTCAAATGTTCAATCAGTAAATTATTATACTGAATCCGGAACTGTCATGCTCAGTGTACTTCCTATTCACCATGTATATTGTCTTGTAATGGACTGGCTAAAAGGCTTCTCTCTCGGTGCAACTGTATGTATAAATGATTCTCTCATGCATATGATGAGAAATATGGGTGTTTTTAAGCCGGAAGTGATTCTTATGGTTCCTATGATGGTTGAAACAATCTACAAAAGACTTGCTGCTGCTGACCCTTCAATTCCTAAAAATATTCTGGCGAACAAAATATTTGGTGGAAATCTGCGCATTATATTTATGGGAGGTGCCCACCTTGATCCTTTTTACATTGATAAATTTGCTGAATATGGCATAGATATATATGAAGGTTATGGTATGTCAGAATGCTCACCTGTAATTAGTTCAAATCTTCCAGGCTGCCATAAAACCGGATCTATCGGCCGCCCTCTCTCAAACGCTGAAATCTCGTTTGATAATGGTGAAATTCTTGTAAGAGGAACAAGCGTTATGAAAGGCTATTATAATATGCCAAAGGAAACGGCTGAAACTTTGAGAGACGGATGGCTGCATACCGGTGATAAAGGCTATATCGATGAAGATGGTTTTCTTTTTATCAATGGACGTGTTAAAAACTTAATAATTCTTTCAAACGGCGAAAATATTTCACCTGAAGAAATCGAAAATAAGCTTGCACTTGATGAACTTGTAGGTGAAGTTATCGTTACCGGAGAGAAAAACGGACTCACAGCAAGAATTTATCCCGAACAGGAGCTTGTTCTTGCAGCTAATATGACAGAAGATGAAGTCCGAAAAAATTTACAGGCGTTTATTGACAAATATAACAGTGAACAGCCGACCTACCGCCGCATAACAGGTCTTGTGATACGGAAAAATCCATTTATAAGAAGTTCAACAAAGAAGATAAAAAGACAGGAAGCTCTTATTGATGAACCAATGATATAGTACAACGAATAATTAGTTATTCGTTGTACTAATGCATAAAAGGTAACATTCCTGTCATAAATGTCTGCGTCATAAACTCTGCAACAGCTTCGGCAGGTACTTCAAAATTTTCCCTGCTCCATTTGTGTAGTACACCTAATGTACTGCCAATGGAACCCGCTACCATATATGAAAACTCCTGTTTACTATGTTTCGACGGCATTACGCTATTGGTTATATGCCTCACATAATCATGAAACATTGTCATGGTTTTTTCAAAAAAATTATTTCCTCTGGGACTTTTTAAAATATCTGCCAGATATCTGTTTTTCATCGTATAATTGCATAACGCAAGAAAATATGATTTGCATATATCATGGTCATTTTCTGCATGAAATGATTCCATCAAATTGAAAATTTCATTTATGGTCTTATCTTCTATTGCATTTATCAAAGCCGGGATATTATCAAAATGATTATAAAATGTACTTCTCACAATTCCGGCTTTTTTTATTATATCAGTCACAGTTATTTTATCTAATTCTTTCTCTTTTAAAATCAAAAAAAATGCGTCATATATAGCTTCATCAGCAATACTATATCTTTCATCTGAAATTTCTTCCATACACTTAATTTCCTTTTTATATATATTTTAATATTTTTTTAATCTGCGCAGATTTAGTCTGCGGCACACGGTCTGACAGCCCAGAATACAACAGCACTTGCCGCTGCAACATTAAGTGAATCGACCCCATGTGACATAGGTATTTTTATCGTATAATCACTTTCGTCTATCGTGTTTTTCAAAAGTCCGTCACCTTCTGTTCCGAGTATTATCGCAAGTTTTTCCTCTGATACCACATTCGCATCGTCAATACTTACCGAATCATCTTCCAGTGCCATCGCCGCCGTCTTAAATCCGAGTTTGTGAAGTCTATCAATATAAGTTCCCTCACTATCCAATATATCAATAAATGTCCAAGGTATCTGAAACACTGTTCCCATGCTGACTCTTGCTGACCTTCGGTATAATGGATTGCTGCTTCCGTTTGTCAGGACAACCGCATCTATATTAAGTGCAGCGGCAGAGCGAAAAATCGCACCAACATTTGTCGGGTTCATAACATTTTCAAGTATTGCAATACGTTTTGCACCATCACAAATTTTTTCAAGCGTCTGCAATGGTTTACGCCGCATCGCACATAACATTCCTCTTGTAAGTTGAAAACCCGTAAGCTTAGTTAAAATGTCAAATTCCGCCGTATATACCGGAAATCCCTGCATATCTGTTTCATCATTTGATTTATTTTCCATAATGTTTTCATATATTTCATTGCATTTTTCCAATATGTTTTTTCCTTCGCCGTCAATATGCTTTTTTTCTATAAGACAGGATATTGGTTCATATCCCGCATGAAGCGCTCTTTCTATAACTTTAGGACTTTCTGCTATAAAAATCCCTTTCCCCGGCTCAGCCCTGTTCAACAATTGTCCCTCGGATAATCTCGCATATACATCAAGTTCCTCTGCATCAAAATCTTTAATTTCTATTATGTTTATACTCATCTTCAATCTCCGTCAAAATATCTACCCAATTATTTTTAATAAAAACTCATTTAATTCATCACACATTTTTATATATAATAACACAATTCACACTATACCGTCACTCCACATAGATAATAATTATTACCGTTTTCGCATCTTCATGTCCGTCATGCAATGATAAAAGCCCCATGCATCACAGATGCAAGGAGCTTAAACTTAATTATTCGTTATACTAGCATTTGAGTACCAAACGCCTGTAAACTTTAACGCCACCACCTTCTCTCTTTGTCATTTTTATAACCTCACATTTTATCGATACCGTAAGTTGTTTCAAACTTTTTGAATCTCTCGGACTAATTATAATACTTTTAACACTGTCAGGTACTGTAAGTGATGTCAAATATTTTGTATAAATAAATGCAGCATCGTTAACATACTTTGTTCCTTCTATTATTTCATAACTTCCCTTTTTTGCCGGTGGGTAATACTCCAATTGTTTAGTATTTTTCAGATATAAAACTCCATCTACAGCCTTATAAACTTTGTTGCCTTCTGCAACTTTCACACATTCCAGATTTTCGTCTGCCCTTGTTATCCAAGCCTCTCCTTCTATATCTAAATAATCCTCCGTATACCTGTAAGTCATTGACGGAAATTCTTTTAATGTTGCCGGTAATGTGTAAGTCGTTTTATATGAAGGAAAGATTATTATTTCTGTAATATCCTTATTATATAAAACATTTGAATTGACTGTAAAATATTTATTGCCATCTTCAACTTTAATATCTTTAAATTTATTTTTTGCTATCCCACCACATATATATTCAGTTTCTTTTGGAATAACTATACTGTCGCTGCCATACGGTAACAAAATCAAATTCTTTTTTCCTTTTTCAAAAAGTTCGTTGTTATATGACTCATATTCAGTATTACCCTCATCGACTATTATGTTTTTTAAGTTTGTTAAATCATTATCAAAACTGTAAGCAGTCATATCTCTGTCAAAGCTTTTCAGCTTTGAAGATAATTTTAATGTCTCAAGATTGCTGCAGTTGATTAATGAGTACCAGCTAAGTTCTTCTATTTCACCGCCTATGTCAATTTCTTTTATATTGTCTCTTCCACGAAATGCACACATGTCTGCTTCCGTTACATTTTCCGGTGTAGCATACTTAAAATCGGTTGTATTTGCAGCATACATCAGCTTCAAATCATCTTTTTCACTGTCAACTATCTTATACAAACAACCATCTATACTCTTATAACTTTCACTCCCGTCTTCCACTGAAAACTCTTTACATGCACCCTCTGAAAACGCTCCACCATTTATATCTTCTATTTTATTTGATAAGCAGATTTTTCTTAAACTACGGCATCTTTCAAATGCAGCATCTATCTTTTTAAGTCCCATTCCTATATCCATGTTTTTCAAATTGACACACGAATCAAAAGCATACCAGCCTACCTCAGATACTCTGTAGCCACCTGTAATATCCTCCAAATGATTGCAGTCTGAAAATGCATCCATTGCTATTGTAAGACTCGTATCAGCATCTGCTCTTCCACCTGACAACTCAATCTTTTCTATTTTTGTTCCCCTGAATGCACATTCATTGATTTTACTGACATTCTCATCAACCGTTACGTTCTTTAAACTGACATTACCCATAAATGCATACCAGCCTATATATTTTGTTGAATTCGGAAGTTCGTATGTACTTCCCTTCTTTTTTGGAGGATATATCAGTAACTTTGTTCCCTTTTTGTTAAACAAAACTCCATTCACCATCTTAAGGTATTTGTTTTCTTTAGAGACAGTTATCTTTTCCAGTTGTGTACATCCCCCACCAATTAACCTGTTTCTGCTAATCGCATTCGCATCAAACTTTTTAACATTTTTGCCAACTACTATTTTTTTAAGTTTTTTGTTTCCCGCAAATGCATAGCTTGCAACACTCTTTACCGTACTTGGAATTTTATATGTAGTTCCCGCTTTTTTCATAGGATATGAAACCAATTCAGTGCCTTCTTTGTTAAATAAAACTCCATCTATGGCTTTATAACTTTTATTTTTTTTAGATACAACTATCTTTTTTATTGAATCAAAATCATCATTCCAATAATCATTAATACCACCTATTGCAATTACTTTTTTAGGTATGTACAATACCTCACCATTTTTACTTACTGTTCCGTATTCCGTTACTTTTCCTGCTGCATGACATACATCCTTATCCGCATATTGAAATGCAAATATCATGAGCATAATTATCATTACTAAGATACTTCTTCTCTTCATAATAATCCCCCTTTTTAACTCTTGTCTTAATTTCTTAAATTTTATCCGCTTCACTCTATAAGACAGATATTATGCTCAGATGTTGCAGATAATTAGAATTTTTTCAAACATCTAAAAAAACGCCACACATTAAATGTATGACGTTTTTATTTATAAGTACATATTATTATGCCTGATATTATTCACTGATGAATCCTCTATAATGACGAACTAACATCTGTGATTCTACCTGCTTCAATGTCTCAAGTACAACACCTACGATAATGATAAGTGATGTTCCTCCGAATGATACATTCGCACCAAATGCACCTGAGAAGAAAATAGGTACTATTGCTACAAATGATAATCCAATTGCACCAAGGAAAATGATGCTGTTAAGGATTTTTGTAAGATAATCAGTTGTTGGTTTTCCAGGTCTGATTCCAGGGATGAAACCACCCTGTTTTTTCATGTTCATTGCAATCTCCTGTGGATTGAATGTGATTGAAGTATAGAAGTATGCAAAGAATATAAGTAATACAATATATACTACTAATCCAAGTGTATACTTAAACTCACCGAAACTGTCAAAGTTACACCATGAGTTCTGGTTTAATACTTTCAATATCTTCTGACCAAATGAAGCACCATCTCCTGATGCCGGCTGAATACCTGCAAATCCTGCAATAACAATTGGCATTGAGAAAAGTGAACCTGCAAAGATTACAGGGATAACACCTGCTGTGTTTACTTTAAGCGGAATATGAGATGACTGTCCACCGACAAGTTTTCTTCCCTGTGTCTTTTTTGAATACTGTACACTTATTCTTCTCTCACCGTCAGAAAGAACGATGATAAATACTACCATTCCAAGCAATACTGCAATAATTATTACAGCACCCAATAAACCGTTTGTTACTGTAGTTGCACCTTTTATAAATTTCTCGTAAAGATTTGCCATGTCGTTTGGTAATCTTGAAACAATATTATATAAAAGGATAATAGATATACCGTTTCCTACACCCTTTTCAGTAATCTGCTCACCTAACCACATTAAGAAAGCAGAACCTGCTGTCAATGATACAATGATGACTGCAACTGATGTGAACGTAATCTTATCGTCAGTAAGGTATCCGCTGTTACCAAAGCCGATAGCCATGGCAGCACTTTCCATTACTGAAAGTCCTATTGTCACATATCTTGTATATTCTGTGAGTTTCTTTCTTCCTTCCTCACCATCTTTGTGTAATTCCTCTAAACGTGGAATTGCGATTGTGAGAAGCTGGATAATGATCGAAGCTGTAATGTATGGTGTAATGTTCAACGCAAAGATTGACATAGACTCAAATGAACCACCTGTCAACTGATTGAAGAAATCGAGTGATTTCTGTGAGTTGAACATTTCCCTGATTGCTTCATACTTAACTCCCGGAACCGGAAGCTGTGAACCAATACGGACAACTATCAAAGCAAAGAAAGTATAAAAAAGTTTCTTTCTTAAATCTTTGATTTTAAATGCATTACGGACTGTTTCAAACATCCTTAGATCACCTCAGCTTTTCCACCAAGAGCCTCAATCTTTTCAACAGCACTCTTACTGAATGCGTTTACCTGTACTGTAAGCTTCTTAGTTAATTCTCCATTTCCAAGTATCTTAACGCCATCCTTAGGATTGCTGATAATACCTTTTTCAAGTAATGCTTCAACTGTAACTACATCACCGTCTGCAAATTTCTCTAATTTGTCAACGTTAATAGCAACGATTTCCTTAGAGTTAATGTTTGTGAAACCTCTCTTTGGAATACGTCTGTAAAGTGGCATCTGTCCACCTTCAAAACCAGGACGTGGAGCACCAGAACGAGCCTTCTGACCTTTATGACCCTTACCTGCTGTCTTTCCGTTTCCTGAACCATGACCACGACCACGTCTAAAGTTGTCGCTCTGTTTTGAACCTGCTGCTGGACTTAATTCTGATAAATTCATTGTTTAACCTCCTAAAACTACGGGCTGTACTTCTCACAGCCACACAAATCACTAACGGGCAAAAGCAAATATATATTGCTTTTTTCTAATGCCAAGCTTTGCTTGGCTATGCCCTCGCTACAATTCAATATTCTACCATAAACATCATCTGTTTGTACAGTAAAATTTTTTTAATTGGTAACAGTTCAGCCATAATATAATAACACAAGAACTGTTACCTTATATTAATAATGAATAAAAAGAACGCCGCAGGGGGAATTTGATGAGCTATTATAAATAACTCTTCCCCTTACCGCGTTCATCAATCTATATTAGATTTCCTCTACCTTCACAAGGTGTCTTACGTGCCAGATCATTCCTCTAACTGCATCGTTGTCAGGCAACTCAACTGTCTTGTTTACTTTCTTTAAGCCTAATGCTTCAACAGTTGCACGCTGTTTTGGAATGGCACCAATTGTAGATTTTACTAATGTAACCTTTAACTTTCCTGCCATAATTAGCCTCCATTCAGTTTAAACAATTAGCCTAAAAGTTCCTCCAATGAGATACCACGAGCCTTTGCTACATCTTCTGGTCTCTTAAGATTGCTAAGACCATTTACTGCTGCAAGTACTACGTTCTGCTTGTTGTTAGAACCAAGAGACTTTGTACGGATGTTTTTATAACCTGCAAGCTCAAGTACGGCACGAGCTGGACCACCTGCGATGATACCAGTACCTTCTGGAGCTCTCTTAATAAGTACGGATGCGCTTCCAAACTTACCTGTTAAGTCATGTGGTACGCTGCCGTTCTCGTCGATAGGAACTTCAACAAGTTTCTTGATGGCATCTTCTTTTCCTTTACGGATAGCTTCAGGAATTTCTGTTGCTTTTCCAAGGCCAACACCAACATGTCCGTTCTTATCGCCAACTACTACTAATGCAGTAAATTTCATGTTACGTCCACCTTTAACTACTTTGGTAACACGCTTGATTGTTACTACATTATCTTCCAGCTCTAACTGGCTGGCATCAATAATTGTACGTTTCATGAGTTTTCCTCCTAAATCAATTCACGAATCCCAACCAATATTAGAATTCTAATCCTGCTTCTCTTGCTGCTTCAGCTAAAGCCTTAACCTTGCCCTGATATATGAAACCGCCTCTATCAAAGACAACAGTTGTAATACCTTTATCTAATGCTTTCTTTGCGATTACTTCGCCAAGTTTTGCAGCTGCTTCAACATTGTTAGTTTTCTCTAAACCTTCTTTAACATCTTTCTGTAAAGTTGAAGCTGATACCAAAGTATTACCAACAGTATCATCGATAATCTGAGCGTACATATGATTGTTGCTTCTAAATACAGCTAAACGTGGTCTCTCAGCTGTGCCTGAGAAACGATTACGAACCTTCATGTGTTTCTTCACACGAACTTCACTTCTTGACTGTTTTTTAATCATCGTATATTCACTCCTTTACTTATTTCTTACCTGTCTTACCAACTTTACGTCTGATAACTTCATCAGAGTACTTAATACCCTTACCCTTATAAGGTTCCGGAGCTCTCTTTTCTCTGATCTCAGCTGCATACTGGCCGACTTTTTCTTTATCGATACCTTTAACGATAATCTTATTCTGTCCTTCAACAATTACTTCAAGACCTTCTGGATCTTCCATCTCAACAGGATGAGAATATCCAAGAGAAAGTGTAAGTTTCTTTCCCTGTTTCTGAGCTCTGTAACCAACACCGTTTACTTCAAGCTCTTTCTGATATCCCTCTGTAACACCTACAACCATATTGTAGATAAGAGTTCTTGTAAGACCATGTAAAGATTTCATTTTCTTAAGATCGTTTGGACGATTTACGATAACTTCCTCGCCCTCTTTCTTAATTTCCATCTCAGCAGGTAATACTCTCTCAAGAGTTCCCTTTGGTCCTTTTACAGTCACTTTATTATTTTCTGCAATATCAACAGTTACACCTGATGGTATCGCGATAGGCATTCTTCCGATACGTGACATATGCCGCACCTCCATATTTTCTTTCGGTTTATATTAAGCCAGGGGCTGCATTGTTTGGATTACCAAACAAATGCAAGAACCTCGCCGCCAACATTTTCTTTTCTAGCTTCCTTGTCTGTCATAACGCCCTTGTTTGTAGAAATGATTGCAATACCAAGTCCACCAAGTACCTTAGGAAGTTCATCTTTTCCGGCATAAACACGAAGACCAGGTTTAGAAATTCTCTTGATTCCTGTAATAATCTTCTCGTTCTTGTTTGCGCCGTATTTTAATGTGATGTGAATCATTTTGACTCCATCAACATCTATCATTTCAAAATCCTTAATGTAACCTTCTTTTTTGAGGATTTCAGCGATAGAAACCTTCATTTTTGAGCCAGGTACATCTACTGTATCATGCTTTGCAGTGTTTGCATTACGGATTCTTGTAAGCATATCTGCAATAGGATCGCTCGTCATCATCTTAGTTTACCTCCTTACCAGCTTGCTTTCTTCACGCCTGGAATCTGTCCTTTATAAGCTAACTCACGGAAGCAGATTCTGCAAATTCCGTATTTTCTTAAATAAGCATGTGGACGACCACAAATTCTACAACGGCTATACTCTCTTGTAGAGAATTTAGCTTTGCGCTGCTGCTTAACTTTCATAGAAGTCTTAGCCATGAAATTACCTCCTTATTTCTTGAAAGGCATACCGAACTGTGTTAATAATTCACGAGCCTCTTCATCAGTTTCAGCGGTAGTAACAAATATAATGTCCATACCTCTTACTTTGTCTACTTTGTCATACTCGATTTCAGGGAAGATTAACTGTTCCTTGATTCCAAGTGCATAGTTACCTCTACCATCAAATGCATTAGGGTTAACACCTCTAAAGTCACGTACACGAGGTAATGCTAAATTTACAAGACGATCTAAGAACTCATACATCTTGTCGCCACGGAGTGTAACTTTACATCCGATAGGCATGCCTTCTCTGATCTTGAAGTTAGCAACTGAATTTTTAGCCTTTGTTGTAACAACCTTCTGACCAGCGATGATTTCAAGTTCAGCTACTGCTGCATCTAAAACTTTTGAATTTTCTTTTGCTTCACCAATACCCATATTTATAACGATCTTTGCGAGCTTTGGTACCTGCATAACGTTTTTATAACCGAATTTGTCGGTCATTCCTTTAACGATCTCTTTCTGATAAGTCTCTTTTAAACGAGTCAAAGCTAACTGCCTCCTTTCTGAAATTAGTCAATTACTTCACCAGTTGCTTTTGCGTAACGAACCTTCTTGCCATCTTCAATCTTGAATCCGACACGTGAAGCTTTTCCATTGCTAACATACATAACATTTGATACATCGATTGCTGCATCCTGCTGTACGATACCACCCTGTGGATTTGCCTGGCTTGGTTTAGTATGTTTTGTAACCTGGTTGATGCCCTCAACAACGACCTTACCACCTTTTACAGAACTTACTTTGCCTTCTCTGCCTTTATCTTTACCAGCGATAACTCTTACTGTATCGCCCTTTTTAATCTTGCTAGTTGCCATTTTGTGTGACACCTCCTTATAACACTTCTGGTGCTAATGAAACGATTTTCATGAACTGTTTGTCTCTTAATTCTCTAGCGACTGGTCCAAAGATACGAGTTCCTCTTGGTGTCTTATCATCTTTGATGATTACTGCTGCGTTCTCATCAAATCTGATGTAAGAACCATCAGGACGGCGAGTACTATTTACTGTACGAACAACAACAGCCTTAACAACGTCACCTTTTTTTACAACACCGCCTGGTGTTGCATCTTTGACAGAAGCAACGATGACATCACCGATGTTGGCATATCTTCTGGTTGAACCACCCATAACTCTGATACAAAGAAGTTCTTTAGCACCTGTATTATCAGCTACTTTAAGTCTTGATTCCTGCTGTACCATGTTTACCTCCATTTTCTGCCGCTTAACGCGGTTATCAATCACGAATATATATTAACTTGTCTTACATACTCTATATATAATATTGATGAATTATTTAGCTCTCTCGATAACTTCAACAAGTCTCCATCTCTTATCCTTTGATAAAGGTCTTGTCTCCATTACTCTAACTCTATCACCAATCTTGCATGTATTTTCTTCATCATGAGCCTTTAATTTGTAAGTTCTCTTGATGATCTTGTTGTAAAGTGGATGCTTTACGTTATCTACGATTGCAACAACGATTGTCTTATCCATCTTATCGCTTACTACTTTACCTACACGAGTCTTTCTAAGATTTCTCTCCACGATCGTGTCCTCCTTTCAAAGTTGATTGCGTTCAACATGTTAATTGAGATAACAATGCAAATTAATTCTGTGCTGCGAGCACTGTCTTAATTCTGGCAATATTTCTCTTAACCTCTTTGATTCTGCTTGTATTGTCTAACTGATTTGTTGCATTCTGGAATCTTAAGTTGAAAAGTTCCTTCTTTGCAGCGTCTAAATCAGCGTTTAATTCTTCAACAGATTTATTCTTTAATTCCTCTAAAAACTGCTTACTCTTCACTGCCCGCACCTCCTTCTAAGTCTGCACGAGATACGATCTTACACTTAACAGGTAATTTGTGTGTTGCAAGACGTAAAGCTTCTCTGGCTACTTCTTCAGATACACCTGAAATTTCAAACATTACACGACCAGGTTTAACTACTGCTACCCAATATTCAAGAGCACCTTTACCTTTACCCATTCGAGTTTCGGCTGGAGTCTTTGTTACCGGTTTGTCTGGGAAAATTTTAATCCAAACTTTACCACCACGCTTGATGTAACGTGTCATAGCAATACGGGCTGCTTCGATCTGGTTTGACTTAATCCAAGCTGGCTCCATTGCCACAATACCGAAATCACCATTTGTGATTTTATTTCCTCTGAGCGCTTTTCCTGTCATTCTACCACGGAACTGCTTACGATGTTTAACTCTCTTAGGCATTAACATTATTTATCGCTCCCTTCCTTTTTGGCATTGTTCTTTGTTGGAAGTACTTCACCATTGTAGATCCATACTTTAACACCAACTTTACCATAAGTTGTGTCAGCCTCTGCGAAACCATAATCGATATCTGCACGCAAAGTCTGAAGTGGAATAGTACCTTCGCTGTAGAACTCTGTACGAGCCATATCAGCTCCACCAAGACGACCTGAAACAGATGCCTTGATACCCTTTGCACCAGTCTTTAATGTTCTACCCATTGCAGACTTCATTGCACGACGGAAAGAAACACGGTTCTCTAACTGTGCTGCAATGTTCTCAGCTACTAACTGAGCATGCTTATCAGGGTTCTTAACATCCATAATCTTGATGTCAAGTGCTGTTTTTCTAGCAATAACTTTTGCAAGTTCTTTCTTTAATTTCTCTATTTCCTCGCCGCCCTTACCGATTACGAAACCAGGCTTAGCTGTATGAATAATAACTCTAACTTTGTCAGTAGGTCTTTCAATCTCAATTTTTGAGATACCAGCGCTGTATAACTTTTTCTTTACGAACTCTCTAATCTTGTAATCTTCTACAAGGTAATCTGCAAAATTCTCCTCTGCAAACCAATTAGAATCCCAGTCACTGATAACGCCGACTCTTAAACCATGAGGATTAACTTTCTGTCCCATTATATTCTCCTTTCATAGACCAGATGCAATTATTAACGCTCGTTAAGAATAATTGTGATATGGCTCATTCTCTTCTCGATGCGGTAAGCTCTACCCTGAGCTCTTGGTCTGATTCTCTTCATTGTCGGTCCTTTATTTGCGAAACACTCTTCAATGTATAAATCAGCTGGATTCATACCATTGTTGTTTTCAGCATTTGCAACTGCAGACTGTAATAATTTTAAAATGATGCTTGAAGCATATCTTGGGTTGTATGTTAAAATACCGATTGCTGTCTCTACATCTTTGCCTCTGATGGCATCTAACACATAACATGCCTTCTGTACTGATACTCTAGCGTATGATAATTTTGCTGAAGGTCTAGTGTCTTTCTGGTTTTCATTTCTCTCTCTCTTAATTTGAGATCTATGTCCCTTTGCCATTTGATGAAGCCTCCTTTCAAGTTCTGTGAAATTGCTACGGTGGCTTTTGCCACACATAGCATCATCAATTTATATATTATCTCTTCTTTTCGTCTTTACCATGACCTCTGTAAGTTCTTGTAGAAACGAACTCGCCGAGTTTGTGTCCAACCATATCCTCTGTAACATAAACAGGTACATGTTTTCTTCCATCATGTACTGCGAATGTCAAACCTACGAATGATGGGTAAATAGTGGAACGACGAGACCATGTCTTAATAACCTGCTTGTCACCTGATGCTACCTGAGCATCTACCTTCTTAAGAAGGCTGGCATCAGCAAAAGGTCCTTTTTTTAATGAACGTGCCATTGTATCCTCCATTCTGCCGGTATAATGATCACCGGCTAATCCAATTCAACTCATGTGGCTGCCTGTTAAATAAATTATTTAGCTAAGGCTGAAGCCTTACTTCAACACCTCTCAGCTTAAATTATTTAGCTAAGGCTTTACCATCTCTTCTTCTAACAATCATCTTATTTGACTTGTTGTTCTTCTTACGTGTCTTAAGACCAAGAGCAGGTTTACCCCAAGGAGTACATGGACCCGGACGTCCGACACTAGTCTTACCTTCACCACCACCGTGTGGATGATCGTTAGGGTTCATAACAGAACCACGAACTGTAGGTCTGATACCCATGTTACGTTTACGTCCTGCTTTACCGATATTTACAAGTGCATGCTCACCGTTTCCGATAACACCGATTGTTGCACGAGCACCGATTGGTACCATTCTCATTTCGCCTGAAGGAAGTCTGAGTGTTGCATACTTTCCTTCTTTAGCCATAAGCTGTGCACTGTTTCCAGCTGCACGTACAAGCTGTCCGCCCTTACCAGGCATAAGCTCGATGTTGTGAATCTGTGTACCTACTGGAATATTCTCAAGTGGGAGACAGTTTCCAACTGCGATCTCAGCATCAGCACCATTCATAACTTTCTGTCCAACCTTAAGTCCTTCTGGAGCAAGGATGTAAGCTTTCTGTCCATCAGCATATGCGATAAGTGCAATGTTTGCTGTTCTGTTTGGATCATACTCGATACTCTTTACTGTTGCTGGAACACCATCTTTATTTCTCTTAAAATCAATAATTCTGTATTTTCTCTTTGAACCGCCACCGCGATGTCTTACAGTAATCTTACCCTGAGCATTACGACCAGCGTTCTTCTTCAATGACACTGTGAGTGACTTCTCAGGTGCAGCTGTTGAAAGTTCTGTTCTGTCAACAACTGTCATGTGTCTTCTAGAAGGTGTATATGGGTTAAATGATTTAATTCCCATGACATTTTCTCCTTTCAATACTCATTATAAAATGATTCGCGCGATAGGTTTTCCACGCGATTATTTCCGACCTTTGGATCCTTTATCTCTAAAGTTGTATTTTACAGACCTTCAAAGATTTCTATATCCTTGCTGTCCTCTGTTAACTTAACAATAGCTTTCTTAGACTTAGCAGTCTTTCCAACTGTTCTTCCACGACGACGTGTCTTTCCGTCTAAGTTCATTGTGTTAACCTTAGCAACCTTTGTTCCCTCAAAAAGCTTTTCAACAGCTTCTTTAATCTGAGCTTTTGTTGCTTCTGTGTGTACAGCGAAAGTGTACTTCTTCTCTTCCATAGCTGTCATAGATTTCTCTGTGATGATAGGCTTCTGGATGATATCATAATACTTTAAATCTGCCATTATGCGTACACCTCCTCAATTTTAGCTACAGCACTCTTTGTAAGAATAACTGTCTCATATTTCATAATGTCGTATACATTGATTGCATTTACAGGAATTGTTCTAACTCCTTCAATGTTTCTTGCTGAAACCGCAACATTTGCATTGTCCTCACCATCAAGGATTACAAGTGCTTTGTTTACTTTTAATGCATCAAGTACAGCAACCATTTTCTTTGTCTTAATCTCATCAAATTTAAGAGAATCTAATACGAAGAATTTTTCCTCATTTACTCTTGTTGTCAAAGCAGACTTGATTGCTCCTGCTTTCTCTTTCTTGTTCATCTTGAAAGAGTAATCTCTAGGAGTTGGAGCGAAAACGATTCCGCCGCCTGTCCACTGTGGAGCTCTTGTAGAACCCTGTCTTGCATGACCTGTTCCCTTCTGTCTCCAAGGCTTTCTTCCACCGCCTCTGACCTCTGAACGAGTCTTAGCTTTCTGTGTGCCCTGACGTTTATTTGCAAGCTGTAAAACAACAGCCATATGCATTAAATGTTCATTAACTTTTGCAGCGAATACGTTGTCATTTAAATCCATCTTGCCAACTTCGCTACCTTCCATATTATAAACAGATACGTTAGCCATCTGTGTTTTCCTCCTTTCTAAAAGAATTATTTAGAAGCTTTAACGCTTTCCTTTAATACTACACAAGCTTTCTTAGGTCCCGGAACAGCACCCTTAACTAAGATTAAATTCTGCTCTGCATCAACCTTAACAATCTCAAGGTTCTGAATTGTAACTTTAACCGAACCCATCTGACCAGGCATCTTCTTACCCTTGAATACACGGCTTGGATCTGAACAAGCTCCGTTTGAACCAGCATGTCTGTGGAACTTAGAACCATGTCCCATAGGTCCTCTGTGAAGACCATGTCTCTTGATTGCGCCCTGGAATCCTTTACCTTTTGAAGTTCCTGTTGCATCAATCTTGTCACCTGCTTCAAAGATATCAGCTTTGATTTCCTGACCGAGTGTGTACTCTTCAGCGTTCTCAAACTTGAATTCTTTCAGATATCTCTTTCCAGAAACACCAGCTTTTGCAAAATGTCCCTGTAATGGCTTATTAACACCATGACTTCTCTTGATTTCTTTTTTGCCTGCGGCATCTTTTGTGATAACTTTATCTTTCTTATCAACAAAACCTACCTGAACTGCACTGTATCCATCATTATCAACTGTCTTTACCTGTGTTACATAGCAAGGACCAGCCTGAAGTACAGTGACTGGAGTTAAAACTCCGTTTTCATTAAAGATCTGTGTCATACCGACCTTTGTAGCTAAAATAGCTTTCTTCATTGTTTTGCACCTCCTGTTAATCTACAGCGGATTTCAAATCTTCTTATTATACAAGATTGAAATCATCCTAGATGGTCTATAATGTGCAAGTTCGTAAACCAAAAACTCGAACCGCATATTACGCGATTTATATATAAACCCTAAGGACTTACTCATTTTTAAATAGTAATAATTCTCAGAATTATTTTTCTTTCATTTTAAGATTGACTGCTACGCCAGAAGGAATATCCATCTTTGTAAGAGCTTCGATAGTCTTCTGTGTAGGAGCGATAACATCAATCAGTCTCTTATGAGTTCTCTGCTCGAACTGCTCTCTGGAATCTTTATACTTATGAACAGCACGAAGAATTGTAACTACTTCCTTCTTTGTTGGAAGAGGTACAGGACCACTTACCTTTGCCCCATTTTTCTTCAATGTTTCAATAATCTTTCCAGCAGCATGATCAATTTGATTGTGGTCATACGCTTTAAGTGTAATTCTCATTACATTTGTTGCCATAAAAAAAGCCGCCTCCTTTTCGCACTTTTGCAGACATACTGATCTGGCTTTTCGCCAAGTCTGCTAATTTCAGCGGAACAAGTGGTGACTGTACACTTATCCGGGTGTTTCCTGCTATGGTTTACAATTAAGCCGCAGGAATCCCGCCTTATCTAAATATGTATCCTAATGTTACATATGCAGATATCAAATTGTTGTACAGTGACTTGTCGCCAGTTTCCTAACTTGACATTCGCTCCACGGAAAACCTGCCGTATCGGCAGCAACCTCACGCTTCATCGCTATCAATGTCACAGCAGTTGCTAGTATACACTGTTTCGAGTTCTTTTGCAAGTATTTTTCCACTTTTTTATTTATTTTTTATTTTTTCTCCATAATGCACAAAAAGCACCGCTTTTCCACGATGCTTTTAGTAGTTTTCACTTCAATTACTATTTAATCTATTCCGCTGTGCCGTTTTCTTTAACTGCTTCCTCATACTTTTCAAGTATCTCATTCTGAAGCTTATCACGCATTTCAGAATTGATAGGATGAGCTATATCACGATATTCCCCATCTCCTGAACGTCTGCTCGGCATCGCAATAAACAATCCCTTTTCTCCCTCAATGACTTTTATATCATGAACAACAAATATCTCATCAAATGTAACTGAGACAACTGCTTTCATTTTTCCTTCTTTTGTAATCTTGCGCACTCTTATGTCAGTTATCTGCACGTCCTAACCCCCTTTGGCTGTAATAAATAATAAATTTAAGTCTGAAAACTTATAACACACCATGACAAAATGCCATGATGTGTCTAACTTTCTACTTATTATAATGCATATCTCTCATTTTTTTCAATAACTATTTTCACCTGTCCGTTTTCACCTACATAATTGGTATTAGCTCTTATCGTATCTCTGCTTTCAACTATACAGTTCTCAATATGTGTATTGTCTCCTATATATACATCATTTAATATAATCGAGTTTTTGATGGTACAATTGTTTCCAACATACACTTTCTTAAATAAGATAGAATTCTCTACTGAACCATTTATTATACATCCGCTTGAAAGAAGACTATTTTTAACATTTGAGCCAAGATTATACTTAACCGGAGGTAAATCTTCGACTTTTGAATATATATCCGGATACTGTCTGAAGAAATAATCCCTGACATCTTTTTTAAGGAAGTCCATGTTTGTATTATAATAAGAATCAACTGATGCGATATTGCTCCAATATGTATCCATTTTATACGCATAAATCTTTTTTATGTTCTTGTATCTGATAAGAATGTCTGTTACAAAATCGTGTCTTTCTTCCTCAGCAGCTTTTTCAATAAGTTCTATAAGCTGACGTCTTCTTATGACATATATCCCTGTGGAAACCTGATGACCATCTGTCGTAATCGGTTTTTCTTCAAAATCAATAACTCTTCCATCTGCATCCGTCTTTATAACACCAAATCGGCTTGGATCATCCCTCTCATCAACCGTTGATGTAACAATTGTAACATCTGCTTTTTTAGCAATATGGTACTCAAGCACTTTCGCATAATCCATCTTATAGATACCATCTCCTGATGCTATAACTACATATGGTTCATGACTTGACTTTAAGAAATCAATATTCTGTGCAATGGCATCTGCTGTTCCTCGGTACCAATAGCTGTTATTCGGTGTGGTAGTCGGTGTAAATACATACAAGCCACCCTGTTTGCGTCCAAAATCCCACCATTTTGATGAGTTAAGATGTTCATTGAGTGATTTTGCATTGTACTGTGTAAATACAGCTACTTTCTGTATATGTGAATTGCTCATATTACTAAGAACAAAATCAATACTTCTAAATCCACCAGCTATAGGCATAGCTGCTACAGCTCTCTTATTGGATAATTCTTTCATTCTGCTGCTGTTTCCTCCAGCAAGCACGATTCCTATTGCTCTCATACCTTATCACCTGCCTTAATCAAAGTTTCGCCACTGTCAAGTAATCCGTTTGGATAATCAGTAAGTTCAGTTTTTCCTGATATCGCTGTGTTCTTTCCTATACTTACGCCATCCGGAATAACACTGTCCTCTCCAATAGTACAAAGTCCAAATGCGTATACGTCAGGTTTGTAATTGTTCGGTTTTTCTTCGCCGACACCAAGCTTGCAATTCTTTCCTACTTTTACGTTTTCAGCTATAATCGACTTATCTACAACAGTTCCCTCATCTATATAAGAAGAACCCATAATAATTGAATCTCGTACAACTGCTCCCGGTGCAATATAAACACCCGAACCAATAACGGAATTGCTTATCTCTCCGTATATCTCTGACGCTTCGCCTATGATTGCTCTGTCGATTGATGCCTCTTCTGCAATGAACTGCGGCGGAATCTTATCACTTTTTGTATAAATCTTCCAGTACTCCTCGTAAAGATTGAACACAGGAATAAGGTCGATAAGCTCCATATTAGCTTCCCAATATGCTCCAAGCGTTCCGACGTCTTTCCAGTAACCATTGTACTCATACGCAAATATGCGCTTGTCCTGCTCATGGCAATAAGGAATGATATGCTTACCAAAATCACATGCCGGCTGGTCTTTTAACTTTATGAGAGCATCTCTGAGAACCGGCCATGAGAATATGTAAATACCCATTGAAGCAAGATTGCTTCTTGGATGTTCAGGTTTTTCTTCAAACTCCCGAATTCTTCCGTTGTCATCTGTTATCACTACACCAAATCTGCTTGCCTCTTCAATAGGCACCGGAATCGTTGCAAGTGTTACATCTGCCTTATTCGCCTTGTGGAAATCAAGCATAACCTCGTAATCCATTTTATAAATATGATCTCCGCCGAGGATAAGGACATAATCAGGATTATAATACTCCATATATTTTAAGTTTTGATATATAGCATTTGCTGTACCTGTATACCACTCACTACTTGCGCTCTTCTCATAAGGAGGCAGTATTGAAACACCACCTACATTTCTATCCAAATCCCACGGAATACCTATTCCAATGTGTGTGTTCAGCCTAAGTGGCTGGTACTGTGTCAAAACACCTACTGTATCTACTCCTGAATTGATGCAGTTACTAAGTGGGAAATCAATAATTCTATACTTTCCTCCAAACGCAACTGCTGGTTTCGCAACATCAGCAGTAAGAACGCCAAGGCGGGAACCTTGTCCGCCCGCTAATAACATAGCTATCATTTCTTTCTTAATCACACTATCACCCCTTTTATATTTATTCGTTTGAAATTCATATATATACAGTCATGTACTGCCTGTCCCGAATATGAACATATGACCATTTACAAAATTTCTAACAGATATCCCATATGCCTCAATTTAATGTGACAATATAGTATATTCATCTAATGTGTTTTTTATTATAACACAACGTGAACAAAATGTGAACAAATATAGCAAATTTTTCAGACATTTTTTTGTTATTTTTACCAAATTTTATACAATAAATACAGCCTTTACGTTATTAGCGCAATAAATACAGGGACTTCAATGTTTATGCTTAATATTTTGTTTGCATAAAGAAAATGTGAACTATGTTCATATTTTTCAAAAAAGATTTTGATTACAAATAATTTATATTTTTGTTACATTTTTATTTTGCAATTGTATTTTTCTAGCCAATGTTTATAATATAATGAGTAATAACTTATTAAAACAGATAGGACGGTGGCATTATGTACCAAATAAATCTTAACAATCCATGCAAAGTATTTTTCATAGGCATCGGTGGAATCAGTATGAGTGGTTTTGCTCAACTGCTCCATGAAAACAATTTCAATGTCTGTGGTTCAGATATAAAAGAAAGCAAAATCACAAAGCATCTCGAAAACACAGGTATCAGTATTATATACGGTCAGAAAGCCGAAAATATCACTGGCGATATTGATTTTGTTGTATATACAGCAGCTATTCACCCTGACAATCCCGAGTTTATCCGCGCCAAAGAACTCGGTATTCCTATGATGGAGAGAGCTGAGATGGTAGGTCAGGTCATGAAAAATTATCCAAATGCAATCGGCATTTCAGGAACACACGGAAAAACTACTACTACATCCATGCTGTCACAGATTTTCCTTGCTGCAAAAAAAGATCCTACAATCTCCGTGGGCGGTATTCTTGATGCTATAGGAGGAAATATCCGCATAGGTCATTCAGAAAACTTTATCACTGAAGCATGTGAATATACAAACAGTTTTCTTAAATTTCATCCTACTGCCGGAATTATCCTGAATGTAGATGCTGACCATCTTGACTTTTTCAAAGATATCGATGACATAAGACATTCATTTCGTAAATTTGCGGAACTTATACCCGAAAATGGTGTTCTTGTCATAAACAAACATATTGACAAATTAAACGAAATTATAGACGGTTTACCATGTAAAGTAATCACTTTCGGACTTGAACAGGATTGCGACTATGCAGCTACTGATATTTCCTTTGACGAAAAAGGACACGGCTGCTATACACTTGTAAGAAACGGTCAGAAAACAGATATGCAGGTAAAGCTTAACGTTGTAGGAAAACATAACATATCAAATTCTTTAGCGGCAATTGCATTATCAGAATATTACGAAATAGATAAAGCCTCTATATTAAACGGACTCTCAGATTTTATCGGAACTGAACGCCGCTTTGAGCTTAAGGGTACATTCAACGGCGTAACTGTTATTGATGATTACGCACATCATCCAACCGAGATTACAGCAACACTCACAGCGGCTCAAAAATATCCGCACAAACATCTCTGGTGTGTATTCCAGCCACACACATACAGCAGAACAAGAGCGCTTCTCAAAGAATTTGCTGCTGCACTTTCAAATGCTGAAAATATTGTACTTGCCGATATATACGCTGCAAGAGAACAGGATCCAGGAGATATTTCATCAAAAACACTTCAGGATGAACTCGCTAAACTCGGGAAAAAAGCGTACTATTTCCCATCTTTTGAGGAAATTGAAAAATTTTTACAGGAAAAATGTATCGACGGTGACTTGTTGATAACTATGGGAGCCGGAAATGTAGTAACCATAGGCGAATCACTCGTTCATAATTAGTTATCCACATTATCCACAATTGATTGTTGATAATTCTTCACAATTCATTGTGGATATTTTTATGCTTTTTACCACACTGAAACATGCTATTTTAAGCCATTTTTAAGTTTTTTCCACATTTTCAACATTATCCACAATTTTTTAATAGACATAACTGTTTTCAAGCTATGACTTGAAACATTTTTAAAACATGCTAAAATACATTTACGGTGGATTTAATAACACATAAGACTTAAAAACACACAGAAATACAGAAATGAGGATTATAAATTATAATGGAAAATGTTTTATCATGTACCGGATATATTCAACAAAATACAGTGATAAGCAATGCATTTATTGAGCATTTTATGTTGGATGCAAACGGCAGTTATGTAAAGGTATATTTATATCTGTCAAAGTGTATACAATCCGGCAGTATCGACATTTCCATACCATTCCTTGCAGATAAAACAGACAGCACTGAAAGAGATATTATTCGTGCTTTGCAGCATTGGGAAAAAAAGGGACTTATCAAGATTACTCTTGACAATGTCACTGAGCAGATTTCTTCTATTCAAATGTTTAATCCCGATGATGTCTATCAGACATCAAAATCAGCTTCATATATTGATGATTCAGTCGAAGATATCGCAAGTACATCACAGATTCCTTTTTCATCCAAAGAAAAGAAATCCGACTCTGTCAATTCTGTTTCCGTATCTGCCGAACAAAGAAAAGAATTAGCAGCAAATCAGGATTTTCAATTTGCACTTCAAGCAATCCAGTCATTTCTTGAGCGTCCTTTTAAGGCAAATGAAATTGAACTTATATCATATCTTTACGGTACGCTGCATTTCTCATCCGAATTATTGATTCATTTATATGACTATTGTATTTCTCTCGGAAAAAGCAACTCAAATTATATACAGGCAGTTGCACTTTCATGGCATGAACAGGGCGTAAAAACACCCGAAGATGCAAAAAAAGTTACTACCGATTACAATACAGCATACACTGCTATATCAAAAGCTTTCGGACTTGGCAGACCGCTTGCCATCATAGAAAAGCAGTTCGTTGAACGCTGGCAGAAAGAATGGATGATTGATTTAAGTGTAATAATAGAAGCATGCAACAGAACGATGCTCAAAATACAGAAAGCCGATTTTAAATATACTGAGGGAATACTCGATAACTGGCATAAATCCGGCATAAAAACCTTGCTTGATGTCGAAAAAGCCGACGAAATATATGCTAAACATAAATCCGAAAAAAGCAATAACAGTCAGAACAATTACAGATATGCCACAAACAACTCAGGTGGCAGCTATATAAAAAAGAATCAATTTAATACATTCCAGCAAAGAGACACTTCTCATGCTGAGATAAGTGAATTAGAAAGAAAATTGCTAAACAGATAGGTAACTGCGTTTTTAATATGGAGGGAGTTTTATGGGATTATCAAACACTCAATATCGTGATATTATGTATAAATATGACCAGCTGCGTTTAAAAAACAAGCGCCTTGTTGCTTCGAGATATGAGGAACTTTTTGAAAAAATTCCAGAGTTACGGAACATTCAAAATGAAATCATTAATCTCTCTACCAATCAGGCACGCATGGAACTTTTAAATCCGGAGAAAAAGCTTGATGAAAAAACTTACCGTGCGAAGAAAGATTCACTCATAAGCAAAAAAGCAGAATTACTGCTGTCAAATGGCTATCCTGCTGATTTTTTATCACCAATTTATACATGTAAAGACTGCAAGGATACCGGCTACATAGGCAACAAACCATGCCACTGTCTTAAGCAGTACGAGATTACCTCGTTATATAAAAATTCAAATCTTGCTGATATACTTGAAAAAGAGAATTTTAATACATTTAATGCCGGTTTTTACGATAATAAACATATTGTCGAAAATTTATCACTTACGGCAAGAGAAAATATCCTTAAAGTCAAAGATGTTTGTCTTGATTTTGTCAAACATTTTGATACAGCATATGACAATCTTATATTTTATGGTGAAACAGGTGTAGGAAAAACATTTCTCACACACTGCATTGCAAAAGAGCTCTTAGACACCTCACATACTGTTGTATACTTGACTTCTTTACAGCTTTTTGATATTTTAGAAAAAAATAAGTTCTACAAAACCGATGAATATTTAAATAACGAACAAATCTCATATATTCTAAACTGTGAACTGCTCATCATTGATGATCTTGGCACAGAACTAGCAAATGGTTTTACAACATCGCAGTTGTATTATTTTATAGAAGAAAGACATATGAATCAAAAATCAACAATTATTTCAACCAATCTCTCATTTCAGGAATTGAGAGAACGGTACAGTGAGCGTATTTTTTCACGTTTTACCGGATATTATAACTTTTATATGATTGCCGGTGATGACATACGCATTAAAATTGCTATCTCTTAACCTTGGAAAATATTTTATTTTCCTTTATCCAAATACATTATGGAGGACAAACTATTATGAAACGACATGACAAATTAGCTGAAACAATCCCTTATGGTACTCTTGGCATTCTTGCCCTTGAGAGCAGCAGAGATATGGGAAAAAGAGTCAATGACTATATTGTTGACTGGAGAAATGACAGAGCCGCAAAACATGCAACTGCCGCTTCTTTCGCCGGATACAACAGAGAGTCATTCATAATCGACTCTGCATGCCCTAGATTTGGTTCAGGCGAGGCAAAAGGTATTATTAGAGAGTCAGTTAGAGGTCAAGACTTATATCTCTTAGTAGATGTATGTAATTACAATTTAACTTACACTGTATGCGGTCAGACAAATCATATGTCTCCTGATGATCATTATCAGGATTTAAAGCGTATAATTGCAGCCGTTGGTGGAAAAGCAAGAAGAATCACTGTTATAATGCCTTTCTTATATGAAAGCCGCCAGCACAGAAGAAGTGCCCGTGAATCTTTGGATTGTGCTCTTGCACTTCAGGAACTCACACAAATGGGTGTTGAAAGCATCATCACATTTGATGCGCATGACCCTCGTGTACAGAATGCAATTCCTTTAAAGAGCTTTGAAACAGTTCAGCCAACATATCAGTTTATTAAAGCACTACTTAAAAATGTTGATGATCTCAAAATCGATACTGACCATCTTATGGTTATTAGTCCTGATGAGGGAGCTATGGGACGTGCCGTTTACTATGCAAATGTTCTTGG
The DNA here is from genome assembly GCA_934320845.1 of uncultured Lachnospiraceae bacterium. Lineage (GTDB taxonomy): Bacteria > Bacillota > Clostridia > Lachnospirales > Lachnospiraceae > Butyribacter. Next base: position 270,882 of record CAKRFU010000001.1, read on the forward strand.
TATTGATATCGGAATGTTCTACAAACGCCGTGATTACAGCAAGATTGTAGACGGAAGAAATCCTATTATTGCACATGAATTTCTTGGTTCAGATCTTGAAGGAAAAGATGTTATCATCATCGACGATATGATTTCTTCCGGCGAGAGCATGATAGATGTTGCAACTGAATTAAAAAGAAGAAAAGCAAATCGTATATTTGTTGCAGCTACATTCGGTCTTTTCACAAATGGAATGGAAAAATTTGATGAGGCTCATGAAAAAGGACTTATCGATAAAGTTCTTACAACAAACCTTGTATATCAGCCTGAGGAAGTTCTCAAAAGAGACTATTATATAAATGTTGATATGAGCAAATATGTAGCACTCCTTATTGATACACTCAATCATGACCAGTCAATCAGTGACCTTTTAAACCCAACAGAGCGCATTCAGGCAGTTCTCAAAAAATACGGTCAAATTTAATAACTACTAACTATATAATAAACGCATAAACATTCATTTTGTGCAAAGGACATGCACAAACTCATGAAAAAAGTCTTTCTTTAAAAACACCGACAAAAAATACCCGTTTTGTCGGTGTTTTTTTAGATTTTGTTTAGAATTAAGCTCTGTTTTTCACAATCACTTCATAAATGAAACACAAAAGGAACACAATTCCTTTGTATAATGTATTCATAAACATAAATGAAGCGGGTGAGGAAAACAAAGGTAGGAATTACCGATTAAGATGATTCTTATTTTTGTCACCTGTTTCGACAAAAATAATTTAGCTTATTGACTTATGTTTGAGATAGATTCTTTTTCATTTTTTTCATTTGGGTCTGTAGTAGCTCCCTCTGCTGCAGACCAACTCCTTTTTGTACCGTACTTAAAATATTAAGTACACAATTTTTTTACATTATTTTTTCATGAACCGATGGTTTTTTCTGTCGGTTCAATCCTCTTTTTTCTTTAAAGACAAAAACAGCCTTACCGATTTGGCAAGGCTGTTTTTGATTTTTCTGCATTTTAAAGATTTATATTAGATGCAATGTTTTTACTGTCTGCTTTAACCTTTTTCTTTTTGGATGAAATTGAAATTTTAACCGAAGACTTAATGCTCAATGTCTTTTTTGCTCTTATTCCATGATCCGCTGTACTTGTAAGACTTAAAGTTCCGTCAGTTATATTTACATTGGCACTCGCATGAATACAATCACCGTATGAATTTATGCTTATCTTGCCACCTGATATATTCACATCAGCAGAAACAGCAGTTTTACCGCTTTTTCCTGAACGTCCTGCCGCAATACCTCTGAAATCTTCAAACTTTGTATTTGAACTTTTTCTTGTTTTTATACTTATACTTCCTTTTTTAACTGTTACACCACTTCTTCCCTGAATGCCTTTGTCAACAGCATCTACAAGTACGCTTCCGCCATCTACCGTAACTTTTTGCGATGCCTTTATTCCGGTGTCTGATGAAGTCACCGATATATCTCCGCCGCTGATATTTACATTATCTGCATGTATTCCACTATTTTTCGATGTAATAAATATATTTCCTGATGTGATACTTATATCTTTTTTACTGTCTACGGCATTGCCGTTTGACGATGTATCTTTTACATTAAGACTGCCACTGCCCCATATTTTCAAATTTCCGTCACTCATGATAACTCCGTCGGGAGATATTTTTTTGCTTCCTATCTTTCCTGTAACCTCCGGGAATGCAGCCGGCCCCGTCAAGACATTTTTTGTTCCTTTCACAAGCTGTATATGCAGACCGGCAGATTTTTTTGTGTTGTAAATACATGCTGTCTTTGAATTACTCATTGTAACCCCATTCAAACGGACAGTCACATTCAGCTGTCTCTTGTTCATAATAATTCTGTAAGAGCCAAAATTCCCCTTGAATGTATATGTGCCGCTTTGGTTAAGTGTGATTGTTTTATTTTTCTTTGATACTGCCACTTTTCCATTCGCTGTCGAAACAACAGCCTTGCCAATTTTTACAGTTGATATTTTCTTCTTTGCCGCTGACACATTTACCTTATCACAGGAATAACCTGTTGTAATTGATGACATAAAAACTGCTGCCGCAACTGACATTGCAAATATCTTTTTACCTTTACATTTCATTTCCCTAAATAATTTTTCTTTTCTCATAAAATCCCTCATTTCCGTTTTAAAGCTGTTCTGCCTGCTGTACAATCCGTCCACACACAACCGTAAGATTTCCGTTTCTGCATCTTATTGCATCAATAAATTCCTTTTCTTTACTATTATCTTTAAATTCTATGTAATAGTGAAGCTGATACATACTTCCCATATTTACGGTTTTAACATTTTGCATCTCAACTTTTTTCAGATACTTTTCAAAAATATCATCAAAAATTTCAGTATAGTCAAGATTTTCATAAATAGTTATCTTCAAGTTCCTCATATTTTCTTCGCCCTTAAAGAAAGGAACTGCATATATGACAAGCATTACAACAACAATAAATGCCGTTATAAATGCGGCATATGTAATATAGCCCATGCCCGTAGCAAGTCCTACGACCATGGCAAAAAATATATTGCTTATCTCTCTGCTTGTGCCCGGTATCGAGCGAAACCTCACAAGACTGAACGCCCCGACAATCGCCACTCCGGTTCCAAGATTTCCATTGACAAGCATTATAACTGTCTGAACCATAGCCGGCAGTATAACCAGCGAAACAAAAAAGTTTTTAGTTGTTTTTCCGGTAAATGCATAGCACAATGCTACCACAAATCCCAAAATCAATGAGACTCCCGTACATTTAACTGCCGTGCTAAATGTAAGCGAATTTGCCGTAAGATTTAAAATCGTATTAAACATAATCCCTCCACTTATGTATATTGTTCTGCGTATATACAATTCCGTATTTTGAAAAAGAAATCGGATATATCGCCAAGTTTTCTAAAAGTTTTATAAGCCAAAACGGATATGCCGCCGAAGCTTTTATCTCAAGCAGGACACTGTCATCCGTCATAATATACTCTCCATAATCGCCATGTGACATATCAAGGTCATCTGTGCGGTATCTTATATTAAAATCAAATGTGATACGAAGGTCACTGCCTTTTCTGTCATATAATGCCACCCTGTCATATGCCAGATACACTTTCGGCTCAGGTTTGTAAAATGACAAAACATAATCGAGTTCTCTAAGAATCTGAGTGTCAGCTTTTTCTATACAACCTGCTGTCACTGCCTTATATGCTTCTTCAAGTTTCATGGCTGCTCTGCGCTTATAAACAATTCCCCTGTATTTTTTCTTTAGTTCAAGATAAACCGTATCCCCGCTTTTTATATCACCATAACCCCGCAGTCGGATTTTCTCCTTATAAACAGGCTTTTCTATAGATTCCCGAATCATGTCATACTGCCCGGTATCATAATAAATGTTGTTTATGGTATCAAGACCAAATTCATCCACCTGCATGTGCCTGTCAACTTCCCCACGAAACTTCTCATACTTATCTCTTGTCAAAAGATACTTTTTTTCGTATCTCTTAAAGGTCATAAGTACATTTTTTTCCGCCATATATGTATCTCCCCCTATCCTAAAAAATGCCAAAAAGCAATCAATCTGACTTATTTTTGACACATTTCCTTTACACTTTATTATACATAAATTTATTTATAAAAACCATATATAAAATTATTTTTAAGTAATTCTTAATAAAATATATGATGTTATTTTTGCTGTGGCTGCTTTATTGCAGAGATATAAATAACTATTATTTATTACTATTGACTTTTGAACAATAGTTGTTATAATAACATCATAAACAAATTTTTGACACACAAGTTTGTGTCTGTGCACACTTGCACAAGTTTGATATGATAAACATGAAAAATGTGTGCAGAAAAGAGGGAAAAGTGGTAATAGTGTGAAAAATCTATGATTTTTCACACGCAAGATTTGTGCTTGCGCACAAACTTGAGATGCCCTGAAAAGCGGGCAAGAATGGAGATTAATATGAATACAAAAATCAGCGCACAGATAAAAAAAGGCGTTCTTGAAATGTGCCTTCTGCACAAATTATCACAACAGGACTATTATGGCTACAATCTTATGCATGAAATGAATATTTTGTTTCCTGAAGTAAACAGCAGCACTTTTTATGCCATATTGCGCCGCTTAAAAAACGATGGTTTTGCTGATATTTATTATGGAAATGAGTCCGGTGGCCCTACAAGAAAATATTACAAGATAACCGATAATGGGAAAGAAACTCTTGCCGCCTACATTGAGGAATGGGAACAACTTAAATCCGTTGTCTCAGAACTTGGAATCTAAATTAATATATTTACAATGCAAGTTTATTAAATATATAACAAAAAAATTGACATAATACATAACTTGTATAATGTCAATTTTTTTATGCTTTCGCTTTTAAATTCCCTGCTTTCGCTCGTTTTATAACTTCTCTACACCAAGTATAACTTTCTCACCGTTGATGTTCCACTCTTTTGTGAATCCTACAGCTCCGTCATACTTAGTTTCATTTGCGAGAACTTCTGACTTAATCTGTTCTTCGTTCTTCTGTACAATACCGGCTATCTTTTCATTATCCTGCATTGACACACGGATATGGTCCATTACTTCAAAGCCTGCATCTTTACGCATTGTCTGAATTTTACTGATAACCTCACGGACAAATCCTTCCTCAATAAGTTCAGGTGTAAGGTTTGTATCAAGTACAACCGTTATTCCACGGTCTGTATCTGAAATATATCCTTCCATCTGCGCTGCCTCAATAAGAAGGTCGTCTTTTTCAAGAACTTCCTCATTTCCATCAACTGTAATAGTGAGGTTTCCTTTCTCATTGAGTTCTGCCATTGCTTTCTGACCGTCAAGTCCTGCAAGGATTTCTTTTACGGCATTAATCTGTTTTCCAAATCTGCGTCCAAGAGTTTTAAGCTGTGGCTTAAAGCTGTATGTTGTAAGTTCACTTACATCCTGTGTAAGAACTGCTTCCTTAACATTAAGCTCATCCTTAATAATATCCATATAAAACTCTGAAAGCTCTGTATCAGCTTTTACATACATCTTTCCGATTGGCTGACGATTCTTGATGTTTGCTGTATTACGGCATGCACGTCCGATTACAACTGCTTCAAGTACAGTTTCCATATCCTCTTCAAGCTTCTTATCGATATGTGCTTCATTTACCTCAGGGAAATCACAGAGATGTACACTTTCAGGTGCGCTTGCATCAAGTGTGCATACAAGGTTTCTGTAAATATCTTCTGTCATAAACGGAATCATAGGTGCTGCTGCCTTTGAAATTGTCACAAGTGCTGTATAAAGTGTCATGTAAGCATTTATCTTATCCTGCTCCATTCCCTTTGCCCAGAATCTCTCACGACAACGTCTTACATACCAGTTACTCATCTCATCAACAAAGCTCTGAAGTGCTTTTGCTGTCTCAGGAATACGATATGCGGCAAGGTTTTCATCAACTTCCTTAACAGTGCTGTTAAGTCTTGATAAAAGCCATTTATCCATTACGGAAAGTTTATCATAATCAAGTGTATATTTTGTTGCATTAAATTCATCAATGTTTGCATAGAGTACGAAGAACGCATATGTGTTCCACAGTGTACCCATGAATTTACGCTGTCCTTCCTGAACTGCTTTGCCGTGGAAACGGTTTGGAAGCCAAGGAGCACTGTTGATATAGAAATACCAGCGGATAGCATCTGCACCATATTTGTCAAGTGCATCAAACGGATCTACTGCATTTCCTTTTGACTTACTCATCTTCTGTCCGTTCTCATCCTGTACATGACCGAGTACGATAACATTCTCATAAGGTGCCTTGTTAAACAGAAGTGTTGACTCTGCCATAAGTGAATAGAACCATCCTCTTGTCTGGTCTACTGCTTCAGAAATAAACTGTGCAGGGAACTGTGCCTCAAATAAGTCTTTATTTTCAAATGGATAATGATGCTGTGCAAATGGCATTGCTCCTGAATCGAACCAGCAGTCGATAACTTCCGGTACTCTCTTCATTGTCTTGCCACAGTCAGGACACTTAAATGTAACGCCGTCGATATAAGGTCTGTGAAGTTCAACCTTTGCATCATCAGGATTTCCACTTCTCTCTGCAAGTTCTGCACGGCTTCCGATAGATTCCTGATGTCCGCAGCCTTCACACTCCCAGATATTGAGTGGTGTTCCCCAATAACGGTTACGTGAAATACCCCAATCCTGAATATTTTCAAGCCAGTTTCCGAAACGTCCCTTACCGATTGAATCAGGAATCCAGTTTACAGTGTTGTTGTTGCGTACAAGGTCATCTCTTACCTCAGTCATCTTGATAAACCAAGACTCTCTTGCATAATAGATAAGCGGAGTATCACATCTCCAGCAATGAGGATAATCATGCTCAAACTTAGGTGCTGCAAAAAGCTGTTTCTTTGCATCAAGGTCTTTTAATACCTCAGGGTCAGCCTTCTTTACAAAAAGACCCGCAAACGGTGTCTCTTCTGTCATCTCACCTTTTCCGTTTACGAACTGTACAAATGGAAGATCATAATTACGTCCTACATTTGCATCATCCTCACCAAATGCAGGTGCGATATGAACGATACCTGTACCATCTGACATAGTTACATATGTGTCACATGTAACGAAAAATCCCTTTTTATGCTGCTTGTCTGCACATTCTTTTGCACAAGCGTAAAGTGGCTCATACTCTTTGTGCTCAAGTTCTTTACCTGCAAATGTCTCAAGAACTTCATATGCCTTTGCTCCGTTCTCCTCATCAGCAAGTTTGCCGAGTACATTGTCGAGAAGTGCCTGTGCCATATAGTATGTGTATCCGTCAGCTGCCTTTACTTTGCAGTATGTCTCATCAGGATTTACACAAAGTGCAACATTTGATGGAAGTGTCCAAGGTGTTGTCGTCCATGCAAGGAAATATGCATCCTCATCTTTAACCTTGAAGCGTACTACTGCAGAACGTTCTTTGACAAGTTTATATCCCTGTGCAACCTCCTGTGATGAAAGAGGTGTTCCACAACGAGGGCAGTAAGGAACAATCTTAAATCCTTTATATAAAAGTTTTTTATTCCAGATTTCTTTTAATGCCCACCACTCTGACTCAATGAAGTTGTCATCATATGTTACATATGGATTATCCATATCAGCCCAGAAACCTACTGTACCTGAGAAATCTTCCCACATACCTTTATATTTCCAAACTGACTCTTTACATTTCTTGATAAATGGTTCCATACCATACTCTTCAATCTGCTCTTTACCATCAAGACCGAGCATCTTTTCAACTTCAAGCTCTACAGGAAGACCATGTGTATCCCATCCTGCTTTACGAGGAACCATATATCCTTTCATAGTCTTATATCTAGGAATCATATCTTTGATAACTCGTGTAAGCACATGACCGATATGAGGTTTTCCGTTTGCTGTAGGAGGTCCGTCATAGAATGTATAAGTAGGACAACCCTCTCTTGCTTTCATTGATTTTTCAAAAATCTGCTGGTTACGCCAGAATTTACCGACATTCTTCTCTCTGTCGACAAAATTTAAGTCGGTTGAAACTTTTTCGTACATAATCATTTTCCTTTCTTAAATAAATTAAATAAAGTACAAAGAGTCGCTTGCGACTCTTTTGCGCTTGAGCGGAATGCGTAGCATTTATTTCTTTTCCGCGAAATGCGCATCCTCACAGAGTGTTTTTTAATATTGTAGGAAACAAAAAGTTTCCTATAACATTAAAAAAGCTTCCATCCCCAAACAGGATGAAAGCATAAACTGTCATTAACCACCTATTCTGATGTACATCGTCTGCTCTAAATCCGCCACTGTTCACACCTATGGTATGACAACAGACAAAATCCTATACAAACAAGATACATGACCTATATAACGGTAGGAACCGGCTCAGTGTACTCACAACTGCTTTCCACCTGCAACTCAGGAGTGATATTCCCAATTTGTCAGATGTCCGTTTCTCACCATCACGGACTCACTGTACTCTTTCCCAAAAAGGTACTGTCTCCATCTCAGTCTTTAACATATGTGTTCATTTTATATTGCATTTTAAAAAAAGTCAAGAATAAGATGTTCACCTTAACCACCATCTGTAACAGTTCAGCCTGTTACCACCATCTAATCAAACTCAAATCTTTCGTACACCGATGTGAAATCATTTTCAACAACAGTATGTGGCGCTATTGTCACACTTATATAATCTTTATCGTTACTAAGGTCAATATCCTTACCGCTATCAACAAGTCTGACTATAGGTCTGAGCGGATTGGAGGTATTCGATACCACAATCGCTCTCTCTCCGTTTGTCATTATCACTTCAATACCTTTTGCATATACAGGTACTGCCTCCAAAAATGCTTCAACTGCATTTCTGTCAAACAGAACATTGCTTCCTCCCATAAGATATTCTATAGCTTCTGATAATGCATACGGTTTTTTGTATGGACGCTTTGAGGTTAGTGCATCATATACATCCGCAACATGTATTATCTTAGCATATGGTGGTATCTCATCACCGACAAGTCTGTCCGGATAACCCGTTCCGTCCTCATTCTCATGGTGATGAAGCACTGCCTGTTTTGTTCTCGCCGAAATAAAGCAATTCTCATCCAATATATCATATGAATATCTCGCATGTTCCTGTACTATTCTATACTCCATCATGCTGAGTCTGCCCGGTTTATTGATAATTCCCGGGTCTATCTTCGTTTTTCCAATATCATGCATCAGTGCTGCCAAACAAAGTTCATACAACGATTCTTCATCATATGAAAGATATATTCCTATAATTGTTGATATGACAGCAACATTCACCGAATGCTTGTATGTATAATTGTCATATGTCCTCAAATCTTTAATATCAAGCGAAATGCTCTTATCTTTCTCAAGAAGCTGACTGACAATATTTTTTGCTATTGATTTGAGCGAATCAATATTTCCCTCTTTGACTGCCTTGGCACCCTCATTTCTAAGTTCAATCGAAATAACTTCATCTATCTGGATTCCTCTTGACAACTCATCTTCAATATAAACTCCCTGATAACCTCTTATGGAAAGTCTTATAATATATTCTTTAGTAAGTATAGTATTCGCTGCAAGCAAAACCCTTCCATCATCATCAAAAACCTCTTTTGCAAGAACCATTCCCGATTTAACTTTTTCTATATTAATATATCTCATAAACCTATTCCCATTCAATAAAATTTAGCTCTGATTGTAATATTTTAAATTCCAAGACGTTTTAAAAATTCCTGTGTTCTGTAATTTTTAGGTGCATCTATAACTTCCTCCGGTGTTCCCTCTTCAACAATAACACCACCATCCATAAAAATAACTCTGTCAGAAACAGCTTTTGCAAATTCAATTTCATGTGTCACAACAACCATTGTCATTTTTTCTTCTGCAAGACTTTTCATAACCCTTAAAATTCCTGCTGTAATCTCAGGGTCTAGTGCTGATGTAGGCTCATCAAAAAACAACATTCTGGGTTTTAACGCAAGTGCTCTTGCAATTGCTACTCTTTGCTGCTGACCTCCTGACAACTCACATGGATATGCATTCTCTTTGTCTTCAAGCCCTACTTTTTTAAGAAGTTCTCTTGCCTCCTTAAACACCTCGCTCTTTGGTCTTTTCTGATTGCATACCGGTGCATCGGTTATATTTTTCATAACAGAATAATGTGGAAAAAGATTAAAATTCTGAAAAACAAGCCCAAAATTCTGCTGTGCTTTTCTAATTGCGTTCTTATCAGGGTAAAGCACTGTTTCCTCTGCATTTTTTACAACCTCTTCCCCACAGTAAGATATATCTCCGCCATCTGCCTTTTCAAGAAAAGTCGCACACCTTAATAATGTCGATTTTCCCGAACCGGATGGTCCTATAATAGATACAACTTCCCCCTCTTTAACACTTAAACTTATATCTTTTAAAACTGTTTTTTCATCAAAAGTTTTCTTGATGTGATTCATTTCTAATATGTTCATATTTATCCAAGCCTTTCACATATCTCTAAGTTACTATCTGTATTTATCATAGTTATCTAAACTTTCATCAGCAGACTTCTCTATCTGTAATAGTCAAGCTTTTTCTCTATCATTTCCATAGCGTATGCCACTATAAAGTTAAATATATAATAGAAAAGACCTGCCACAAAAAGCGGCATAACTGATGCCATGCTTGAGGATACCTGCTGCGCAACAGTAAACATCTCTGTATATGCAACTGCAAATGCAAGAGATGTATCTTTTACAAGCGTGATGACCTCGTTTGTAACAGGCGGCATTATTCTTTTTACCATCTGAGGGAATATAATCTTGAAAAATGTCCCTGCCCTGCTGTAGCCGAGTACCTCTGCCGCCTCTCTCTGTCCAACCGGTATACTCTGAATTCCCGAACGATAAATCTCTGCAAAATAAGCCGCATAATTTAAAGCAAAACCTATAATAACAGCGTAAAAACGATATTCATATGGAAGCTTAATCTTAAAAATATAATATGGACCATAAAACACTACAAGTAGCTGAAGCATAAGCGGTGTACCACGCATTATTGATATGTATATCTTCGCTATCCACTGCAAAATCTTTATCTTTGACATTCTCATAGCTGTAAGTGGAAGTCCAAGAGGCATTGAAAATACAAGTGTGAGAACAAATATAAGGAGTGTTGCCCCCATACCTTCCGATAATCTCAATGCTATATTAGCAAAGCTTTTTTTACCTGTATTTGCACTTGTGCTTTCAGGTGCTACGGTTTCCTGTACATCTGTTTTCTGTGGAGCAGGTGTTATTTTTGCCACCTCAGGAACCTTGCCGCCATCAATATATGTCTTGTCATCAAGGCTCAAACATGCACTGTCCTCAAGTTTCCACTTTTTTACTATAGTATTAAATGTTCCGTCCTGTAGCATTTCAAGAAGAGTCACCTGAACTTTATCACGAAGCTCTGTATTTCCACGCTTGAAACCGATGCCATACTCTTCTGATGAAAGTCTTTCATCAAGCATTTTGTACTTGTCACCTGACGCTTCAAGCTTGTAAGATGCAACACCTATATCCATACATATCGCATCAACCATTCCACTTTCAAGATTCATAAACGCAGAATTGTAATCACCGACTTCTGTTATCTCTTTCATTGAAGCGGCAAGTTCTTTATTTTCCTTAGTCGCATCATCACCTTTAAGAGCTGCAAGTGCTGATGAATCAGACTGCACACACACAATCTTTCCTTTAAGGTCACTTAACTTTTTGATATCGGAGTCTTTATTTACAATAACTATCTGGGAATTGTCAACATACGGAGTAGTCCATGTATACTGCTTTTCCCTGCCATTCATTGTAAAACCATTCCATATACAGTCTATGTTTCCAACTTTTAACTCGGTATCTTTGGCTTCCCAGTCAATAGGCTGTTTGACAAGCTCCCAGCCGTTTCTTTTTGCAACCTCTGCGGCAAGATCAATGTCAAAGCCTATGTACTCACCATCATCGCTAAGGTAACCATACGGTGGAAAACTCGCATCAAATCCAACAACAAATTTCTGTTTTGCATCTGCCTGCATTCCCTGTCCAAAAATAAACATCACACCGACCATAATCAGCATAAATTTTATCAGTCTGCCGGTTTTAAAAAATCTCTTGTCCATCATTTTCATCCAATCTGTTTTATTTTATTACAAAATATAAAAACCAAAAACACAGCAAAATGCATTTACAAACGCTTTATACAGCCTTTGGCATAAATGACAACCAGCATGTCCCTGACTTTTACCTTTGCGTTTATATTAACATATATTTACCATATTTGGGAAATTTTTTTAAGCAAAAAGGCAGCTATATATTCTAAAAAGAATTAGCTGCCAAAAAAAATACTGAATAAATTTACATTTTAATATTTTATTTTCCTGTATTTTTCAAACCCTCCATTCAGACTGACAACGGGATAACCAAGTTTTGCAAGGTCTCTTGTTGCATAAATACTTTGGTTTCCCCTGTCACAATAAAGAACGATAAGTCTGATACCTTTTTTATTAAAAATCTCTCTATCCTCATTCGTGATATAACTTCTTGCAAATATTCTTCTTATATCTTTCTCCAACAAACCAATATCTATCCAAACAGCTCCGGGAATGTGCTCTTTATCATAATCACTTTTATCCCGTAAATCAAAAATCATCACATCACTTCGACCAAGATAATTTTTAAGCTGTCGTGCTGGAAGAATACGAATTGAATTTTTGATATTATCAAAGGTCATAATTTTGTGTCTCCAATATATATTTTTAAGTACGCATAATATACCTTATACTATACTATATATTATGAATACAAACCGCATATTGTGTGTTAATATCTAAAAATATACTATAGAATCATTTTTATAATCACAAAAGAATTCACATATTTACAACTTTTTAATTATAAAATATATCTAATTTTAAATGCACTAATCTATAATTACTCTTGCAATTATGAATAAATTGTAAAGTTTTTTGCATTTTTCTTCATATTTTGTTAAAAAAATATTGCTATTTTCCAAATATATGTTACAATATCTCTTGTAGTTTACTAACATGTATAGCTGTTTTGAATATTCCTATTGGAGAGGGTGTGCAGCTTTCAGCTTATACATTGTTTATTATTTGTTCCCACCTATTTATAAAAAAATCAGCCGTCTTATTTTTTTGATAAGACGGCTGATTTTTTATCTTGCCATAATTTTACATTTCTGATATACTAATCATAATTTAAGTAAACAATGGCGATTACGGAATATTCTGTAACCGCCATTTTCTTTATTATTCCCTATTTTTTTAGAAAGAGGTGTTATATGAACAGTTTTGTAAATTCTCTTACTGCCGTACTTGACAAAATCGATACTTTCGTTTGGGGGCCTGTAATGCTTATTCTCCTTGTCGGTACCGGTATTTTTCTTACCATTAGAACAAAAGCTCTTTGCTGGCGCAATCTTCCATATGCATTAAAAAGTGTTTTGAGCAAAGAAGCAAGACAAAAAAAGGGGGATGGTGACGTTTCCCCGTTTTCGGCACTTACAACAGCTCTTGCTGCAACAATCGGAACCGGTAATATTGTAGGTGTTGCTACCGCAATGGTTTCCGGCGGTCCCGGAGCATTAGTATGGATGTGGCTCTCTGCTGCTTTTGGCATAACATCCAAATTCAGTGAATGCATGCTCGCCATAAAATACCGTGAGGTAAATGAAAAAGGTGAGATGTCAGGCGGTCCAATGTACACTATGAAAAAAGCATTCAAACATAAAAAAGCCGGTGCCATACTCGGATGGCTTTTTGCACTTTTCGCAGTTGTTGCTTCATTCGGAATCGGAAATCTTACGCAGGCAAATTCTATTTCAACAGCCCTCAGTTCAACATTCAACATTCCCGTTACTGCCACCGGAATTGTAATAACTGTTCTTGCACTTATAATAATTATCGGCGGTATCAAAAATATATCTAAAGTATCTCAGGTCGTTGTACCGCTTATGGCTGTATTTTATGTTATCGCAGGACTTATTGTAATATTCGGAAACATAAGCAATATACCATCAGGTGTCGCAATGATATTTAAGATGGCATTTTCCGTAAAAGCAGTCGGCGGCGGTCTTTGCGGCGGTATTGTCGCAAGTATGATGCAGGCTATGCGTTTTGGAGTTGCAAGAGGTGTATTCTCTAACGAAGCAGGAATGGGTTCTGCCGCCATTACTGCTGCCGCAGCTACAACTGATGACCCTGTACGTCAGGGCTACATAAACATGACAGGTACATTTTGGGATACAATTGTTGTCTGCACAATTACCGGACTTTGTATTGCAAGTTCCGGCGTTCTTGGCTCAAAGGACATTGTAAACTCAGGACAGTACACATACACAAAAGAAGCTGACACTATCTCTGTAGCAACAAGAAACGGAAATAATATCGTAACTGACAATTTCGTCATAAAAGATGTTAAGACAGATAACGGTGGAACAACTCTTGTCATATCAAAAAATTATAAAGACATATCAATTACAAACAAAGAAGCGTCACTCACTTCAGATGCAATAAGCGCCGATACCCTCGCAGGAACATGGATAGATTCCTCTGAAAACGAATATGTATTTGAAAAAGATGGTTCCTATAAATACAAAGAACTGACTGTAGGCTCCACACTCACAATTAAAGCATTCAAAACAGTTCTTGGAGATACCGGCGGATGGCTTGTATGTATCAGCATTGCTCTCTTTGCTTTTTCAACAATACTCGGCTGGGAATACCACGGTGAAAAAGCATTTGAATACATACTCGGAACCCATAAATACAACATGGTCTACAGAATAATTTTCTCACTTATCGCATATGTCGGAGCAACAACAACACTCGAAATCGCATGGACTTTTTCCGACATTGCAAACGCACTGATGGCAATACCAAACTTAATCTGCCTGCTCGTTTTAAGCGGTACAATAGCTAAAGAAATGAATCGTTTCCAGGAAGTGCTGAAAAATGAGAGAGGAAAGTAATATTTGTATTACTGAATTAACATCAATGCTTTCATCAAAAATATCCAACCTGTAAGCGTAATTGACGAAAAAAGAGTAGTACTGACTACTATACTTGCAGCTAATGTATCATCTCCATCCATATTTTTTGCCATTATGTAGGATGTAGGTGTGCATGGCGATGCAAGCATTATGACTATTGCAATCAATTTTTGGTCACGAAAACCAAAATTTGCCGCTATTGGCAGAAAAATTCCTGCAAGTACAACAAGTTTTATAAGCGATGCCACTATAGTCGGCTTTATCTTTGCAATTGCTTTTCTGCCCTCGAATGTCGCTCCTATTGATATAAGTGCAAGCGGTGAAGCCATAACAGCCATATTGTTGATTGTTTTGTCTATCATTCTCGGAAATTTTATATTAAAAAACGATGCTACAAGACCGAGAAAAATTCCGATTATTATAGGATTTTTCAATATATTTATAAGTGCATGTTTTATCTGGCTGTTGTCTCCGAAATTTTCTTTATTGTTGCTTTCCAAAGTCAGTATAATAACAGCAAATATATTGTAAAGCGGCACTGAACCTATTATCATAAGCGGTGCCATACCTGATGTTCCATATATATTCTGAATAAACGCTATACCAAGTATTGCCGCACTACTTCGATAAGACCCCTGTACAAATGCACCTACCATGCTCTTATCTCTCATAAATTTTTTAGCCAGAAACCAGATTACAAGAATTGACGTAAGCGTTGCAATAAAACAAAAACCTACATATTGAAAATCAAAGTTCTTTCTTATATTGGTGTCAGCAAGATCCTGAAATACAAGACATGGCAGACATGCCTTAAACACAAACTTATTTGCGACCCCGGCAAAATGTTCATCTATCAGTCCTATTCTCTTAAAAAAATGTCCAAGCACAATCACGGCAAAAACCGGAACTGTCGCATTCAGACTAAATAAAAAATTGTTCATCTCTAATCCTCTCCTAAAATAAATTTATTGTTAACATAACGCCACGGAATGCTCCCTTGCTATGCAATTTTGGCAATCCTGCACAATTTATAGCATAGAAACGAAATAGAGAAATGTCAATGACTGCAAATAAAATTCGCTGTGGCTTTTTGACTTAAAGATTAATACGAAAAATAGTTGTCGCCAAACAACAGCAACAACTATTTTTACATAAAGCCCCATCCAAACTAAATATTCTCGTTTCTAAGTGTCTCAATCACATTATCTTTTTTAATTTTCTTCATAGTATAAATCATGCTCGCAAATACAACCACAAATATACTTGCTATTACCACAACAATGCTTTGTATTGGAATATAAAATCCCACATTAAAACCGTTTCCCATAACCCTGTACATTGCGTAAGTAAGCAAAACTGCCATTATCATACCAAAAACAAGACCTTTTATTCCATAAAACGCACATTCATAATTCATCATTTTATGAAGTCCTTTTTTGGTCATTCCAACTGATTTAAGCATTGCAAACTCCTGCCTTCTCAAAAGAATGTTTGTCGATATTGTATTAAATACATTTGCAATCACTATAAGTGATATCAATATGATAAAACCGTACGAAAAAACATTAACGATCAGCACCAAAGCATTGCTTATTTCTTTACTCTGTGTATTGTCATATATATAAACTTCATTACTTCCTAATTTTGCTGCAGTAAAAGCATAAAGATTTTCCTGAGCTGCTGCATGTTTTTTTGCTTTAAAACCAAATTTATATGTGTTTTTTTTGATGACACCTGACGGTATATTCTTTATCTCAGAGTACGGACGCACTATTGTAATCATACTCTGTTCACTCATATCACCAACTGCCAGCGGAAGTTCCATATCGCATTTCACAACTTTTACATTCTGTGAAACAAATGCATCTTTTCCTGAATATGTTTTAAATTCCAAATCTCCGCCATCTTCAGCATTTAAATTTTCGTCAGCACAATAACTCTGCTCAAGTTTTTTATAACTTGTCACCATATCTACACTGTATCCCTTTTTCTCCTTTGTCCGATATAACTTAATATCTGCATCTAATTTCAAAACATCATAAGAATAATTTTTCTGCTCATCATCATTGTACATTATTAAATGCTGCCATACCAATGTACTGTCGTTTTTCAAATTATTTTTTTTGATAAAACTGTTAAATTTATTATCCTCAACATAATATACCATAGCATCCATTCTTATAATGCCTTTTTTCTCATCCACCTTATCAGCATCGTTCTTTTTCAGTTGTTCAAGATAATCTTTATTTACATCACTTATTTTTATCTCAGCTACTGCATTATCGTAAAGACTGTAACTGCAATCATCTATATTATCTACTCCCTTAAATTCCTTTAACGCATCGTCAACATTCTTAAACCCCTTATCCATGACATCTTTTTCAATCGTCATAGACAAATCTGCTTTTGAATTGTTCTCATACACTTTCAAAGATGCCGACATATATGAGGTAAAGCTGTTTACCGCAACAAACAATGCCGTACTTACAGCTATTGAAAATATTGTAACTCTCTGCTTTCTTTTATTTCTCTTAAAATTTTTGTCTGCAAGTGTTCCCTCAAACCCAAACACTTTTGCTAAAACCGGATTTACTTTTACATTTTTTCGTTTAAGTCCGGTACTTTCATTTTGTTTAAGTGCCTGTAAAACTGTAATTCTTACCGCTTTTAATGCCGGTATAAGTGCTGATATAAATACAGTAATAACTGTAACCGCTATCGCAATAATTACGCTTACCGCGGATATATGCATTTTAAGTGTATTTACCGACTCACTTGAAGTAATAATCACGGCAAATTGTTTTCCCAGAAGATTTAATGTAATTCCTATTCCTGCTATTCCGCATATTATACCAATCGGAATACCTATTATACACAAAAGTCCCGCCTCAAAAAATACGCTTCTTAAAATCTGTTTTTTAGTCGCTCCTGCCGACTTTAAAAGACCAAACTGTTTTGTTCTCTCACTGACTGATATTGAAAATGCATTATGGATAAGTGATACAGACGCAATCATTATTATCAACATAAGTATGGCTCCCATTCCATACAAAGTTTTATTATAATTGCTATTTGAAGATTTTCCATAAAATTTCAAGAGTGAACTGTTCGTATACCACTCCATATCATCATCATTATCTTTTTTTTCTTTGGTAATCTTTTGCATAATACCGTTAAGTGTATCTTCTGTTTTTGATATATTTTTACACTTGAAATATACCGCATAGGTTTCAGGCTTTGCAGCACCTTTCTTTGTATATATCTGCATATCATGCATCGAATCACCCGACACCTGTTGGCAAAAACCGGTAACTTCAAATTCTTTATCTTTACCGCCAACATCTAATTTCACTTTATCCCCTATCTTACAATTTTTAAAATATACATTCTTTGCCATAGATGTCATGATAATCTGTGAACTATTCTCAGGCATCGTTCCTTTTACCAGCTTGACGGATAACATTGACTTAAATTTGTCATCTATTCCCCTGAATGTAACTGCTTCTGATTCACCCTGATTTTTGTATATCTCCACGATACTGCTTTTACTTACATTTCCTTCATCTTCACATATTTTTGTTTGTTCTTCGTCAATACCGTATATATGTCCATGCCAATCACCTGTCTGCTCTATAGACACATCAAGCATATAATTTTGTAAGCTCACTATTATACTTGTAATCGCAACAAACATTGAAGTTGCAAGAATAATTCCAAGTATTGTTACAAAGGTTCTCACCTTATTTTTTTGAAGTGTACGCAACGTGAATTTATTTACGATATTCATTATCTGTTCACCTCATCTCTCGTAATACGACCATCTTCAATGGCAATTATTCGATCTGCCTGAAGTGCAATATTTTCATCATGTGTTATCATAATAAGTGTCTGATTATATTTTCTGTTTGATTTCTTTAAAAGTTCCATTATCTCCTGACTGTTTTTACTGTCAAGATTTCCCGTCGGCTCGTCTGCAAGTACAACCGAAGGCGAGTTCATCAATGCCCTTCCTATTGAAACTCTCTGCTGCTGCCCTCCAGAAAGCTGGTTTGGAAGATGTTTTTCTCTGCCATGAAGCCCCAGAAGAGCCACCATATCCTGCAAACGTTCTCTATTTACCTTTCTTCCGTCAAGCTGTACAGGAAGTGTAATGTTTTCAACAACATCAAGCACCGGAATAAGATTATAAAACTGATAGACAAGACCTACCTGCCTTCTTCTGAATATCGCAAGCTGCTCTTCATTCTGTTTAAAAACATCCTTGCCATCCATAAAAACTTTACCTGATGACGGCTCATCAACAGCCCCTAATATATGAAGCAATGTTGATTTGCCTGAACCGGACGGCCCTATAATAGCAACAAACTCCCCCTTTTCAACAGAAAATGAAACCCCATCTAAAGCTCTGACCTCATTCTCTCCCTTTCCATAAACTTTTGTCAGATTTTCTACTCTCAAAATTTCCACTCTATTTCCTCCATTCTTGCCAGTGTACTGTATCATTGATACCGTACACTATTTTGCTCTTTTCTTATTTCTTTAGCGGGTCAAGCCACCAGATAGCAATTTGTATGTAAACATACTTTGCTATCTGCTTTTGACCCTTACATCATGGTTTTAATTTAGCATACACAGATTACAACCGGGTGACTTTAAAGTGACAATATTGTCATTTTATTAACAATCATAATAACAAAAAGAAATAGCATCCCTGACCGCCTAAAGTTGAGGATGCTATTTCTTCTAAACTACCCCTTTATAAAATCTTATATCAAACGAAGTCCCTTTTCCAACCTCGCTTGTTACCTTTATCGTTCCGTTAAACTGTGTTATTATGCTTCTCGACAATGCAAGCCCGATACCAACACTTTCACTTTTATGCCCGTCTAAATCATTTTTCTTTTTTCCTTTATAAAATCTCTCGAATATATGCGGCAGGTCTTCCTTTGCAATTCCCATTCCGTTATCACTTATGACTATTCGACTGTATATCGTATTTTCCTCACATATGACAGAAATCTTACCTCCGTTAAAACTATGCTCCATGCAATTTTTTAATATATTCCCGAGTGCTTCAACAAGCCATTCCCTGTCAGCTTTCACTTTTGATTTTTTTTCATATGAGCGTTTGAATTCTATTCCTCTTATGTCAAGCGGTATCTCAATAAGCGAATATGCCTCATCAATCACTTTTCCCATGTCTATATTTTCAATATCAAAGTCTACCATGTCGGCATCCAGCCTTGATATTCTGAGTAATGTTGTTATCTGCCACTTTATTTTTTCAGCAAGTGTCGTAAGTTCCATTACTAAATCCATTCTTCTCTCATATGTAATATCTTCTTCTCTCAAAAAATTCAATATAAGATTTATCGAGGTAAGTGGTGTCTTTATCTGATGTGAAATATTTGCAATGGAGTCTGCAAGAAACACTTTGTCATTTTTTAGATTTTCCGCCTGCTCTCTCAGCCTGATAACAAGTTTTTCCACCTCATCAGAAAGCACCGAAAGTTCTCCCTCTTTATACTGCTCAAATGACAAATGTTCATCACCGTGTAAAATCGCATCTATTTTGTCACTTATTTTTGCCAGTCTGATATACCTTTTCTTTGTAAAAATCATGTTTATGCCAAATTGTACAATCCCGGCAACACACACAACCGCTGTCAGTTTTGTATTTTTATCAGACAATAAATATATAATTACTGCCGTAAATATTACGACTGTCAAATTGATAAATGAATATTTTTTTATCTCACCGTTTCTGAAAAAATTCATAAGCACCTATACCCCATTCCTCTGACCGTTTTTATTATCTCAGGTTTCTGAGCATCATTTTCAATCTTTTCCCTGAGCCTTTTTATGTAAACTGTCAATGTATTGTCATTCACAAATTCCCCTGATGCGTCCCAAATTTCTTCAAGCAATTTATTTCTCGATAAAACAACGCCTTTATTTGCAGCAAAAATAAGAAGCAGGCGGTATTCGAGCGCAGAAAGAAAAATTTCCTCACCTGATTTTATCACTTTCCCGCCTGTCGTATCAATTTTTATATCTGCAAGTTCAATAACATTTGAAATGCGCCCACTTCTTCTGAGAACGCTCTTTATCCTTGAAACAAGCTCCCTCGGTCTGAATGGTTTTCCTATATAATCATCCGCACCCATATCAAGTCCCATGACAACACTATACTCATCACCTGATGCCGTTAGAAAAATAACCGGAATATCTGTATTTTGTTTGATTGCCGTACATACCGCAAACCCGTTTCCGTCCTCAAGCGAAACGTCGAGAAGCACAATATCTATGTTTTGCATGTGCTCATCAACATACGAAAGAGCATCCTTTTGTCCTGTCACACTTTCAACATTAAAACCTTCATTATTCAAAAATTCAGTCAGATTTTTTATTATCTCCCTGTCATCCTCAACCAATAAAATATTGTATAATGATTTACCCATAATCCACTCCAAAATTTGATATATTAATCTTTCTTACACAACCAAATTCGTAATCCAAACACCCTTTTTAACAAGAATATAACCAAGTATAACCTTTATCACATCGGCACTCTGCACGATAACGTATATTGTGAGTATAGGCAGTGCCGTAAATTTACACAGAATAAACGCAATCGATACCGATACCACCCATGTAAAAATGCTGTCAAACAAAAACGTAATTATTGTTTTTCCGCCGGAACGGAGTGTAAAATACAGCACATTTAAAAATCCCTGCAGCGGGAAAAATGATGCCGTAATTATGATAAACCACTGTCCCAGGCGCCTTACCTCTTCTGATGTATCATAAAGTTTCGGAAAGAACCCTGAGCAGGCAACGAGGATTGCTGTAAGAAAAACACATATTCCAGCCGTAAACCACATAAGTTTGTTTGATGCTTTCTTTGCTTCGTCAAACTTAGACGCTCCAAGATACTGTCCTGATATTATCCCGACAGCATTTCCCATAGCAACAAACACAACATTTAAAAGATTGCAGATTGCATTTGATATGTTTAGTCCTGCAATAACCTGTAACCCTTTCATCGAATAACATTGTGTCATGGCTGCCATGCCACCTGACCAGAAAAACTCGTTTAAAAATATAGGAAGTCCTTTTATTATAATTACCTTTACTTCACTTATTGAAATTTTAAGTGTCCTATATACACCTCTTAAAAATTCATATTTCTTTATGCTAAGATGTGTCCACGCTACGACCACGAGCATTTCAACAAACCTCGCAAGCACAGTTGCTATAGCCGCACCTTCTACCTCAAGTCTTGGAAAACCGAACTTTCCATATATAAGAAGATAATTAAAAACTATATCAACAACAACGGATGCTATACCTCCAACCATAGGCTTGACACTCTCACCCATCTCTCTCAAACTTCCCGCATAAATCTGTGTAAACGCAAACGGAACAAGACCGATAAGCATTATATGAAGATAATCAAGTCCATATTTAAGCGTTTTTGCCGAGTCAATACCGCCGTCATTGCCATGCAGATACAGACCTATCATTTTCTCTCCGCCAAAAACAAATGCTATAAGTCCGCAAATTGTTATGGCTGCCGTAATCCAGATTTTTAATCTGAATACATTCTGATAACCCTTTTTGTTGCCCTGCCCGAAATACTGTGCTCCGTATATACCGGGGCCTGACAATCCTCCAAACACAGCAAGAAAGAATACAAAAACAAGCTGACTGACAATAGATACCGCTGTCATATTCTCTGTTCCGAGACTTCCGACCATAAGATTATCAACAAGTCCGACTACATTTGTAATACCATTTTGTATCATCATCGGAACTGCCAGCGTCATAGCCTTTTTATATACTGAATTTCCGTTACTTTTCATCATCTTTTTATCTTTACTCCTTTGTAATCTCCCATACAAAAGACGAGAAGAAATTCTTCTCGCCTTTATTTTCATGATATCTATTCTACCCAGCTTTCATATAAATTACAAGCAAAATTTTCCGTAAATGCGTTTTTCAGCGTAACATTTCAGTTACTTTTCGACAGCAAAATCTATCTTTCAATCTTTAATTTTTTCTTAAGATTAAATTATTTATTATATAACTTGCAACAAATTTAATTTACTTCTGTTATTATAGGTATAGGGAGACATATTACAATAAATTACATGCAGGATTTGTGTCTGTGCGCACTTGGCACAAACCTGCTATGTACAAAAAACGTGCGCAGAAATGAGGATATTATGAAAAAAAGAAAAGTTCTAAAAAAAATAATAGGCACTGCCACCGCACTTGCAATAGTCTTTTCAAGTACATTTTCATCCTTTGTACCTGAAACCACAAAATCCGTAAGTGCAAAACAGACAACTGAAATCAATGACTACGGCGTTCTGACAGACTGTAAAACAAACGGCACATTATACATTTCAAAGAAAGTTTGTGCCATTTCTGCCATTGCCCTTGATAAGGCAAACATAACCAATTTTGTAGTAAACAACGACAATCCTTCATTTAAAGCTATTGACGGTGTTTTATACACAAAAAACGGTACAAGATTAGTAAGATTTCCTAATAATTATTCTAAATCATATACTATTCCGACCGGTGTTAAAACAATTTCCCAATATGCTTTTAGAAATTCAGAGCAATTAGAAGAGGTAATAATTCCCGACACAGTTACAAAAATAGGCGAGGGTGCATTCTACGGATGCAGTTCACTCAGCAAAATATCTATTCCGCAAAAAATAAGAGCAATACGCCCTTATACATTTTTTAACTGCTCATCACTCAAAAATATTAAACTGCCTTCAAAACTTCAAATATTAGGCAGCTGCTCATTTCAAGACTGTAAAAGCCTTAAAACTATAAATATACCAAAAAATATTGAAAGCATTACATATGGTACATTTATGGGATGCGAAAAACTAAAAAAAATAAGTTTTCCTGCATCTCTTGACACAATCGGTTCTCAGGCATTTAAAGACTGCAAGAGCCTGAAATCATTAAAACTTCCAAAAAAGCTTGCCTATATTAAGAAAGGAGCATTTTATTCATGCAGCAGCCTGAAATCAGTCAGCTTACCTGACAATATTCCAACTGTAAATTACAATACTTTTGCCGACTGCACCAGTCTTAAATCATTTACATTTGGAAAATACACAAATGAGATAACTTCACACGCCTTTTACGGCTGTACATCATTGAAGAATATAACAATACCAAAAAATATTGAAAGCATCTCATCAAGTGCATTTGAAAACTCTGTTGAAAACTTTAAAGTCTCATCAGAAAATGCTGTGTATTCATCAAAAAACGGTGTGTTATATAATAAAGCGCAGACTTCAATCAAAAAATACCCATGCTTAAAATCAGGAAGTTATACTTTCCCTGATACTGTAAAAAATATTACTTACAGGGCATTCACTAATTGTAAATATTTAAAAAACTTAACACTTACGGATAAAATCAAAGGATTGGATTTAAGTTCTTTCAGCGGTTCAGGTATAACATGTCTGAATCTTTCCGCAAAACTTGAATCTATTTACGGCAGTTCATCAAACTTTAAAAACCTGAAAAAAATAACAATACCTAAATCAAACCCAAGATTTTTTGTAAATGATGATGTTTTGTATTGTTATTATGATGTTGATAAATATATGTCATCAAACTCTGCATCATCATGGGATGAAAACCAGTCAACATCAAACTACAATATACTTATTTATCCTACAGGTAAAAAAGGTACTGTTACAATATTAGAGCAGACATTATACACATCTGATATTCCCCGCGAAAATCAGGCATCATACTTTAAAACAGCATCCATAGCAACAGGTGCGGCTTTCTGTACATCTGAAAACGGAATACTTACAAATATGAGCAAAACTGAAATCTCAGTAATGCCCGGCAGAATAAGCAATTGTTACATTGGCAGCAAAATCAAACACTTATATTACATACAGACTTACAAAACATACCTTACAAATCTGAAGAAATATACAGTATCAGACATCAATAAATATTATAAGTCAAAAAATGGTGTACTTTACAATAAAGCGGTTACAAAACTTATTGACTATCCTTCACAAAAAACAGGTAGTTATAAATTTCCAAGTACAGTAACATCTGTAGATTACACAGCATTTAAAAATGCAGCAAAGCTTGAGGAACTTAAAATCGGTAAAAATATAACGTCCTGCAGAAACCTTTCACTTGAAAACTGCAAAAACCTTACAAAATTTACCATACCTGAAGACTGTTCTGTAAGAAGAATATCCTTACAGTTAAATTCTTCTGTTGCACCTAAGCTTATATCTATCCCTACATCGCTTATCTCATTCAAAATGTATGGCGTATCCGATAAGCTTCGTAATAAAACTACAATACAGGGATTTACAAACACATGTGCCGAAAAAGCTGCAAAAAAACATAAACTCAACTTTATAAGCAAAGGTGTTGTCCCAACAGCTTTGAAACACATCAAGATAAAAGCATATATAAATGAAAGATACTTAAAAGTAAGCTGGGCTAAATCTAATGATGCAAGCGGATATGAAATCTATACAGATAACAATATCACTAAAAAGATTACAGACAGCAACATAACAACCGCTAATATTTATATAGGTAAAAAGAGTTCAACCGTGTTGTACATAAGAGCTTACAACATTGTAAAAGGCAAAAAACTGTATTCTAAAGCCAGCAAACGTTATGTATTTCTTGATAATTAAATTCAAATAAAATAAGTCCATAACTTATTTAAACCAAAAAGATGCCACACGAAACCATGTGGCATCTTTTTTAATACGCTTTTCAGACATAGAAAAAAGCGGGTGATGGGAATCGAACCCACGTATCCAGCTTGGAAGGCTGGTGTTCTACCATTGAACTACACCCGCGTCAAAGACAAGAACTATTATAACACACTGTATTGAAAATGCAAGAGGAAATTTGATTTTTTTTAGATTTTTTTATTTTCTGGAAAAGCTGCTATTTATATTTCTATAAACAGCAGCCAAATTGTACAAAACTATTGCAGCTCCTTTGTTAGAATATACGCTTCATGAAATTAACAAGTCCATTTTTCCAAACTTCAGGACTATGCCCCCCACTCGGATACTGATACCATATATGATCTACTCCATTTTTTTCAAGCTCCAGATGATAATTCTTAGGATTATCTCCTACAGTTCCATCTGCATCCCCACTGCAAAGCATAACCAATGCAGGTGTATCCTCTTTATTTTCAATCTTTAACAGTGACTGGTTTAATGTTGGTGCTGCTGAAAATGAACCTATATAATTGAACTGACCTTTTAATGTGAAGCCTGTGCAAAGTGCTTCCATGCCCCCCATAGACAAACCACATATTGCAGTATATTTTTTGTCCTTAGAAACAGCATAATTTTTATAAATATATGGTTTAAGATCCGTACTAAATTCTGCCTCAAAATCAGTGAATGCTTTAATATTTTTTGGGCTCAATGTTTTTTTATCCAAACCATCAGGCGGTATAATACTTGGAAAAACAGCAATAACAGGTGCTGCTTCTTTTCTTGAATAAAGACTATCCAAAATACCTCCTGCATTCATAGATACCCACTGATTTCCATCGCAGCCAATACCATGTAACATATATACTACAGGATATTTTTTCTCTTTATTATATTTCGGCGGCAAATAAACATATGCCTCTCTATCTTTATTATAAATTTTAGAATGATATGTGATTTTAGAAACAGTCCCATGTTCTACACTTTTGTCTTCATATAAAGACATATCAACATCAAAATATTTCTTAAAATCTTCTAAGCTGCCACTTGATTTTGCAGTCTGCCAATTTGGATCATTTATTGTCTCTGCAGGTTTTCTTGTTTCTACAGGCACCTCACCTGCCTTAACCACTTTTACATTACATATCCACTTATCTTTTTTATATTTAGCGGTTATTTTCGCATTGCCAACATTTTTGGCAGTAATAATTCCCTTTTTGCTGACTGTAACAACATTTTTCCTATTAGAACTCCACTTGATTTTATTTCTTATCTTTTCTTTTTTTACCGAAATTTTCATTGATTTTCCTTTTTTAATTTCTAAACTTTTAGGAATCATTGTAGTATTTTTTGCATATGTACTTTTACAGAAATATGTCCCAATACCAATTACAACCAAAAGAGCTGTAATAATTAAACATGCTGTTTTTCTACTTATTTTTTTCATTTCTAATCTTCCTCCATATATTAAATTTTTACCTGATTTATTGACTTAGAACTATATATATGGTACTATTTCAACGTCATTATTGCTATAGAATAAATCGCAAAAACATATAAAATATCGACTTTAACACATATTGTACATTCATAGAAATGAGGGATTAAATGGTGCAAAAAATATTTTTTAGTACAACACCAAATATTTTTCCAAAAATTATACTTGCAAACAGCGTATATATAAATGCTCCAAATTGTCATTTTACCAGAACTCCAAACGAATATATAATTTACTTTATTTTAGACGGAAAAATGATTCTTAAAGAGGATACAAATATTTATAATTTAAAAAAAGGGGATTGCCTTTTGTTAGATTCCTCAAGAACACATAGTGGTATTCGCTCAAACTCCTCTGTAAAATACCTATATATTCACTTTCAAACAGATTTTATTGAAAATATTTTTTTGCAAAACGACTTTACAAGATTATCTATAAAAAATAAAATATATTTAAATGAGACAACCAATAATACTATTTTGATACCGAAATATTCTACTTTAAAACCGCCTTATTATAAACAGTTTTTAAACAATAGCAACGAACTCATTCATATAATGAACAACATTACCGAACACAAAAACATACTTGCCGGCTGCTCATTACTCAAATTATTTATTTTATTAGAAAAAGCATTTCAATATAGCCTAATATCCGATACACCGCCCAAAGATATTCGTGTACTTGAATTGATAAATTACCTAAATGAACACTATGCTGAAGATATTACCAGCAGTAAAATTGCAAACTATTTCTACAATAACTATGATTATTTAAATCGTATATTCAAAAAGCAAACAGGAAAAACTATTTTTTGTTATTTAAATGAATATCGGATTACAGAAAGTAAAAAACTTTTATACAGTGGTTTATTAACCAATAAAGAAATTGCAGAAAAAGTTGGTTTTCACAATGAATTTTACTATTCAAAAGTATTTAAACAATATACCGGTTTAAGTCCAAGAGAATATAAAACAAATGGAGGTATAAAATGCAACAAAGTAACGCAACCTTTTTCTACTTAAAACAAATAATAAATAAACAGCACACATTTTTTAATCACAATCAGACAAAAGATATTGCCTTTAGAAAAGCAATGCTTTGCAGACTAAAAAAAGCCATCAGAAAAAATGAAAAAAATATTTTTAAAGCACTCTACCACGACCTCGGAAAATCAAAGGCAGAAGCATATATGTCGGAAATCGCCATGGTCTATCGGGAGATAGATACTGCAATAGCCAATATCCAAAAATGGAGCAGACCAAAACACGTTTCAGGCACTATAAGCACATTTCCCTCCAAAAACTACATTTACAGTGAACCTTACGGAGTTGTGCTGATTGTCGCACCATGGAATTATCCGGTCAATCTCTCACTCTGCCCTCTGGTCGGAGCTATCGCAGCCGGAAATTGTGCTGTAATAAAATGTTCCAAAAACAGTCAGGCATCATCTGAAATTATTCAGGACATTATCAACGATACATTCAGCAATAACTATATTTACTGCACAGATGCCGACATAAATCATGATATACTGCTAAATCAAAAATACGACTATATCTTTTTTACCGGAAGCCCTGACGCAGGCAGAAAAGTCATGAAAAAAGCCAGCGAAACGCTTACTCCTGTTTCACTTGAACTCGGAGGAAAAAGTCCTTGCATAATAGACGAAACAGCCAATCTCAAAATGGCAGCAAGAAAAATTGCATGGGGAAAATTCCTAAATGCCGGACAGACCTGTATCTCCGTAGATTATGTGCTTATACATGAAAATGTAAAAAACGCATTTATAACAGAACTAAAAAAAGAAATAAACAAACGCTATGCTAATGCAGCTTTTAACGATTCATATCCAAAAATTGTCAACCGCCGCCATTATAACCGTTTAAAGAAACTGATTTCTACAGAAACAAAAATTATAGGCGGAGAATATAATGATATTGAACGAAAAATTGCACCTGCCCTTCTACCTGAAACCGATTTTAACAGACCTGTCATGCAGGAAGAAATATTCGGACCTTTACTGCCGATAATTAGTTATAAAAACATAAACGAGGTTATACAGACCTTGAAAAACAAAGAAAAACCGCTTGCCTGCTATGTTTTCACATCAAAAAAAGCCACCGCACACAAGATAATACACGAGGTATCTTATGGCGGAGGCTGTATAAATGATGTAGTTGTCCATATCTCTAACCACAATCTCCCATTTGGAGGTGTCGGAAACAGCGGTATGGGCAGTTATCACGGAAAATACAGTTTTGAGACATTCAGCCACAAAAAAGGTATTGTTAAAAGCAGCAGTAAATTTGATATTCCTGTAAGGTATGCACCATATGGAAAATTAAAATATTTCCTTATAAAAAAACTTTTATAAGCAACAAATTTTTTCTTCCGGCAGCCACTTGCGAAGCATCTTATAAAGGTCACTGATAACAATCGGTTTTGTAAGAAAATCACTCATTCCCTTGCTTATAAGTTCCTCTCTTACTCCTTTCATCGCATCGGCTGTCAATGCAATAACAGGCAATTCTCTCTTATTTTCATCTGACAAACCACGAATTCTTGCTGTTGTTTCAACGCCATCCATTCCCGGCATAAAATGATCCATAAAAATAAGGTCATAATCAATATCGTGGTCATGATACATATTTTCAATACGCTGACGTCTCATGCTCATCTGAGCCTGCTTTATCCTTGTAATATCGTGCAGCTTTCCAATAACACTCACAGGCATATTACCGTCTTTTACAACGAAACAGTGAACTACCCATTGTCTTAAGCCAATGGGCTTCCTGCTTCATCGACCTCGTAACCTACTATCTCCACAGGTGTTAATTTGGGCAGTCCCTGCCCTATATATTTCTTTATGCTATTTGTCTTAATCCTTCTGTAAGTATATTTTTCGCGGCATTGATATCCCTGTCATGTTCTGCTCCGCATTTCGGACATATCCATGTCCTCACTGACAAATCTTTTGTATCTGGATTCTGATACCCGCAAACAGAACATAATTGACTACTAGCATAAAATGTATCTATTTTGATGTATTTCCTGCCATTCCATTTTGCCTTATACTCTAACTGTCTTGTCAGCTCATACCATGATACATCACTTATGGCTTTTGCCAGATGATGATTTTTTACCATGTTTTTTATCTGTAAATTCTCTGAAACTATCACTTGGTTTTCGCTGATAATCTCATGTGAAACTTTATGTAGATAATCTTTTCTTATATTCCTTATTTTCTCATGGCATAATGCTATCTTTTTCTTTGTTTTATAATAGTTCTTACTTCTCTTTCCTTTATGTGACAGTTGCCTTTGCAGCTTTACAAGCTGTTTCTCGTATTTTTTTATAATTTTTAGATTCTCATATACCTTCCCATCGGAAGTAATACATAAATCTTTAATTCCTAAATCGATTCCTATGTTATGATTTGTATGTGCCAGTTCCTTATGCTCCGTTTCTACAAGTATGGACACATAGTATTTTCCACTGGAAACCTGCGAAACGGTCGCTGACTTAATCTGCCCACTATATTCCCTGTGTAACCTTGCTTTTACCGCTTTTAATTTTGGCAATTTTATCTTCCCTGTCTCAAAATCTACCGCAATATTTCCATTTGTGAAGTTTGTTGTGTATGATTTATGGTTATCGTGTTTGCTCTTGAATTTCGGATATCCTGCATGCTCCTTAAAGAATTTTTGATATGCAGCGTCCATGTTATAGATTGCGTTGGTCAGAGCAAATTTATCTATTTCTTTTAACCATTCATAGTCTTTCTTTAATTCTCTGTTACAGTAATTATTACAATCCGTTTTACTAACTGACTTTTTCTCTTTCTCGTATATTTCTTTCCGATATGCCAATGTCTGATTGTAAACAAAACGGCAACAGCCAAATGTTTTTGCAATCTGAATTCTTTGTTCGCTATTAGGATATATCCTGTATTTATATGCTTTTAACACCTACTGTCGCCACCTTCCTACCCTTGATTTTCTATATATTTTCTCAACATCTCTTCTGAAACATTTCCTACACTGCAGACAAAATATCCGTCCGTCCAAAAAGTATGTTATTTCCAGAAATGTTTTCGTAGATAATCTGGATATCTTTTCCAAATATGATATGATACTGTAACAAATATTTGTGTCTGTTTTTTGATTTCCACGTTCCCATAACGCAAGTATAGCACAAACCTCC
>CAKRFU010000002.1 GCA_934320845.1 uncultured Lachnospiraceae bacterium
GTTGCACAAATTCCATGGGGTCACAATATTGTTCTTCTGGATAAAGTCGATGATATGGATGAACGCAAATGGTATATCAAAAAGTCAGCGGAAAACGGTTGGTCACGAAATGTTCTTGTTCATCAGATAGAAAGTAACTTGTATCAGCGGCAGGTTCTGGCAGATAAGGTCACAAATTTTGAGCACCGATTACCGTCTCCGCAAAGCGAATTAGCAGTGCAGACTATGAAAGACCCATACGTCTTTGATTTTATTCATTTCAGAGAAGATATGCTGGAACGGGATATTGAGCAGGCGCTGGTTCGGGATGTCACAAAGCTTCTTCTGGAGCTTGGAACAGGATTTGCATTTCTGGGAAATCAGTATCACCTGAATGTAGGCGGGGATGATTTTTACATTGATTTGCTATTTTATAACTTGAATCTTCGCTGTTATGTGGTTATTGAATTGAAAACTGGCGACTTCAAGCCGGAATATGCCGGTCAGCTAAATTTTTATCTGTCAGCCGTGGATGGCATTTTGAAGAAAGAGCAGGATAATCCGTCCATGGGTTTGCTTCTGTGCAAAAACAAGAATAATGTGGTTGCAGAATATTCGCTCAAAGATATTTCAAAGCCGATTGGTGTAAGCGAATACAAAATAACCAGCAGTCTGCCGGATGATCTGGAAAAACAACTGCCATCCGTTGAAGATATTCAGAAACGGATTAAATAAATCTGGTTTTAAAATTGGAAATAAGGATGCCAGAGTCTCGTTGACTTTATATCAGAGTAATATATTTTTTTAAGATATAACTTCCGATAAGTTCGGATTATGAGAAGCTTTCATGTAAGACGATGATATGGAAGGAGGATGCACAAATGAGCACTGTTCTACCTAAAAGTGAAATGTCAGAAGAAGATGTGAAATTACAGTATATTACCCCTGCAATCACCTCTAAATGGGACAGAGGTAGGATTACTATGGAAACACAGGTTACAGATGGTAAAATCAACCTGAAAGGAAATTTTGTATTCCGTGAAAAGCCGAAGCGAGCAGATTATATTTGAACGCAAACAATCCCATTGCCATTATTGAAGCGAAGGATAATAAGCACAGTATTTCTCATGGTTTGCAGCAGGCTATGACTTATGCTAAGATGCTTGATCTTCCGTTTGCATATAGCTCAAATGGAGATGGATTTGCAGAGCATGATTTTCTTACGGGCAAAGAACGTCAGTTGAAAATGGATGAATTTCCGACAGAAGTGGAACTGGTTTCCCACTTTAAAGAGGAATCCGGAATGACACCAACACAAGAGGTAGTAATTGAACAACCTTATTACAGCAGTCAAAATACATATCCACCTCGTTACTATCAGCGAATTGCCATTAACAGAACCGTAGATGCCATTGCAAGAGGGCAGAATCGTCTGCTGCTTGTTATGGCTACCGGTACAGGAAAAACATATACAGCTTTTCAGATCGTTTATCGTATGCTGCAAAGTGGATTAAAACGGAAGATTTTGTATCTTGCTGACCGTAATATTCTTGTGGATCAGTCTATTCAGCAGGATTTTGCCCCGTTGGAAAAAGTGATTCACAAGATCAACGTGTCCAAAGATGATAAAAGTACTATTACTTCCCACGAGGTGTATTTTTCGCTGTATCAGCAGTTGGTTGGTGACGATGATAAAGAACATTTTAGTGAGCTTTTTACACCGGATTTCTTTGACCTCATCATTGTGGATGAATGTCATCGTGGTTCAGCGAAAGAGGAAAGCCGTTGGCGCAGGATTTTGGAATATTTCAGTTCTTCTACCCAGATCGGCACGACTGCCACACCTAAAGAGACCAAGTATATTTCTAATCTCAGTTATTTTGGTGAACCTGTATATATGTATAGCCTATTTAAAAGTAGCTAATGAGTTTACTGAAGAGAAAAGAGTGACAATGAGAAATTTTCATGAGGTTTCAAGAAACTTTTGGAACTACCTTATAGAAAATTTACATATTGGCGATTCTGTGCTAGAACTTGGTTCTGGAAATGGATGGTTACGCGATAATTTTGAGTGGCCAGCAATTAATTACCACTGCGTCGATATTACTTCAAGTATGAAATCTGTTTCAAATAGGGTAAATGGGATTGTCGTTAGTGCGAGATGCATACCAATAGAGGGAAAAAGTATTGATTATGTAGTTGCATCTTTGGCTGACCCATATTTCTATCCAGAGGTGTTGTGTGAAGTAAATAGAATATTAAAGGATGAAGCGTTGTTTGTGGCTATATTACCAGATAAAGAGTGGGCAGACAATTTACGAGGCATTGGTAATCATAAAACTACATTTTTGCTAGATCAGGGTAATTCGGCAAGTGTTTTTTCTTTCACATTTAGTGACGAAGAAATAGCAATGCTTGCAGAAGAATGTGATTTTTCTGTCAAACGAATAACGCATTTATCTGGTGTGGAACTAGGTGATAATGAAATATCGCCAGCAATAATCAAGGCGGCAGAAAAAGCTAATAAGATGATTAAGGATTTGAGTATTATAACAGTGATAATTTTAAAAAAGAGGAGGTGCAATTATGAAAATTAGAATCCCCAATATAAATGATAAAGAAAGTTTAATTGAAGGTAAGCAGTCAATAGTTTTATTAGGAGCTAATGGAGCAGGAAAAACTAGAATGAGTGTGTGGATTGATGAAAATAACCCAGAATTAAATGTACATAGAATTTCAGCACAAAAATCGCTTGATATGCCAGAATATGTAAGCCCAACTGAACTAAAAAAGGCGGAAGATCGTTTTTTATATGGAACTACTGATGATAATAGAAGATGGCTTGAAAAGAATGGAAAAAGACATAGTCGATGGGGAAATAATCCTGAAACTCATATGTTAAATGATTATCAGCCTCTTATGGAATTTTTGATGACAGAAAATTTTGAAAAAAGTATTGAATACCGAGAAAAACATAAGGAAGGTAATCAAGAATTTGATAATGAGACGAAATTGGAAAAGATAAAGAAAATATGGGAAAAGGTGATAACACACAGAAGGTTACAAATTTCTGCTGGAAAGATTGAGGTTGAAAGTGTAGATGGTAATTCGGATAAATATAATGGTAATGCTATGAGTGATGGAGAAAGAGCGATTTTTCATTATATTGGTGAAGTTGTTTCGGCAAAAGACAACTCCTTAATTATTATAGATGAGCCTGAGAATCATTTGCATAATTCAATATTAGAAAAACTTTGGAATGAAATAGAGGCTGAAAGACAGGATTGTGTATATTTATACATTACACACAATTTGGATTTTGCAAGAAGCAGAAATAATGCCCAAATTATATGGGTTAAAAATATGTTGGATAAACAGAAATGGGATTTTGAATTACTAAATTCAGATGAATTCTCAGATGATTTGTTACTTGAAATATTGGGAAATAGGCAAGGAGTATTGTTTATCGAAGGAACACCAGATAAAAGTATTGATAGAAAATTGTATTCTAAGTTGTTTCCGAAGTATAGTATTATGCCATTAGAAGGTTGTGCATCTGTTATTCAGGCAACAAAGTCGTATAATAAACTACCAATGCTACATTACAAGACAATAAAAGGGATTGTTGATAGGGATAGAAGAACTGAAGATGAGATAAATTCGTTATTGCAAGATAAAATATATGTACCTTCTGTTGCGGAGATTGAAAATTTATTTTTGATTCCACAAGTTATTGAACTGGTTGCTAGAAAGCAAAGTATTGAGAATGTAGATGTTTTGTTAGAACAAACGAAAGAAAAAACAATAGAATTTTTGAAGTTACATTTAGAAGAACAAGCATTGTTGTTTACAAAGAAAAGGTGCCAAAATACAATTAATAATGTTTGTAACCAATCAACACAAACAATTGATGAGTATAAAACATCTTTAGATGAAATAGTAGATAAGATAAAACCGCAAGAAGAGTACAGTAAGGCATGTAAGGAATTACAGAAAATTGTAGATGATAAAGATTATATTGCGGCGCTTAGAGTGATAAATAATAAAGGTCTTTTGCCTTTTACAAATGTGTCAAATGCGTTTGGATGGAAAAAGCAACATTATATTGATTATGTAATTAGGTTGCTTGGAACCCAAGATAATACTTCGGAGGAGTTGTGTAATATATTTAGAAATTATGTTTCAGTGGGAGACTAAAAATGCCTTAGTAGTAAGAATTTCCCTTTTGCTACCAATTTTACTACTAACAGGTGGTAACAACTTGCAGGGTTCTGCTCCAATTTGCTACAATCTGTAATTTCAGAGCATATCACAATAACCCCAGAAACCCTTGCAAAACAGGGCATTCCGGGGAAAATTAAGGAGAAACAAAAACATGATAAAAGTACTATTTGTATGCCACGGCACTCCAGTTTTATGATAATGCATACCTTCGCAGAATGGGGCAACACAGGGCAGAATAATGCAGAAAGCCTTGGAATTACTACGGTTTCGACTACTAAGGCTCATGGCTGGAAGTGGGATAAAGGCAAAGGTGTTGGGAGGATTCTTTAGTAGTAAGGGACTACTTACAGGCAATGTAGTAGAACTTGTGCCGATGAAAATGTGGAAAAAACATAAAAACTATTGCATGTTTATTGAGGGGTGGATATACTAAATGCAACAGAGTTGCCCGGTATTTTTTTGACATTGGGGACCAAGCTGAGACTTGTGCTCAGCTTTTTTACGTTAAGGAGCATCCCTAGAGTGGTAAAGGCGGCTAAGGAACAATAAGAAAATGGATGGAGGCATATAGAAATGGGAAAGGAGAAAACAATATATGGTCAGTGTGCCTTATGTAGGCAGAATAAGGAACTTCAACTTAGCCATATAGTTCCTCATTTTGTAGGACGAAAAATGATAAAGACAGCACCTGGTAATATTCGAGTAACAAATGAACCCAATAAAGTAGCACAGGATATAGAAAAACATTATATGTTGTGCCATGACTGCGAGGAACTATTCAGTGCAAAGGAGCGTTGGTTTGCAAGCAATATTTTTAATCCGTGGCAAGATCATAAGCAACAAGAATTCAGTTATGATGAGAATTTAACCTATTTTATAGTTTCGTTAAGTTGGAGAAGTTTATATTTAGATTTGGAAGAGTACTCTTGTGATTCAACTTTTGATAGGAAATACTACTGACAATGCTGAGGGCGGAGAGCATAATGAGAGATTACCTTTTGGGTAAGAGACAGGACGTTTCAGATATTCAGAATCATATGTTTTTCTTTGATAGAATTGAAAGTGCAAGTAATTATGATTTAGAAAAAAATCCAAGTGTGGCTATGCATAGGAGCATTACTTCGTATTCGGCGTATAATGGGAAAACTTCATTCACAATATCTAATCTACTGGGGATTATGATTGTAACGTTTTATTCAATAGCAGAACAGGAAGAATGGAAAAATACGCAGGTTTTGAATGGTGGCGGAACAATTGCTGCTAAAAATCAAGAAATTAAAAGTGTGGTAGGGCAAGAGATACAACATTGGATGAATGAAGCAGAAAAAGCAAAGAATAATCTTTCGGAGAATCAGAAGAATAAAATACTTGAAAAAATGAAAAAACTCGGTGATGGGATAAAAGATTATGCGATATTTCAAGACTTCATTGATGACGAAATTTTGAGAAAAAAATGATCAAAAAATAGTTTGAAATAAAGGAATTTATATTTAGGTTGAAAACAGACTAAAAACAGACTATAATTAGACTGAAAAGGAGGTGCCAATATGGCAGATTCATGTATTTATCTTGATACATATGTTGTTCAACAGGATATGAGAATACGCTTACCTAAAGCAGTATTGTCAAATCTTAATGTGAAAAAAGGAGAAACAAAATTTGATATATATTTGGATTCAGAAAATCAGTCATTGGTTTTTAGGATTCATGATGAAAATGGTGTGTAGTGAGGGGCTACTGTAATGGGAGTATTGCTCTTTATATAGGTGCTAGCTGTATGGAGGTTGGAGTCGAGAATGTAGGTGTTAAAGCCATTGTTGCAGCGGCTATAAAAAAATCGTTAATTGAAAATATAGAGAAAAGGAAAAAACATGGATTTAAAAAATAAAATTTATTTGGGAAATTGCATAGAAATTATGAAAAAAATACCAGATCAAAGTATTGCAGGTTGTATAACGGATCCGCCATATAATTATGAATTTATTGGAAGAAATTGGAATAAAGAAGAAATTGATAGAAGAAAAGATAGAGTTAAAGATTCATCCTCCACATTGGTAAAAAATATTCCATATGGAAGTGGGTTAGCAGGTGGAGTGAGAAATGCAGCTTGGTACAAAAAAAATAGAGATAATATCTTGGAGTACGAAAACTGGTGTGAGGAATGGGGAACGGAACTATTCAGAATTGTAAAGCCAGGTGCATTAGTTTTAATTTTTAACAGTACGAGAACAATCGCTCAAGTTCAAGTATCAATGGAAAATGTGGGTTTTTATGCAAGGGATATAATTGTGTGGAGGCGGCAAAGTGGAATACCAAAGGGATTAAATGTATCAAAAAAATTAGAAAAAATGGGATATAATGATTATAAAAAATGGGAAGGCTGGCATAGTTGCTTGAGGAATGAATGGGAAGCGATAAGTGTTGTGCAAAAGCCACTTGTTAATAATTATATAAATACCCTTAAAGAGTATAATGTGGGATTGTTTAACGCAAAATCAGAAGAAGGATTTCAATCTAATATCATAGAAAATATAAGCAGAGATGATTTACAAGATTATAACATACATTGTACTGTAAAACCTTTAGATTTAATAGAAAAGCTTATTAAACTTACAATGCCTGTTGATAGCGATAATATTTTGATTGATCCGTTTTTAGGAAGTGGAACAACTGCTGTTGCATGTAAAAAAATAGGAATACCTTATTTGGGAATAGAAATATGTCCAGAATATATAGATATTGCCAATAGGAGATTAACAGATTTGCGATAGAAAAATATGCCCTCAAAAATGGGGCATATTTTTATAAATAGTATTTAGAACCAAAAGTGTTTAAAAGTTGTGCAATGTTTACACCTGTTTGTTGGTACAGATAGTTTAAAGAGTTTTTTCCTGTATATATAGTCCAACCACCATTAATACAGGCAGTAATTGCAGCAGGAAGATTGTCGTCTCGAACCATTAGAAACACAGGGCGATATCCTTGTTCACGAAGAAGATGACCGTATTGTTTGAATTTTTTTAAAGTTCCAGAATCACCAGAACCAACTCTATATTTGGTATCGATGGCATCATTTCCAATAATTAAATCACAGGGTTCATCATTACCAAATCTAAGAGCTGGCTGAAAATTTGCACCACAATGAGCTTTTGCAAGTTCAACAACCATTAATTGCCATAGCATGCCTAGCTCTCGTCCCCAATATTGTCTATTTTGCCGTTTTAATTCGGGAGTGATATTAAATAAATCCATCAAAAAATCGTGGTCATTATTTTCTATTCCATAGGTTTTCGCTGAAAAAGAATGGTAATATTTTTCAACAATTGGTTGGATAATGGATAAATCATTTTGTGTCATAAGATTTTAATCTCCTTTCATCTTAGTATCAATATTCTCAATGCTTATAAATAGAGTTGAAATGGGAATGCCTAATCCTTTAGATATTTTTGCAATATTACATAAGGATATATTCCTTTTCCCAGATTCAACGGAAGCATAGTATGTACGATCCATATCTATGCTTAATGCAAATTTTTCTTGGCTTAGACCTAATTTATTACGATATTGTTTGATAACTTGACCAAATTGCTGCTGAAGCATATGTACACCTCCCTTTTTATATTTTAAAAAAATATTATTATAAGACAACGGATTATAAGTAACAATACGATCCCGGTGAGAAATAACAAGGTACATATAATCAAAAGAAAATTGTTATACAAAAAATAAATACAATAGTTGTGATAAATAAAGGCAGGGGGATTCCAAATCTCTACAACTATTCTTCCTGAAGACCGATGGCCCCCTTCGTGCGAATTTTCGCAGAATTAAACAGGGAGGATACCCACCAAGGTCGGTCTATGTGAAAATATCCGCTGAATATCATCGCTAAAGCCGATTTTGTTTTGCTGGATAGTACCGAAATACGCAGAAAAACGTGTAAAAAACAGCATAAAAATCACAGTTTTTTGCGTACATTTTGGCAGAAATATAATCCAAATTGTCTTGCAATTCTGTGCCATCAGAGTGATATATGTACTACCGAAAAAGAAAGGCGGGTACATATTATGAAGAATGAAATCAGATTTACATTGGAATCAAAGCAGAGACCAAAACTGGCACAGGAGATTGGAAAAATACTTGGAACAGTACCACATTATGAGCGAGTACCAAGCTGTGCTTACGATATTGCAGGATACCGACTGGACAAAGAGGGAGTGCTGCACATCCCGGAGGGAGTAGCGGTAGAAATGGTAGAACACTTAATTCGGCAATTACGAGAGTGGGGTTTTCAAGATGATGCGGAATTTACTGAAGAAGTGCCAATGCAGCAGGACAAGCTTACAATAGCTGTTCCGAAAGAAATCCTTACGGATACGGCATTGGAAAATTTACAGAAGATCATAGCAAATAAGCAGATACTTTTTCAACGTGCATTTCGGACGGACAGCACAGAAATTGGCATTACAAAGGAAAAAATAAATTTCACATGGTTTCCATACACAACGGATGTCGATGAGATCGCAGCCTATACGCAATTTATCTCAAGACTGTGTGATATGGCAAAAGATGCAAAAAGGGTATCATCAAAGCCGACCGAAACGGACAATGACAAATATGCTTTCCGCTGTTTTCTGCTCAGACTTGGCTTTATCGGAAAAGAGTATAAGACAGCGAGAAAGATTCTGCTTAGAAATCTTACGGGAAATTCAGCATTTAGAAGTGTAAAATAAAGAATGAGGGTATTGACTCATGCAGCAGTCAATACCCTCATTCTTTATTTTTTTATAGTAATCTGCACTGCCATATTAGAAACATCCTGTAGAGTATTTTGTTCTTTGCAGCGTTGCGCTTCGGATTTGATAAGGTTTTCAACATCTTTCTGCCCGAAGGAATCAAGAGAAAGATACAATTTCATAAGATCAGTATAAACGGATTCCAGTTCCCAGCGTCCCAGCTGTTCTATATCATCATCTGACAATTTGGCTGATGATGAATCGTTGGATTTCCCAAGTATATAATCCGTACGCACATCAAATAAATCAGAAAGTCTGATTAAGGTATCAAAATCCGGGGTACGTTTACCAGTCTCCCACATAGCAACAGTTCCTTTGGAAACACCAAGGGTTTCTGCAAGTGAAACCTGCGTATATCCACATTTTTTTCGTAGTGATTTCAGACGTTCATCAAACATAAGCACACCTCCTATGTGAGAATAATATCACTAACTGTTAGAAAATACAAGCGATTTTAAATAATTATAGATATTTATATCATAAAATGTGAGATTGTATATTGACATAGGTAACAATATGTGATATAAATAAAATATAAAATCTCACAATGCGTGAGAAAAACGACAGCGGATGTCATACAAAATGTTTCCCGCAAATAATGGGATAATTGGATTTTCATACGAGAGAAGGTGATTAAGATTAAGGACAGAAAGAGACAGCGGTTGAATCGCAGATTAAAGCACAAGGAAGAACTTCTTGACAATAAAAATGACCTGGGTGCTAAGGATCTGACAGCATATAATGCCGTTAAGCAAATGGTAACTAATGGAAAAGCATCAATAGTATGGAGATAGACCGCTGGGAAACTGGCGGTATTTCATTACCCTAAAGAAAGGAGCAACATCTTATGGAAAAAACAACTATGAGTGTACAGGAATTATCTGCACAGATGGGAATTAGCCTGCCAAAGGCATATGAACTGGTAAAGACACCGGGATTTCCAACAATACGAATCGGAGCAAGAATTTTGATTCCGATTGAAGCCTATAAAGAATGGCTTGTAAGAACATCTATTAACCATTAAACAGGATTGTAGAAAAGGAGGAGGTGAGCAGGATGGGAGATATGACAGTGGATGAATTAAAGGATAAAAAGCTGTGGTTTTTATGGTCAGCCAAACCCGGCAGGAATGGGAAAGTTACCAAAGTTCCATTCGCAGCAAACGGAGGAGCAACCGGAACAGATGACGCGCATAAAGGATCATGGGTATCTTTTGATGATGCAGAATCAGCCAGAAATCAGTTTCAGGCATCGGGGCTTGGCTTGAAGATTTCGAAAGGCTTCTTCTTATTAGATATAGACCATAAGGATATTTCAGATCCATTTGCACAGCTTATGTTATCTCGGTTTTCTTCCTATGCAGAAGTATCTCCAAGTGGCAAAGGGATTCATATTATTGGTCAGTGTGATATTACAAAACTTCCGGTACATTTTGATGACAGAAGGAAGAAACTTGTGCTGGACAGTGAATATTATCAGAAACGTTCTGATATTGGATTGGAACTTTATATCGGTGATATTACAAACCGATATGGCACTTTTACAGGAAACACAATTAACAGTCTGCCGATAGTTGACTGTACACAGGCGGTTCTTACTACATTGGATAAGGAAATGAGGAAAAAGCCGAAAGCGAAGTACAGTGCAAAGCGTGATGGTGATAGAGCAGTATTTGATATTGTCTGTGATCTTCGTAAGCAGAAGAACGGTGACAAGTTCATCCGGCTTTATGATAAAGGTGATTTCAGTGAATATGGTTCCCAGTCTGAGGCGGATGCTGCTCTTTGTGCTTTGATAGCATTTAGGACAGGAGCAGACCTGGATGCGATTGATGAAGTGTTTCGCAGCTCTGCTTTATATCGAAGCAAATGGGAAAGGGACGATTACAGGGAAAACACAATCAATGCAGGAATTTCAGCCTGTAATGGTGTATTTCACAGGTCAAAAATGGAACATCCTCATTTCATAAAGTTTAATGAACAGACAGGAGAACCATATGTGAGTGTACCGCTTCTTGCAAAATATGTAAGAGAGCATCTGCAATATATTTTAGTCCGGGACAACGGTAAACAGGGACTTTTGAAATATGTATACGAAGGTGGATGTTACAGGCTTTATGCAGATAATATGCTGCTTGGAATCATAAAAAAGTATATTGCTGATTATGACGAGGAACTTGTGAAGATGAGTAAGGTCAATGAGGTGCTTTTGCATATTACCACAGACCTTACATATGTAAGTCAGGATGCATTGAATGCAGATGAGGATATCATCAATTTCCAAAATGGAATTTTGAAGATTACTGCAACTGATACAGAACTGATACCACATTCAGCAGATATACTTTCCACCATACAACTTCCTTGTGAATGGTCAGATGAGGATATTGATACACCTGTATTTGATTCTTATATGGACACGCTTACTAACGGAGATGAGATGGTAAAGCAGCTGTTGATGGAATTTATTGGTGTCTGTATTTCCAATGTGAAAGGCTGGCGAATGAAAAAAGCATTATTTCTTGTAGGGCAGGGAGATACAGGAAAGTCACAGCTTAAAAGTCTTGTGGAGCATCTGCTTGGCAGGGGCAACTTTATAGGCATTGATCTGAAAGAAATTGAATCCCGCTTTGGAACAGGGGCAGTGTATGGAACAAGGCTTGCAGGAAGTTCGGATATGAGTTTTTTGTCTGTGGATGAACTGAAAACATTTAAGAAAATGACAGGCGGAGACAGCCTTTTTGCAGAATTTAAAGGACAGCAGGCATTTGAATTTACATTTAATGGATTGCTGTGGTTTTGTATGAACCGACTGCCGAAGTTCGGAGGAGATGACGGCAAATGGGTATATGACCGCATCATGGTGGTGGATTGCCCGAATGTGATACCGAAAGAACAGCAGGACAAGCAGCTTTTAGAAAAAATGTTTGCAGAGCGCAGAGGCATTGTGAAAAAAGCTGTGAAAGCGTTGCAGACTGTTATAGCAAATGGATATCGATTTACAGAGCCAGACAGCATTGCAGAGGCAAGAAGAGATTACCAGAGTGCAAACAGTACAGTGATTTCTTTTTATGAAGAATGCATGTGTCCTTGGGAGAATGGAAAGATTGTCAGACATTGTACCACAGGAAGAATATACAAGGTATATCAGGCTTGGTGCAGGGAGAACAATCATGGTTATGCCAGAACTGCAAAAGAGTTCAGAGAACAGCTTGCAGGATATCTTGGTGGTACGTTTGCTGATGTGACAACAAGGCAGAAGGGTAATACCTATTACAAAGATTTCACGATAACAGAGGAAACCAAGGAACTTTATGCCAAGGAATATGGATATGAGGAAACAGAGTTCCTTGCCGGGTAGCAGAGGTAGCAGTACGGGTAGCAGTGATTTTAGGTACTGCTACCCGTGAAAAGTCAGTAAACACAAGGCATTGAGTATATTGGTAGCAATGGGTAGCAGAGTTTTTAACTTCTTAGCTGAAAAACAAAAAGT
This sequence comes from uncultured Lachnospiraceae bacterium, assembly GCA_934320845.1. Lineage (GTDB taxonomy): Bacteria > Bacillota > Clostridia > Lachnospirales > Lachnospiraceae > Butyribacter. Next base: position 12,492 of record CAKRFU010000002.1, read on the forward strand.
TTAATGCAGAAATAAAACGGCATATAAAAAGAGTAATTGTGATTATAAAACCGTGAGAACTGCTACCTTCTGCTACCGAATAGCCGGAAACCCTTGGTAAACAAGGGATAAGCCGGGTAGCAGTTACAAGAATTGCTGCTACCTGTACTGCTACCTCGGAAGATAGAACTGCTACCCACAGATAAAAGGAAGGAGAGAAGAAGATGACACACAGAATATTTTATGGAATTGATTTCAAGTTGACAGATTATGATAAGAAGATGTTTTCAAGAAAGGGCTATGAATGCAAGGATTTATTGCAGGGAAGGGCAGGATTGCCTGTGGTGGTATCTCAGAAACAGGACAAGGATTTTCCAATATGGAAAGTGCAGTATGGATTTTCGTGTCTGGTGTTCCCTACTTATGAAGATGCAATGGATTTCTGCAGAGACAGATTTACAAGATTGGATGGAAAGGCGGTGTAGTGGATGCAGATGATAAGATACCATCCTCTGATTGATGGAGATACAGATGGACTGGAAAAGGTACCGATGTTTTTATCAACAGACAAGGAAACAGTACGGCAGAACAGTAGAATGTACCTGTCGGAGATTATTTCCAATTATTACAGGCTTTATTCAAAAGAGCCGATGAGCCAGAATGCTACTGACAGCATAGAAATTCACTGTCCTTTGTGCGGTGCGGTATTAAGGCAGATGGCTCAAAACCATGATGCAAATAAACTTGGTCTGTACACCTGTGACAGGTGCAGACAATAGAAAGAAGGAGGATTTTACTATGGTATTTCCATTAACAAAACTGAATAAGGAAGGAACATTGTTGAATGCGTCCCATTCCTATTATTCTGAAGAATATGCACAGAGAATGTGCAGCTTGTATTTGACGGATGAACTGAGCCGGGATGAGACCGGAAAGATAAAGAGAACGTACAGACTTCATGCGAGCAATGATCATACAGAGGAAATGGCATTTGCGTATGAAATTCATTGCCCGAAGTGTGGCAATCATCTGAAACAGATTGGGAGACAGCTGACATTAAATACACTTGGACTTTATAAATGCCCTGTGTGCGACAGAAATTAAGGAGGAGAAAAGCATGATTAGCAATACACAGATTACGGCACAGCCAGAATATGATATTCAGTTCTGGAATGCGATGAGAAATAAAGAGGCGAGAGAGGATATTCTTGCAAAGGGCAGGGATATTAGTACAGGAACCTACAGTATGCCGACTGTTGCAGCCGGAAAGGTCATGAATGAAATTGAAAAGGAATCTGATTTCAGAAAGATAGCGACAGTTATTCGTGCATACAAAAATGGCTACAAAATCTTTGCAAAGGACTGCAAGGATAAGGCGGAATTTGTAGCGGAGGGAGCTGCAATCCCGGTATATGAAAGTGCCGGATGAAAAGTATCTGACACAAAAGCTTGGAAAGTCATTTGGAAAAGCTGAGGATAACGCATTTATTAATGGAACCGGAGCAGATGAACCTACTGGTATTCTTCATAATACAGATGGAGCTAAAACAGCACTGACAGCAGAAACGCTGACTTATGATGATGTGATTTCTTTATATTTTAGTGTTGATAAGGAATACAGAAAAAATGGCATCTGGATTATGAATGATAAGACAGCACTTGCACTCAGAAAGCTGAAGGATAACGATGGCAATTATTTGTGGAATCAGGCAAATGATACAATTCTTGGCAAACAGGTTATTATTTCGGAATATATGCCGGATATCGAAACAGGTACTAAGCCGATTGTATTTGGTGACTTTTCTTATTACTGGATTGTGGAAAGAAAGCCTGTGACGGTAAGAACATTGTTGGAAAAATTTGTACTGTATGATCAGATTGGATATCTTGCATTTGAGTTCCTTGACGGAAAACTTGTAAGAAATGAAGCAATCAAGGTTATTCAGATGGCAGATGCAGGGAAATAATCATAGAATTGTTTGATTTTATTTCTATCATCTTGAATGGGATATATGCCCCTTGTATGGTATTTTGCGGTATTGGGGGTTAATACCCCGTTTAAATTCGCAGTTTTTGTGCGTGAAGGGGCGGCACCGTTGCCCTGCATAAAAGGTGACAGAGATTCAGACCGCCCCTGGGCAAATATCACAGAATCAGAGTAAAAATGACAAAAAAGGAAAAATAGTACAAAGGAGTCAGCTGTGTGACCACCTTGTCGGAAGGAGAGATACTATGAATGCAGAAAGCAACGAAATGCTTCCTGTTAGTGAGAAGTATATGCTCACCATCAAGGAGGCAGCAGCTTATTTTAATATTGGTATAAAGAAACTGAGAAGAATTGCAGAGGATAACCTTGGAACGGTGGCGGTGTACTGTGGAAACCGATTCCTCATTATCCGCCCGAAGTTCGAAGAATTTATTCTTAATTCTTCAGAAATATAGTTCCTTTTATCTGCCGAAAGTAGTTGCTATTACAGGGCATAAGAGCGAACATAGGATGACCCCGAAAACCCTTGAAAACAGCCACTTTTGGCAGAAAGGAAGTACTTTTATGGCAAGACCAAGTTTAGCAGAAAAGGATATTTTGAATCCTTCTGAGGCAATTGAATATTTTGTTCTGAGCCGGAGAAAATTTTATGATTTATTGAGTAATACGGATGGAGAAGATTTTCTGGCATACTACGGAGAACGCAAGCTGATTCTTCGTGTAGCCTTTGAAAGGTATCTGCGTAACCATCCAGAACTAAGGAGGCGGGGATAATGTCAAAGGCAGGAAGAGGATAGACAAGGCGTGATTCCAAAAGAAGAGTCCTTAGACCGGGAGAGAGTGTAAGAGCAGATGGAAAATATCAATATAAATATCATATTGATGGGAAACCACACTTTGTATACAGTTGGAAACTGGAGCCTACGGAATCACCGATCCAAAAGCTTCTTTCTATGAATTTATCAACGCTGCAAAATCAACGGGCTGATAGGAAGTAACCGAATGGTTACCGCAAAAATCCTCTGCTGTATTACATGCAATGCGGCAGGGGATTTTTTTACAAAAGTAAAAATTTTACCCCTTAAAGTAAAATTAATCCGTTCAAATTCGATTGCATTTTCCTTATAATGGCTATATCATTATTTGAACAAGGAGGGTTTTTATGTTACTTAAAAAACGAATTCTTCCTCTGGCTTTATCTGCCATTATGGCTATGTCCGCGTTGACCGGCTGTGGCAGCAGTTCAGAGAAAGACAGCTCATCAGGGGCTGAGACAACCCTGACCATGTGGACGATCGCCACAGAAAGCGACTCTTTCCACAAACCGTATCTTCAGGCAATCGAGGAGTTTGAGAAAAATCATCCCGGTGTAAAGATTAATATGGAAACATTTGAAAATGAATCCTATAAAACGAAGATCAAAGCGGCCGTCGCTGCCAATGAACTTCCTGACATTTTCTTTACCTGGGCGGGTGGATTTTCCAAATCTTTCGTATCTTCCGGAAAAGTAATGTGCCTGGATGATTATTACAAAAATTACGAAAAGGAAATCAGTAAAACCGCTCTTGCCAACGATATCTACGATGGCAAATTGTATGGTTCCGTAACTTGTACACCGGTATCCGTAATGTGGTACAACAAAGAAATGTTCAAAAAACAAGGTGTCGAAGTACCAGCCACATGGGATGATTTCAAAGCTGTCTGCAAGAAATTCATTGATGCAGGCATTAAACCGATTGGAACCAGTGTAAAAGACACTTGGGTACTTGCTATGCTTCATGACGGATTAGCACTTAAATCTGCCGGAGCAGACAAAGTCACCAAGGCTTTGACAAAACAGGGTCAGTCCTACAACGATCCGGACTTTGTAAAAGCTGCTAACTGCATCAAAGAATTGGTTGATATGGGTGCTTTCATCGACGGCGCAACCGGTCTTTCCAATGATGAAGCAAGTGCTTCTTTCTATGCAGAACAGGTTCCAATGTACTTCACCGGAAGCTGGATGGGTGGTTCCATCGTTACCGATGCCGAGAAACCGGATAACTTCGCTGTTGCACCAATTCCTGTTGTCAACAGCGGAAATGCAAGTGTAACCGACTTCATGGGCGGAGGTTCCGATACTTTGATGGTATCCGCCAACACGAAGAACAAAGACCTTGCCGCTGCCGCTGCTTTTGAGATTACAAGAGGAGTTTCCAAATATGCTTACTTAAGCGGTGCTGGAATTCCGGCTTGGACCGTAGATTATGATGCTTCTTCCGTCCCTGCCTTAACACAGCAGGTAGCAGATATTGCCGGAAAAGCAACTTCCTATACGTTGTGGTTTGATACGTTGATGTCTTCAAATGATGCTGGAGAATATCTGACACTCCTTCAGTCCCTCTTCGCAGGCGATCTGAAACCGGAAGAATTTGCTGCCAGCATGGATAAGCAGTTAAGTAAAAAATAATCACACGTTAATTTTGTGAATGGGATTTGATCCGGGCGGCTCCCAGACAGCAGCATTGCTGCAGTCCGGGAGCCGCCCGGCATTATAACGATTCATTTAAAGGAGGATTTCATGGACAAAGTAAGAAAAAACAAAACAGCAATCTTCGTTTTTCTCTTTCCTTCTGCATTGCTGTTTTTAGCCATTATTATCTTACCAATCTTTATGTCCGGATATTATAGTCTTTTAGACTGGGACGGCATTACTTCCGGCACATTTGTTGGTATACAAAATTACATTGAATTATTTACAGAAAAAAGTCTTGGCTTCGGCCCTACCGTGCGAAACGCCTTTATCTTTGCCGGACTTTCTGTCTTTTTACAGCTTCCCCTCGCCTTGCTTTTGGCTCTGACTTTGACAAAGGGCATCAAGGGTGAACGATTTTTTGTGGCGGTGTTCTTCATTCCGGTTTTGTTATCCACAACTGTCATCGGACAATTGTGGATGAAAATATACAATCCACAATACGGTATTGTCAATTCCTTTTTGCATGCCGTCGGTCTTGACACATGGTGCAAGACCTGGCTCGGCGACCAAAAATATGCTCTTGCCGCCTGCTTCATCCCGATGCTTTGGCAATACGTCGGCTACCACATGCTCCTCATGTACGGAGGCATTAAAAGTCTGTCACCGGATATCCGTGAAGCAGCTAAGATTGACGGTGCCAATGACCACCAATTATCACGTTATATCACAATTCCTATGATCAAGCCGGTTTTGCGTATGTGTGTGATCTTTGCGGTAACCGGTTCTTTGAAGGCCTTTGACCTGATCTATGTATTGACCGGCGGCGGTCCGGCTCACGCAAGTGAAGTACCAAGTACCTTGATGATTAACATGATCTTCGACCGAAGCCGCTATGGACTTGGAAGCTCGATTGCCATGTTTATCATTTTCCTGTGCTTCTTTTTCGCAATACTGATCAAACGCTGTTTTCGAACGGAGGTGGACTAAATGAAAAAAGTAAAAACCAGTGTAATGTACATTTTACTGTCTCTTTGGGCATTGGTAAACCTATTTCCGCTGTATTGGATGTTTACCTTCTCCCTAAAGACAAATAAAGAAATCTTTGGCGAAAACATCATCGGCCTGCCAAAAGAATGGCTGTGGAGCAACTATTCGGAGGCTCTCGATACCGGAAATATGGCACTTTACTTTGCCAATAGTGCCATTGTCACCTTTGCTACGATTGCATTGACTGTCATCTTTTCCCTGATGGCGACTTATGCACTTTCCCGCATGGAATGGCGCGGCCGCAAACTTGTCAACGGCATTTTTATGCTCGGCTTAACGGTACCGATTCACGCGGCAATCCTGCCAATTTTTATCATCTTACGCGAATTAAAGATGACAAACTCCTATCAGGCACTCATAATTCCTTACACCGCATTTGCATTGGCGATGGCGATTATGATCTGTCAAAGTTTCATTGAAAATATTCCACGTGAACTTGAAGAGTCTGCCTGTATCGACGGCTGTGGTGTCTATGGCATTTTCTTCCGAATTGTGTTTCCGCTCATGAAACCGGCAATTTCTACCATTGGTATTTTTACTTTTCTACAAGCGTGGAATGAGCTTATGTTTGCCGTCATCTTTATCAGTGACAGTAAATATCGTACATTGTCGGTAGGTATCCAGGCACTTTCCGGGGCTTACACGACCAAATGGGGGCCGATCGGTGCTGCTCTTGTCATCGCCACGTTCCCGACACTCATCATTTATTGTTTTATGAGCAAAAAAATACAAGAAAGTTTAATGGCAGGTGCAATTAAAGGATAAATGTGCTATAATAAGTTTATTATAGTTATTTTGGGGGATATAACGCACTATGAAGAAATGTTTTTTGTCATTGGGGCTTCGGAAAAAAATTCAGTTTTTGTTTCTTTGTACAATGATTGTATGCATTTTATTCTGCTCAGCTATCTTTTATCTGATTTTGGAAAATCAAATGCAGCAATCGATCGCCGACAAAGAAATCAGTAATCGAACTGCTATTTCCAATAACTTGGACAGCACCATGAAGTCCATTAACAGCATCAGCCGCCTTACCATGCTTCGCAGCACTGTACGCACTTTTTTACTTGCAGAGAGTAATTCTACTCCTCGCACACGAAATGCTCTCCAGGAGATCCACGACATTCTAAATACATTTAATCTTTCCTGTAATGTCGTGATTCTCCGCATGGACGGTCAATACCTTAACACCGGTCCGGGAATCACCTATGTCAATACCGACAAGATTTTTGAAACAGAATGGCTGGACGAAGTCATGGCTCAAAAGGGAAATTATGTTATTAAAGCAGGCACTCGCGATGCCTTTCGCTCAAACATTGGCGAAATGGTGTCTTTTGTCCGTGTCATCAATGACATAAACACCCAAAAACCGATCGGTATCCTGGCAATCAATCTCCCAAGCCGCTTCTTTGAACAGGCATATGAAGGGCTTTCCGGCGAAACCAGCCATTTTGCTCTTTATGACACATCCGGCAGATTAATCTGCAAGGATAATGAAAGCACATTTTCCTCCTTAAATCCGGAAAATCTACTTCAAAACACGCGCGAAGAAACGGACAAACTATTTTACAAAAGTATATTTACCTGCGACACATTGGGAGACTCTCATTTCATCCTTGCTTCCCGTCTGGAAGTACGGATTTTAGACGGGCTCCCTGCCAAATTACTGGTCGCTTTGATCATCGGTGCTTTTATACTTCTCGCATTTATGTGGCTGATCAATACTTATATTGCCAAAAATGTCATCTACCCGATCCAGCGTTTGGTCGACAGCATGGCCGAAGTGCAAAACGGCTGGCTGCACCGCGTTAGTATGAATGTAAACGATGACGAGATCGGTCTTTTAAAAAACAGCTACAACGCTATGCTGATTGAGATCAATCAATTGATCGAAGAACTTCTTCAAAAAGAAAAAACACTGCGGATGGCTGAATTAGATGCTCTTCAGGAGCAAATGAAGCCCCACTTTTTGTATAACACTCTGGATATGATCCGTTATATGGCTTTGGAAAACCGAACCGATGAAGTATATAATATGTTGGAAACTCTTGGAAATTTTTACCGTCGTTTCTTAAGTAAAGGAAGCACGGACTTGTCTCTGGGAGAAGAAATAGAAATTGTAAAAAGCTATCTTACACTGCAGAGAACACGTTTTGAGGATATTTTTACAGATGAATATGAAATTGAAGAAGGCCTGTCTTCCATCCGTGTTCCGCGCCTGATTCTGCAGCCGCTCGTAGAAAATTCCATTTATCATGGGATTCGCCCAAAAGGCGAACATGGGGTTATCCGTGTCACGGTAAAACGTCAGGAAGATTTTCTATTTCTTAGCATTTACGACAATGGAATCGGTATGTCCGCACACCAGCGGGAACTTCTATTTTCCGGCAAAGACAGCCGAAGTTTTGGATTTCAGGGAACCATTGAAAGAATCCGTTATTATTATAAAACGGAAGATGTCTTTGAGATACACAGTACAGAAGGGGAATATTGTGAGATTATTTTGAAACTGCCACTTTCAAATGGCTGTTAGATATTTTTGTTATAATGTAAAGGAGAGTGTAGTTTTTATGTATCGTGTTATGATCATTGACGATGAAAAGGCGCTTCGCAATCTTTTAAAAGCATCGGTCGACTGGCAGGAAATGGGGCTGGAAGTTGTTGGCGAAGCAGCAAGTGGGATTGAAGCGATCAATATTATCGATAAACTTCGTCCGGACATTATTTTTGTAGACATTCGTATGCCCTTTATGGATGGCATCGAATTTTCCAAAATTGCATTAAAACGGTATCGGCAGATGAAAATCATTATCCTGACTGCCTTTGACGAATTTGAATATGCAAAGCAGTGCATCGGAATTGGGATCACGGATTATCTTCTAAAACCGATCGTTCGCACAGACATCCGGGAAGCCTGCCAAAAAGCGATCCGCGAACTGGATGCCCTGCCTGCCGCCGTACCGGAGCAGCCCGTCCTGCAGGATGTCTCTTCGGATATGGAACACATCAAGCAGTATATTGATAACCACTATCCGGATTCCGCTTTAAATCTCACCGCGATCGCGCAGAAATTCGGCTACAATCCGAGTTACCTGAGCCGCCGTTTTAAAGCTGACTGCGGACAGAATATCTCAGATTACATCACGACCTGCCGCATGGAAAAGGCCAAAAAATGTCTGGAATCGCGGATGCTTATGTATATGACGGCAAAAGAAGTCGGCATTCCGGATCCAAATTATTTTGGAAAATGTTTTAAAAAATATACCGGAAGTTCGTATTCCGAACTGCTCAAACTGCAGCTGTCCACCTAACCGGAAATCCGCTTAATTTATCATTTATTTGGGGAGGTTTCTATGAAATCATTACTTGAAAACAAATTGTACGACTGGCTGACTACTGCATGTCAGCTAATCGTGCTTGGCTTTTTATTTTTATTTACGAGTATCCCTATTATCACTTCAGGGGCTTCTTTGACGGCGCTTTATCATTGTATCTCGCGCGGTCACACACAAACTTCCGCTCACATCTGCCGGGAATATTTTTCGGCATTCAAATCCAATTTTTTCCAGTCTCTTGCACCAACAATCCTGTTTCTCTGCTACGGTGCCACGATGGCTGTAGATCTTTCCCAAGTCTTTACCGGAAAAAACGGCAATCTTTTACCGCCCTTTTTATGGATGGTAATCTGCCTCGTCCTCTGGGTTCTCGCCAATTATATCTTTGCCGTGATCTCACACCTGCGCACTTCATTTCCGGCAGTTCTTCTGCTCTCCGTGCGCCTGATGGCAGGTCACATCAAAGAAACTTTCATCTTATTATTTACAATGGCCGGCGCCTGCCTAATCGTCGTCCTGGTTCCCGGACTTTTCGTCCTTTTTCCCGAAATCCTCTGTGGCATCGCCAGCCATCTGATTGAGCCTGGTTTAAAAAAGGCTCTTGCTATTGATTAATCCAGTTCTTTATAGTCAAAACTGCGGAATTCTGCTGTCTGATCGTATCCGGAGTAGTCCACGCATGCCATGCCGACAAATGCTCCGGTGAAGAATCCACCGTATGACTGGAGTACGTAATCATCGGACAATACAGCGGCATCCAGTGTGCCCGGAATCTCTGTATAGTTCTTTCCGTCAAAGGAATACTCGTAGCTATAAGACTGCTTTCTTACTTTTGTGCGAAGCCATACAAATTCAACATCATCCGGTACCGGAATCGCATCGTCGCGAAGGAACGAACGATATCCGCCACGATTGCACTCTGCCACTTCGATCACGCGGCCATTTTTCTCATTCCACGTAACGAAAGCGAATGACCAGTGCTTATCATTGTAAAAATTTGTCAATCCAGCCATCTGCTGATAGTTGAACGGATCAAATTTCACTTTCACTTCGGCATCAAAGTTAAATGCCTGCCAGCGTTTTGCCACCAACGAAAGCTCATGCTTATTGCTGAGGGATCCTTTTCCGACCAATGTCAGCCTGCCATCCCCTGTCGTACCCATTTCCTCGGTAAATGGTACGCGGAGGGTATTCCACTCATCATGAAGTTTTGGTGTGTCAAATTCATCATGCATCGAATGATCTGCCGGTGCTTCTGTCAAGATTGCATCTTTCGGCGCATCCACAAGCACTTTTCCGCCATGTCCGCCCTCGATACGAGGCCAGCCTTCTTCATCCCAGTATACTTTCTGAATTGCCGTCTCACGGCCAAGCGGACACCAACCGCGTGGGTCGATCGAACTTTCATTTTCGTGGTTCCACGGTCTTCCACACAAACTTGCATAATACCACTCACCGCCGGGAGTCTCTACGAGAGCACCATGTCCCTGCTTCTGGATCTCAAGTTCCGGCGTATCAAAGTTTGTAATAAACGGATCGCCAGGCTCTGTCTCAAAACTCAACGCATCTAATGTCTTTGAACGAGCTACTACTTCCTGATGTGTCCAAACGGTTCCACCCTGTGCAGCAAACAGATAATAATATCCGTTGATCTTATACAAATGTGGTCCCTCAACCAGTTTAACGTCCGTTCCGGCGTAGATCGTACGTGCTGTCTCCGGTTTTAATTTCATTGTCTCTGTGTCAAATTCTGTCACTGTAATACCGTCAAAAGCATGGTGGTATTCGCGATGATCCCATGTCTGCTGAACAAGGTATTTGCGTCCGTCATCATCATGGAACAACGATGCGTCAAATCCCACACCATTGACACGGATCGGATCCGACCATGGTCCGCGGATATCTTCTGCCGTCGTCAGATAATTGATCATATCTTTGAACGGTCCTTCGGTTACTTTTACATCCGTATAAATCAGCCAGAATTTTCCATCTGCATAGGAAAGATCTGGCGCCCAGATACCTCCCGATGACGGATTTCCTTTCATATCAAGCAATGTCGTCGTGGACAATGCGGATGGAAGAAGATTCCAATGTACTAAATCTTTTGACTCGTGCAGACGAACTCCCGGAAACCACTCAAACGTAGAGTTTGCAATGTAATATGTATCATCCACACGGATAATGGATGGATCTGCATTAAATCCCGGCAAAACCGGATTTTTAATCTGCAACATAACTGTATGCCTCCTTACTGTTAATCTATCTCTATCATACAGGAAAATGGGGGGGTTTGCAATGTGAAAAAGAAGAATTTATTCATCCTCTTGACATTTTCCATAAAACCATGGAAAATAAAACTATCCAGACAGAGTTGGAAGCCTGGCTTACCTTTTTAAGCACATATGATCCGGAGCAGATTTATAATCTCGTACAAATATTTCCAGTTTTCAAGGAGATGTACGAAGATATCTTCCGCCTCTGTCAAAACACAGAAAGGGTGATGGATATGTTTTCTAAGGAATTAGCCGAGATGGATCATAATACCGCGGAATATATGGTTGATGAAATGCAGAAAGATTTGGATGAAGCAAGAGGGATCATTCAGGAAAAAGATGCTACAATCCAGAGCCAGAGCGATGAACTCAAGAAAGCATACGCCCTGATTGAGAAATTGCAAAAAGAACAACACAGCTAACAATATATAGTTATATACGAAAAGAGCCATTGCTAACAAACATTGATAAGCAATGACTCTTTTGTTTTGTACATATCCTTTACATCAAACCGCTTCACGCAAATTGAATGAAGTTAAGCAAATTACTGTAATAAAGAAAGAACTCCCTGGTTTGCCTGATTTGCCTGAGCAAGCATGGAAGTAGCTGCCTGCTGCAAGATGCTCTCTTTCGAGAATCTTGTCATTTCATCTGCCATATCAGTATCACGAATACGGGATTCAGCAGACTGCATGTTTTCAACTTACAAAGGAAGCATTTGGCAAAAAGACGATACGAAGTGTGAAAACATCAGATGCAAAGCTGTTCCTTATTAAATTGCAGCAGGAAGATGGGAAAAGCTACAGTTCCATTCATACCATCCGGGGAGTGCTGCGACCAGCCTTTCAGATGGCGGTGGATGATGACATTCTGGTAAAGAATCCATTTGGATTTCAGCTTGCCGGAGTATTGGCAAATGATGCAGTTACCAGAGAGGCAATTACAAAAGACCAGATGAGAAAGTTCCTAAAGTTTGTGCATGACGATGTGGTGTACTGCAAATACTATGAAGTAGTGTACATACTCTTTCATACGGGAATGCGAATATCGGAATTTTGTGGACTGACGTTGAAGGACATTGATTTGCAGAACAGAACTGTGAATATCGACCATCAGTTGCAGAGAACATCAGATATGCGGTATATCATAGAAACCACAAAGACGGATGCAGGAACAAGAGTGTTGCCGATTACAGAGGATGTGGCACAAATGTTTCAGGCGATCATTGAGGACAGAAATGCACCGAAAGTGGAGAAGTCCATAGATGGATATAGTGGATTCCTATTTTACGATGATAATGGAATGCCACTTGTTGCGGTGCATTGGCAACACCGCTTTAATCATATGGTCGGCAGATATAATGACATTTACCGGGTGCAGATGCCAAACATTACACCTCATGTATGCCGACACACCTATTGCTCGAATATGGCAAAATCGGGAATGAATCCAAAGACGCTGCAGTACCTCATGGGGCATTCGGATATATCGGTCACAATGAATGTGTACACGCATATCGGATTTGATGATGCTGAGGAAGAATTGAAGCGGATGGAAGAGTTTAGAAAGGCACAGACAGAGGTTGAGCAGAAGAAAGAGAAAACGATGTCACAGAAGATGTTCAAGGTAGTTTGATATGGAAGATAGGAAACGCTCTGGCTTAGGCTGGGGCGTTTTTTGAGTGGAAAAATTGTAATTTCAATGGTAAAATATATTTTGAAAATTATTTTAATGGCATAAAATATGTTGTGAGAGAAGAAATGCTTCAAATACATAGATATTCTGTTAAATATATCAATGATAGGGAAAAATGTCCTTATTTTTATAATATAAATAAATGAGGTGATTCAATTGGGTGGACAGGATGGTCTTAGAGGATATTTATATCAAGGCGTTGTTGCGATTATAAAAGCATTGAATTCAGAAGGATGGGATTATATTTCTGTAGAATATCAAACTGAAAATGATAAGGTTGATATAGCCTTATTGGATTCGGATAGGGTGGTGTCAGCTATTCAAGTTAAGTCATCAATAAATCTTTTTGAAAAAAGAGATGTTATGACGTGGATAAAGCAAATAACAGATGATGTTGAATCAAGTGTATATGAAATTTATTTGCTTGGTAATCCAAAAGAGGATACTAATATATTTATCAATTCTATTAGTCAATATTATAATGGTATAAACACAAATAAAATGCAGGATAGTTTAGGAGACTTTGTTGATGTTATAAACGAGAAAAAAGTCAATGTGACACTTCTTCCAATAAATCAAGATTCTCTTGTGGCTAGTGTTAGAGATATTTTGAATCAGTACATAGGGAAAAAAGGATATGAAGTTAGCTTTAGTGTTTTAGATTCTTTGACTAAAATGATTATTGGAGCAGACATGCTTTTGGCAACTCGTGGTAAAAAGATAAGTAAAGCGGAGTATGATGAGAGAATTTTCGGATGGTTGAATTTGTCATGTGGAAATGGACTAAAAACAGAGAATTCATTTACTTATATTACCACATGCTTTTATTGGGAGGGAGTATTTTCAGAATCAATAAATCCGATTAATTTTCGAGATTTGATTAGCTACAAAAAGTATATCGAGAAGCAAAACGATATTATAAGGAAACATATTGATATTATGAGTAAGCTTGATGTGAATGCGGAAGATGTTAGCTATGAAAAAGATGGAAAAACACTTATGCCTATGAAAGAAACAGAATTGACAGCACATATACCAGGAGAAGTGTATAAAGTGGATGATAAAATTGTTGAGACAATTGAAAATATAGTCTCCAATTTCTTGAATATTCAGTTAGACAAATCATTTTGGAATTTTGGAGACTTAATGAAGAAGGTAATTCAAGGAAAAGATTATTTAGTAGGAACTGTTAATCAGAAAAAGAAAGAACAATTGTTATGGGAGTTACTTCCAAAATTGTCAGATCGTGTACAAAGTGAGAATTATGCTAGTGCATTTGAGAACATATCAATATTGCCATTGGTAATTCGAAATAGCGGAAGTATTGCAAATCAAAAAGTGATGATAACGATAAAGATTCCTAAGGAAAAAATAACATTGTTTGACTATGATGATGTGATTAAAAAATTGTGTCCTAGTGTTGATATTGCAAAGGGCATTATAGATAGTGATATTACTCGGAATATGTGGACTACGATAGAAGATGAAAATATAAGATGGGAGGGGATATCTTTTATCTATAATGATGTTGATACAAGACTCCTTATTCATCCCGATAGTTTGCAAGTTCAAAAGGAAAAGATTTTGAAAGATTTGGAATTTTATACAAAGTATGAAACTTCTGAAGATGAAGATTACATATTAGTAAAAACAGAAGTTGATAATATTAGACCGGATGAAAATATTGCTTTAGAAAAATATTTGATATTTAGGAGTATTGAAGCAGGAACTGTTATTAAATATAGTATTATTTCTCAGAATATTCCTAGAAAAATTGAGGGAGAATTGTTTGTAGTTTAAAATCCTTAGTAGTAACAATTACCATTTTACTACCTTTTTTACTACTAACAGGTAGTAACAACTTGCTCAATTCTGCTCTGATTTGCTACAATCTGTAGTTTCAGAGCATTTTACCATAACCCCAGAAAATCTTGCAAAACAGGGCATTCCGGGGCAAAACAAGGAGAACAAAACTATGATAAAAATACTTTTCATCTGCCACGGCAATATCTGCCGCAGTACAATGGCACAATTTGTTTTTCAAGACATGGTAAACAAAGCCGGTCTTGCCGATGAATTTTTCATCGATTCAAAGGCAACAAGTACAGAAGAAATAGGAAATCCGCCGCACCAGGGAACAGTCCGCAAAATGAATGAACTTGGAATACCTATGCAACCGCATTTTGCATCACAGGTAACAAAAAGTGACTATGATAAATTTGATTATATAATTGGAATGGACAAATGGAATTACAAAAACATGATGCGTATTTTTGGAAGTGATCCGGATGGCAAAGTGTCACTTCTGCTAGAATTTGCCGGAAGTGGCAGAGATATCGCTGATCCATGGTATACAGGCAATTTTGATGAAACATATAGAGATGTAAAAGAAGGTTGTGAAGCTTTATTGGCTGTATGCAAAGAAGAAATTGAAATGTAATAAAAAGAGAAAATTTAGAAATATAGATAAAAAGTTTCTTAAAAATATATAGAGCGAGCGGTAACAAACAACCAAAAAATTATCATCTAAGGGTGATACGAATTATTGATGTAATTTTGCGCATATGTTAAAATTGTAATTGGGTATGGGTTATATGGATTATGGCAAAAGGGTTAAACTTTTTTGGAGAGGTGTGACTCTGGATGAATTGGAATTATGATTATTACATTGCATCATCAATCGTTTTGATAGTGCTGATAATATATTATTATCGTGTTGCAGAACTTAGCAAATTTTCGAGAAGAATATATGGATATTTTTTGATAATCTGTTTTGCCTGCTGTGTGACGGATATGTTTGCAAGCCTTGTGCTTATCAGGCATTTTCACGAGATGATAGTGCTTAATTATCTGGGACAGATGGTGGCATATTCATTTCAGCATTTAGTGCCATGCATGTACTTTTTGTATATAGTATCTTTGGCAAAAGAAAATGACCATTTTAAAGGAAGAAAATTACTTTGGTTTATTCCGGCGGCTATTGAGCAATGTATGATATGGACAGATTACTTTACGAATGCTTTGTTTAAATATTCCGTAGAGGGAGGGTATCAGCGTGGACCGTTTATGCCTGTTTTGCTTGTGTGCACTATATATTATTTTGCAGCAGCTATGTTTCAGGCTTTTTCAAAAGACAGTGTTATGGAAATGCGTTACAAGCTCGTTACTGTCTTGTTTATGTTTTTGAGTTTGATTGCTATGCTTGTACAGATGCTTAATCCGATGCTGATGGTCATAGGGGCAAGCAGTGCGCTCGGTTGCCTTATAATGCAGATGACTTTACAAAATCCTATACTTATCATGCAGGCAAATCATAAGGAAATTGAAGCTCGTGAAGCTGCTGAGGAAGCCAATAAAGCTAAAAGTACATTCATTGCAAATATGTCACATGAAATAAGAACGCCTATGAATGCGATATGCGGAATGGCTGATATTTTAGGTAAATGCGAACTTACCGAACTTGAACACGAGTATGTTGATACCATACAGACGGCAGCAGATTCACTTTTGTCTATTATAAATGATGTTTTGGATTTTTCAAAAATAGATGCGGGAAAGATGGAACTTTGTCCCGTTGAATATCGGTTTGACACATTTATTGAGGGTATAGAGAATGTCATTGCGGCAAGAATTTTTGATAAAAAACTTGAGTTTGAAGTTTCAATGTCAAAGGATATTCCTGTTTATCTTTATGGTGATTGTGCCAAGATAAATCAGGTACTTGTTAATATATTAAGCAATGCAGTTAAATTTACTGACAAGGGTAAAATTAAACTTGACATAGATTCAAGATACATAAATGACGATGTTGTGGAGCTTAGTTTTGCAATAAGTGACACGGGTATAGGCATTAGAGATGAGGATATGGACAAGCTGTTCAATCAGTTCAGTCAGGTTGATGCCATGCGTAACAGAAAAAGGGAGGGAACCGGGTTAGGTCTCGCTCTTTCAAAGAATATTGTACAGATGATGAACGGAAGTATAGAGGTTCAGAGTGAGTACAATGTGGGAAGCTGTTTTACTGCTAAGATAAGACAGAGGGTATGTGAAGAACAAAATACTGATATTAAAAAACATGCCCTTGAAAAATATAAGAATAAAGTTATATTTGTATATGAAAATGATTACAGTAGCAGAAAGCATCTGCTTGAAATTCTCAAACAGCTTGGTCTGAAAACAATTTGTGTCAATTCCATAGACGAGATTGGCAGGGAAGTGTATAATATATATTCGGATAGTGACAGAATTTTTATATATAATTACTTTGATTATCAAAGAGTTAAAAATATATTGGCTGATAAGGATATGTTTGGCAATATAGAAAAAATAGCATTGCTTGAATTTTATACTGTTTTTTCTGAAAATGATGTACCGGAATTGTACATAAGAAAGCCTTTTGACCTGTTTAAGGTTTACAGGGTTTTATTTGAAAAGAAATCTGATATGGCTAAGGAGGCTTATGTACCTCAAAAAGGCATAGTGAGAAAAAATCTAAGCAGTGAAGTTGAGACTGATATTGACAGCGTTCCTAAAAAAACACAGGAGGTTTCAAACGAGAAATTTAAAGACGCGAGGGTTGCTGTTGTCGATGATAATAAAGTTAATTTAAGGGTTGCTGTAACCCAATTGAGAGAGTTTGGGGTTATTCCAGAAGTATTTTCAAGTGGAGAGGCAATTTTAAAGGCACTTGGCAGAGGCAGACAGTATGATATGATTTTTATGGATCATATGATGCCTGAGATGGATGGGGTTGAAACTACAAAATATATCAGAGCCATGTCATCGGAGTATTGTAAAAATGTACCTGTTATTGCACTTACTGCAAATGCCATAACAGGTGTTGAAACAGAATATAAGGCAGCTGGAATGAATGACTGGCTGTTTAAGCCTGTTAAGCTTGATGATCTTAAATCCATGATAATTAAATACCTGCCGGATTAAGAAAAGGTGTTACCTCAGTACATCTGATGCATTACCGGGGGGATAAAAGTTATCCGGGATTTGGAAAAGGGGGATTAAGATGGATGGAAAAATTTTTGAAAAATTGATTGATGTATCGGAGTGTGCGTTTTTCATTTCAAAACCCGGCGGCGATATGGAAATTACATATGCCAGCAGGAAATTTTACTCAATGCTTCAATATTCAAAAGAAGAATTTGAGGAAAAATATAACAACAGTCTTATGGCGGTTATCCTGCCTGAAGAAAAGCAGAAGGTCAAAAACCTTATTGCAAGGCAGTTTGCAGCTGGTGGAACAGTAAAGGTTGAATGCAGGGTAAAGAGAAAAGACGGGACGATTGCGTGGCTGGCAATTTCAGCAAAAAGCATTTTACATATGATGGAAAATAAATTTTTCTGTTCTTGTCAGGATGTCACGAAGTCTAAAAATAATGTTGAGAGTGTGTTTAAAGCGAAACACGAGATTGATGTTATTGCAAACAGTATTCCGGGTGGAGTTATAAAGATACGAATGAAAGACATGAAAATTCTTTATGCAAATGACGGATATTTTATGCTTTCAGGTTATTCCAGAGCGGAATTTCACATAAATTTCGGAGATTATTGTGACAGCATAATACATCCTTCTGATATGAAAATGGTTATGAGCACATTTGGCACTACTGTTGAAAATCATGGACTTTTGGGCTTTGAACATAGATTGCTCGGAAAGATGGGGCATACCAAGTGGGTTTATGTAAATGGAAGAAAGATTGATGATGAGAGCGGAGATGACGTATACCTTTGCGTTCTTATGGACATTACATCAAGAAAAATTATGGAAGCAGAGTTTGAGGAAAATGCGAGACGTTTTAAATATGTTTCGGAGTACCTCAAGGAGGCTATGTGGACATATGATATAAACGAGAAAAAGTTTTCCATGAGCGGAAGTCTCGGTGAGGCTTTCTCAGAAGAAAAATTTTTAAATACATGGGATGATTTGCCGGACATTCTCGAACTTTTCCATCCTGATGACGTTGAGATATTTGAAAAAAGGATAAAGGAAAGAGTAGAGAAAGCAGGCAGCAGCCGTTACATTTACCGTATAAGGGACAATAGTGCACTGTTTAGAAATGTTG
Organism: uncultured Lachnospiraceae bacterium; assembly: GCA_934320845.1. Classification (GTDB taxonomy): domain Bacteria; phylum Bacillota; class Clostridia; order Lachnospirales; family Lachnospiraceae; genus Butyribacter. Next base: position 31,340 of record CAKRFU010000002.1, read on the forward strand.
AGATATGTGCCGTGTCGGTTTCAGACGATGGCGGAGAAAAGCCGGATAAGATTTATTCGGTAGCCAGAATAGTTGATATGGTTGATGGAATTTCGGCAGCTCTTGATAAAGAAAGAGAAGAAATATCAGGTCAGAATAAGCTTGTAAATATGGCTAAGTCGGCACAGGCTAAAGCTGAGGATAACATTACATCGCTTATGCCGTATGCGTCATTTATGAATGCAGCAGAAAAGATTTTGAGCAGCAGAAAAGATGATGAACATTACGCTCTTGTATGTGCAGATATAAATGAGTTTAGAAAATTCAGCCACAATTATGGCTTTTCGATAAGCAATAGAATTTTGGAAGAGTTTTCAAAAACGCTTCTTGCAAATCTTGCACAAGATGGTGTCTGCTCAAGGGTTGATGGAGACTATTTTGTTGTACTTTTGAAATATGAACACCATAAAGATCTTCTGAAGATGATGTCAGCTATGGTTAAATCAAGAAATGTTGCAAGTGAAGAAGACAAAGAAGTAAATATAGAATTTGGCACAACTACAGGAATTTATCTTGTACAGGAAACGGATTGCGAATTGCTTGAAATGCTAGAAAAAGCAGATATGGCGAGAAGAAGCATTAAAGGGCTTCGTGGAAATCATTATGCTATTTATACTGATGACCTCAAGAGTGAGCAGTTTAAAGAGGAAGATGTTATTGAGCAGATTCATGATGCGGTAAGAAATCATGATATAGAAATATGCTATATGCCTAGAATATGCAGTGACAAGGATGATATTGTAGGTTGTAAAGCCGTACCACGAGTTCAGTTAAAGGATGGTCAGGTTCTTGAATCTGATGATTTAATGAGACTTATTGAGCGTGGCGGAAAGCTGAGTAGTTTTGCACTGGCTACATTGTCTTTAGTATGCTGCAGTGTTGGCGCATGGAAAAAAATGGGTAATAAAATAGTCCCGTTTTCAATTGAGATGACTGCAAGTGAACTTTCGGACAAAAATGTTGTAAAAAAAATAGATGATATTGTAGTGAAACAGAATGGAATTGAGCCTGAAAATGTTATTATAGAAATTCAGGAGAGATATCTTGCTGATATGACTACGGTGCTTGAGATGGCTATAGAGGATTTGTGTGCAAGAGGATACAAAGTTATCATAAGTAGATTTGGAACTGACCACACAGCAGTACATTCTATAAGAAAACTAAGTGTGACAGGGATAAAGTTCCACGGTGAATATTTTAATAAATATATGACTTCCAATAAAGAATGCATTATTCTGAGCAAAACCGTGGAGATGGCAAAAAGTCTGGGACTTACAGTTACATGCGGAGGAATACATACGCCTATGCAGGAAGAATTTGCAAAGAAAATAGGTTGTGAGATGTTTGAGGGCGATATGTATTATGGTGCAGTAAGAAGCAATGTATTTGAAAAGTGTTTCCTTGAAAGTAAGGTGAAAGAGAAAGATTAGAAATTAGCAGCACAGACAGTAATTGTTGTGATGGCATGATATTGTTATTGGTTGCATTATCACACGAATGTGTGTAAAATAATATTTATGATTTAATATTGAAGAAAAGTTAAAGGAGATAAAAAATGATTGACATAAGATTTCTGAGAGAAAATCCGGATGTTGTTAAACAGAACATTAAAAATAAGTTTCAGGATGACAAGCTTCCGTTAGTAGACGAGGTTATAGAGTTTGATGCTAAGTCAAGACAGGCAAAGCAGGATGCGGATGCACTTCGTGCCTCAAGAAAATCAATTTCAAAAGAGATTGGTGCACTTATGGCACAGGGTAAGAAAGAAGAAGCAGAAGCGAAGAAAGCAGAAGTTTCAAAAAATGCTGAAAAGCTTGCAGAGTTAGAAGAACTTGAAAAAGAATACCAGGAAAAAGTTAAAGAGAGAATGCTGGTTATTCCAAACATCATTGACCCAAGTGTTCCTATCGGTAAGGATGACAGTGAAAATGTTGAGATTGAGAAGTTTGGTGAACCTGTAGTTCCTGACTTTGAAGTTCCTTATCATACAGAGATTATGGAAAAATTTGACGGTATTGACCTTGATGCGGCAGGAAAAGTTGCAGGAAACGGTTTCTATTATCTTATGGGAGATATTGCGAGACTTCATTCGGCAGTTATATCTTATGCAAGAGATTTTATGATTGACAGAGGATTCACATATTGTGTACCACCTTTTATGATTAGAAGCAATGTAGTTACCGGTGTTATGAGTTTTGCCGAGATGGATGCCATGATGTATAAGATAGAGGGTGAAGATTTATATCTTATCGGAACAAGTGAGCATTCAATGATTGGTAAATTTATAGATACAATTGTTGACGAGAAAGAACTTCCAAAAACTCTTACAAGTTATTCTCCTTGCTTTAGAAAAGAGAAAGGTGCTCATGGAATAGAAGAGCGTGGAGTTTATCGTATACATCAGTTTGAAAAGCAGGAAATGATAGTTGTATGTAAGCCGGAAGAAAGCAAAATGTGGTTTGACAAATTATGGCAGAATACAGTTGATTTATTCAGAAGTCTTGATATTCCTGTACGCACGCTTGAGTGCTGTTCAGGTGATTTAGCAGACCTTAAAGTTAAATCTATCGACGTTGAAGCATGGTCACCACGTCAGAAGAAATATTTTGAAGTGGGAAGCTGCTCAAATCTTGGAGATGCACAGGCTCGTCGTCTTCAGATTCGTGTCCGTGGAGAGAATGGAGAAAAATATTTTGCACATACTCTCAACAATACGGTTGTTGCACCACCTAGAATGCTTATAGCTTTCCTTGAAAATAATCTTCAGGCAGATGGAAATGTTCGCATTCCTGAAGCACTCAGACCATACATGGGCGGCAAGGAATTTTTAGGAAAATAGATATAGGCATATCGATGAATTGGAGGGATTGCACATGAGGCTTGAGAGGAAAAACCTTGAAAGAAAGACAGATGAGAATGTACATGAGTGCAAGCAATGCGGACGCATACTTAACAAAATGTACAGAGACGAGATATGTCCCGAGTGCAAGGATTTAAACTTATTTGTAGAGGTTAAAGACTACATCAGAGAGAATGATGTAAAGGAAATAGATGTTGCAGAGCATTTTGGAATACCGGTTGCAAAAGTCAGAAGATGGATAAGAGAAGGGCGTATCCAGTACAAAGAAGGTGAGCACATCACACCGATTCATTGTCAGATTTGTGGAAAAACAATAGATTTCGGAGCTGTATGTCCGGAATGCAGAAGAAAGAACGGACTTCACATATATGCTAAGAAAAGCTATAGTGATGATGACATTCACAATGCGATGAGATTCCTTGGAAAAGAGGAAGAAGGCAGAAGATACTAGTATATGTATTATTGACATTTCGCCAAATAACTTGTATAAATTTCCATATGCTAGATTAAAAACAGTACGGAGATTATTCGTACTGTTTTTTGTCGTCAATTAAAAAATGATATGATGCAAGGGTCAAAATATCTTTTGACCCCAATAGCATGATATTAAAGTATGAAAGGATAAGAATGGCAGCCAAAAAAAAGAAGAAGATTGAATTTAGATATTATAGAATGCCTACAGGAAATTCATTTCTCGCTTTGCTGGGTGAAAAGTGGGTACGTTCATACGGGCAGGGAATAGACTATCTTCATTTTCATAATTGTATGGAAATTGGATATTGTTATGACGGAGAGGGAATATTATCCATTGGAGAAAGAGATTATACCTATAAAGGAGGTCAGTTTTCGATAATTCCAAGAAATTGTCCTCATACTACTACAAGTTCAGCAGGTACGGTGAGCAGATGGGAGTATCTGTTTGTTGATGTTGAAGAAATGTTAGGATGTATTTATCCTGATGGAATAAATAAAAAGAATATAGAGGTGATGATTTCGAGGATAAATGCAAAGCCGATGTTTTGTGAATCAAAGGAATTTCCGGGCATGGCGAAAAGGATACTGCATATATTTGATGTGGTACGTAAAGCCGATGAGTATTATATTGAAGAGACAAAGGCTCTGCTTAACGAATTGCTGATAATGGTTGCGAGATTAAATATTCATGCGGTACAGCAGGAAATTCATGAGACTAAAGTAGAGAAAACAAGCGTTTTTATTTCTGATGCATTGAGTTATATAAGTGACCACTATATGGAACCACTTAAGATTGAGAAACTTGCTGCACAATGTCATATAAGCGAAACACATTTTAGAAGACTTTTTTCAAATTATATGAGTATTGGTCCATTAGAGTATATCAATCTTGTGAGGATACAAAATGCATGTGAGATGTTAAAAAAAACAGATGAGATGGTATCTGATATTGCGTATAAGTGTGGCTTTGGCGTATTGTCTACATTTAACCGTAATTTTAAACAAATTATGGGGTGTTCTCCCTATAAATGGAGAAAGAAACCGGAAAATTTTGAGCAACAAATACTAAAGGCACAGGTGCGTTCGGAAGAAGGATGGTAATATTGCACAAACGATGGTTGAAAGTGCATGGTATATGGTCGAAAATGCAAACTATATATTTGAATGAAATAGTATAATATGTACATCGAAAACGATAAAAAATACTTAAATATGTACAAAATGACGAACGGTGCATGTTATGAAGTAATAAAAGGAGGAAAATTCATGAGAAAAAAAATTTTGAGCGTGTTGCTTTGTGCAACAATGGTAACGGCGATGATGACAGGCTGTGGAAAGTCATCAGATGACAAGAGTGCAAATAGTGGAAAGTCATCAAGTGATGCAAGTAGTGAATCAAGTGGTCCTATAAAACTTACTGTTTGGGGCGCAGAAGGTGATCAGGATTTCTTAAAGGGAGTTGTAGACAATTTTAAGAAAGCATATTCTGATCAGAAGTTTGATATTGAAATCGGTGTTGAATCAGAGTCAACTGCAAAAGATACTGTTTTGAAAGATATTGAGGCAGCAGCAGATGTTTATTCATTTGCAAGTGACCAGCTTGCTGACCTTGTAAGAGCTGGTGCTTTGGCAAATGTAGACAGCGACGAGCTAAGCAGTGTGTATTCAAAAGCTAATAAAACTATTGATGATATCAAGAGTGCAAATGTTGATGATTCTATTGAGGCATCATCAATAGACGGAAAGATGTATGCATTCCCAACTTCAGGAGCAAATACATATTTCCTTTACTATGATAAGTCAGCTATCTCAGAAAAGGATGCAGCAAAATGGGATACTATTCTTGCAGATGCAAAGAAAGCAGGCAAGAAAGTAGGTATGACATTAAACTCAGGCTGGTACCTTGCATCATATTTCTATGGAGCAGGATTTACTACAGGTCTTAATGAAGATGGAACTACTACAATGGACTGGAATGGTACAAGTGATGATGGCATTAAAGGAACAGATGTTGTAAAAGCTATGCTTGACATCACATCTAATCCGTCATTCAAACCTATCGCAGATGGTAAGATTTCTGATTCTATTCCAACAGGAGATTACTGTGCAGTAATTTCAGGTGTTTGGGATAGCCAAAATGCACAGAAAGTATGGGGAAAGAATTATGCAGCTATCAAGCTTCCTACATATACTCTCAATGGCAAACAGGTTCAGATGAAACCTGCATATGGATATAAGATGGAAGGTGTGAATGCATATTCAAAGAATTTAGGATGGGCTACACTCCTTGCTGAGTATATTTCAAATGAGGAGTCACAGACAGCACACTTTGATCAGGTTGAGACACCTCCTACAAATAAGGTATCACTTGAAAGTGAAGCCCTTAAGTCAAATATTGCGGTACTTGCAGCAACATCAGAAGGAGATATAGGTGTTATTCAGAGTGTAGGTGGAAAATATTGGGATCCTACAAAGACATTTGGTGAAATGATTGCTAAACATAAACTTTCAGCAACAGATGATAAGGCAATTCAAAAAGCATTAGATAATCTTGTATCAGGTGTAACAGCATCGTTGGATTAGTGGGCATTAGTGCTTAAAGTTGGGGCAGATATATATCACGGTATATATGTCTGCCCGTTTTATAAAGGAGAAAAAGTTATGGCGAATCAGTCAAAAGTTAGTGTATTATCAGCGATTAGAGGATTCTTCAGAGCTGTTGGTGGTTTTTTCTCTGGTTTTGGAACGGCAGTTGCTAAAGGTGATTTATTTGTAAAATTATCGCTGTTATGGTGGGGGGCAGGATATGTCAGACGTAAGCAATATATAAAAGCAGCAATCATGACTGCTTTAGAAGTGGCAATTATTCTGTTCACTGCTTTTTTTGCAATGGACTATGTTCCAAAATTCGGAACATTAGGAACGGTAAAGGCAGAGAAAATTTTTAATGCTAATACAATGAAGAGCGAGTGGAATGATTATGATCATTCATTTAAAATTCTGCTATTTTCAATTTTTAGTTTTGTTGTTTGGTTTGCAGCAATTGTAGTGTGGATGAAAAACATGATGAGTGTTTATAGACTTCAGCTGTTGGAAGAAGAAGGAAAACATATAAATACATTTAAGGAAGATTTAAGATTATACATTGAAGAAAAATTTCATATTACACTTTTAGCACTTCCTGTGCTTGGTATTGTAGTATTTACATTGATTCCTATATTATTGCTTGCATTTGTAGCTTTTACAAATTACGATCAGAGTCATATGCCACCTTCACAGCTCTTTACATGGGTTGGATTTAAGAATTTTGCTGCACTGTTTGGCGGAGGTGGTCTTACATCTACATTCGGCTATTCGTTTGTGCGTGTTTTGGGATGGACACTTGTTTGGGCATTCTTTGCTACAATCACAACTTATATTGGGGGAATACTTTTAGCATTGTTTTTAAACAGCAAAAAGACAAGATTACCAAAACTTTGGCGTACATTGTTTGTTGTAACTATTGCTGTTCCACAGTTTGTATCGTTACTTCTTGTAAGAAACTTTTTTGCTGACAGCGGAATTGTTAATACAATATGTGCCAATATCGGGTTAACGGGATTTTTAAGAGATATAGGTATGATATCCACCACATATATCCCATTCCTGTCTGCTCCGGGATGGGCGCATGTCATGATAATTCTTATAAATATCTGGGTAGGTGTTCCATATCAGATGCTTATAGCTACAGGTGTATTGATGAATATACCGGAAGATCAGCTTGAAAGTGCAAGAGTTGACGGAGCAAAGCCATTTCAGATATTCAGAAAAATTACAATGCCATATATGTTGTTTATTACAGGACCGGCTCTTGTCACAGATTTTGTAAAGAATATAAATAATTTCAATGTTATTTATTTGCTGACACAGGATGTATATACAACAACAAACCAGTCATTAGCAAATTCACAGGCGCAGGAAGTCGATTTGCTTGTTACATGGCTGTTCAGACTTACACAGGATTATTACAACTACAAGATGGCATCAGTAATTGGTATTGTAGTCTTTATTATTTGCTCAGTATTTACTTTAATAGCATTTAATTTTATGATTAAAGGAGATAAGGAGGGAACATATCAATAATGAAGATAAAAAAAATGAAAGATGCGCGTGCATCGCGAATTATATTACATAATGTTTTACTGGGAATTTTGGCATTTATATGGCTGATTCCGATTGTATGGCTGTTTTGTACATCATTTAGTGAATATTCAGGCATGAATACAAGTACATTTTTCCCAAAGAAATGGAGTGCCATACACTATGTTAAATTGTTCCATTCGGATACAGTTTCACAATTTCCACAGTGGTTTATAAATACATTTGTTGTAGCATGTGCAACGTGTATAATATCAACATTATTTGTACTTATGGTAGCATATGCAACATCAATAATGCGCTTCCCTATGAGAAAGCCACTGATGAATATGGCGGTTATATTAAATCTTTTTCCGGGAATGCTGGCGATGATTGCTGTATATTTTGTATTGAAGACATTTAATCTTACAAACAGCTATGCAGGACTTATTATGGTATATTCTGCATCGTCAGGTCTTGGATATCTTATTGCAAAGGGTTTCTTCGATACTATACCGAGAGCACTTTGTGAAGCTGCACGCATTGACGGCTGCAGTGAGGCAAGAATATTTTTTCAGATTGTAATCCCTATGAGCCGTCCGATTATTGTGTATACAGTTATAAGCAGTTTTCTCGTACCATGGATGGATTTTGTGTATGCAAAGATGATATTGAATTCAGGAGTATCATCTAAATATACAGTAGCTATAGGACTTTACAAGATGCTTGATAAAATGCTTATCAATGAATATTTTACTCAATTCTGTGCCGGTGGTGTTTTGGTATCAATACCGATTTCAATATTGTTTATGATAATGCAGAAATTCTATGTAGAAGGTGTTACAGGTGGTGCAGTAAAAGGTTGACAGATTATTCTGCTTGTAGCAGGAAAAGAATATTGCGGCTTGAAATTATGTTTTCGAGTCGCAAATTTTTTATGGTGTGGGAAAAGACGGGGATATCAGAAATTATTTGGGGCGATAAATTTTGATTATGAAAGGGAAATTTTAAATGGATGTAAAAAAAAGACGTGGACCATGGAAAACACCAAATGTTACGGCTGATGGGCTGAAAATATTTGCGATAATAATAATGCTGATACAAAATATAGGAATTATTGTCATTGAAAAAGGGATTATAAGGCTTGATGGATATACTACTCAGTCACAGCTTTCCGATGCCATGGCAAAAGATTCAAAACTTATGACATTGGCAGGTGCAGGTTCCGTTATGCAGTTGATAGGAGGATTAGCTGTTCCGATATTTGCTTTTTTGCTTGTAGAGGGATTTTTGAAAACATCAAGTTATAGCAGGTATCTTATATCGATGGTTATTTTTGCCGTTATAAGTGAGATACCGTATGATATTGCGACAAGTAATAAGGTGGTGGAACAATCAGGTCAGAATGCTCTTGTAACAATGTGTATATGTCTTTTAATGTTGTATTTTCTGCGTATGTTTAAAGAAAGAAATGGAATAATGTATGCAGTCGTCAGATTGATTATAGTATTGTGCGCAATAGTGTGGGTAACTTTATTTAAGGCGCAATTCGGTCTTTGTATGGTTTTGCTTACGGCAATTTTTTATCTGTTTTATTCAAAAAATGCATTAAAAACTTTTTTGGGAATGCTTGCAAGTCTGTTGTATGTTACAGGGCCGTTATCTTTTTACGGAATATGGTGTTATACGGAAGAACGTAAAGATATTCTTCCTAAGTATGTCTATTATGTATTTTATCCGTTACATTTACTGGTATTGTGGGCTATCGTAAAGATATTTATGTAAAACTTGCAATTTTATTAATGCTCCTCTACAATGTGAACAAAGAATTTTTCTGCATACAGAGCATGTGTACAGTTAATTAAAAACATAGAAGGAGCGTAAATGGATGTCAGAGGAGAAGAAGATAGAGCAGACAGATGAAGTATCCGTTACAGATAATACAGTGCAATTACAGCGTGAACAGAATAAAATTACAATAGGCGATGTTGCAGAAGCACTTGGAGTATCTAAAACAACTGTGTCGCGTGCAATATCAGGAAAAGGCAGAATAGGTGAAGCAACAAGAAGGCGTGTGCTTGAATACATAAAAGAAAACCACTATCGTCCTAATATCGTGGCAAAAGGACTTGCAAAATCAAAAACCTATAATATAGGCTGGGTAATGCCCGGCGATTCGAATGTTACAGAACTGCCATTTTTTCAAAGATGCATGATAGGTATTAGTGAAGTGGCAGCAGCATATGACTATGACATATTATTATCAATGGTGTTTGCGCACGATATATCCAAATTAAAAAGTATTGTTAAAAATCGTAAAGTAGATGGAATAATTATTGGAAGAACACTTATAGAAGATGAGAGTATATCGTTTTTAAAAGAAAGTGACATTCCGTTTGTTGTTATTGGAAGTTCATATGACGAAAATGTTATTCAGATAGATAATGACCACATAGAGGCATGTAGAGAACTCACATCTGTTATTATTACGAAGGGCATAAAAAAGCTTGCACTTATTGGAGGTTCTATGGAGCACGTTGTAAATCGGACGAGGCGCAAAGGTTTTGAAATGGCACTTATTGAACATGGTCTGGGAAAAGATGCCGGGATGATATACATGGACTGTGAAACAGATAATATGGTGGAACACGCCACTGCCGAGTGTTTACGTGGCAAAGCTGAATGTATTATATGTACGGATGACCGGGTATGTGTTGCTGTACTAAATAAACTAAATCGTGATGGTGTGAGTATACCTGAACAGATAAAGATTGCTTCATTTTATGACAGCATAATGCTTGATAATTATAAACCTGCAATATCATCACTTTGTTATGATCCAAAAGAACTCGGAATGGTAGCATGTACGACATTGCTTGATTATATAAACGGAAAACAGGTACGGAAAAAAATACTGTTAGGGTATGATGTAGTCTTGAAAGGCTCAACAAAATAAGAAAAACAACCGATTGCGCAAAAACTGGAATAAATCTTTGACAGTTCTTTGAATTAACCCCGAAAAATTATAATACAAAATAATAAAATATATTTATTTGTTAAAAATGCACAAAAAAATATACTGAAATAAGATAAAATAGTACATTGACAACGAAATAATAGTAGACTATACTAACCTTAAAGAACAACCGATTGCGCAAATTGAACAGATGTGAATTATGTGTATGTCGGACATGTTGAATAAAATGACTGCAAATGCCATAAATATTTTGAGTTATGGCATAAGAAAGGAGAATGAGATGGAAAATACATTTGTTGTAAACATTATCCACCGTCCTGAGATGGTTCCGGAATATGCAGAGAAAGTAACAGGACAGGGCAAAGCAGAAGATATAGGAAGAAAAGCACTTCTTACAGAATCTTTGGATATTTTTAAGTTTCAGCAGGAGACAGCACATAAGAATGGACTTAAAACTACTATTCAGATGACTTATGCAAGTCTGTTTAATGACGAGGCGGTTGAACTTGCTAAGGAGCATCATGAAAAATATGGTGATGAAATAGCACTATCGTTATTGGGGCTTCCTTGTACTGAATTTCGTGAGAAATATAAGACAAAGGACTTTTGTATTTGGATGTTTTCTATGGAAGACAAGAAAAGTATTGTAGATGATGTTTTTGGAAAATTTTATGAGAGATTTGGTTTCTATCCTGAGTCCACAGGTTCATACTATATGGATGCAGATTTAACAAATTATATTAAGGAAAAATATCCTATAGTAAAATGTGCGGTTGCTACCTGTTGGGAGGAGGGACCGAAAGCATATCATACATGTAACAATTCGTGGTACACTTTATTTGATGGTGGTCCATGGAATCCATGGATTCCGTCTAAACAGAATACACATGCACCTGCTGCAAATGAGGAAGAGGATAGCGGAATTGTTGCCATTCCTCATTTGTCAAGGGATCTTATTGCATGTTATGACGGAAACGGTTCAAATTTTGGAACGCATCCCCAGAATGTGCTTCGTGGAATGATTTATGACAGCAAGACATGGGAATATCCATATTTGTATAATCTTATTGATCAGTATCGTCATTTGGAAAAGTACAACAACGGTTATTCTTACAATATGATGTTTGTAGGACCAGGATGGCTCAATAAGATGGGACGCTGGGAGGCACCGTATGAGCTTCTTGCAAAATCTTATGAAGATGGCATGGCATATTATGGCAAGTTAAAAAAAGAGGGCAGACTTGTAGATATGACAATGGCAGAGTTCGCTGATTTTTATCGTGCAAACAAAAGCTATACAGAACCTGAGTGTGCTCTTTGGAAAGATATATTATATGGCTCAGATAAACAATTATTCTGGTATGCAGATCCGTATATGAGAGCATGCGTAAATATGGATCAGGGTGGGGCTATTGTTGATTTAAGACCATATGCGGCAAAACTCCACTGGGAAGTTGGTATCGGTACAAAACATGTACAGGATGCCTCTTATCCGTTCCTCATTCAGGAAAAATATCGTGCGGGATACTTTACCCATTATGCAGGAGAGGGAACTGTAAGAAGCGCAAAGGTATGTTATAATGGTGAGGAAGTAGACCTTTGTCTTTGCCGTACACATGCATCTTTCTCACAGGAGGGAAAGACGAGAATACTTACTCTTGAGCCTGTTGATATAGAATTTTATGATTTGACTGTCAAACTTCAGACAAAGATTTATTTTGAAGAGGAAGCTTCAAATATTAAGATTGAAAGAACTATTCTCGAGATGAGCAATCCTGATGCAGATGTAACTATAAATGAATACATGGTAGCATGTTACGGAACTACAGAGTATCCGGAGGATATGACAGGAATTACACTTGCACTTGAAAAAAAAGGTGAGAAAAGAACAATTGATTACGCATATAAATGCCGTGAAGAATCACTTGTGGGAGCAGAGAGTGCATCGGCGGTTATTCCAGCGATTGAGACAAAGGTTTCATTGACTGCAGACGCAGAAGATGTGGAGGGGTATATTCGTGAGGGATATGCATTTTCACCTATGTTTACACTTGGATATCAGAAGAAAATTAGTGATAAGGAGGTATTTGCAACATGGCTCAATCTGGAAAAGGCAAATTAAATTTCAGATGTCCTTCATGCTTTATGCGTGATTTGGATATCGATATGTTTTATGACAAGGATAAAAAAGAATATTATTGTATTCGCTGTCAATATACAGGCAGTGAGGAAGATGTTCTTGCAAAAAATGAGATGGTGCGTTTTCGTTATCGTAAGATGTTAGAACGTATTACGGATTTCGATTAAAAATTACTATTTCTCTATGTGTCTGGTATTTTTTACAGATACATAGAGATTATAAAAGATAAGAAAAGGGGACTATGATGGCAGAGTTTATCAAGGGAATGGACATATCAACGCTTTTGGAGCAGGAAGCATGCGGCGCCAGATATTTTGACAATGGAAAAGAAGGAGACATGCTTGAAATTTTAAAGAGATACGGCGTAAATTCCGTTCGTCTGCGTCTTTGGAATAATCCGTATGATGAAGCCGGAAATCCATATGGAGCCGGTACTAATGATTTGGAAAAAACAATTATCATGGCGAAACGTGCAAAAAAATTGGGTATGGGATTTTTGCTTGATTACCATTATAGTGATTTTTGGGCTGATCCGGGAAAGCAGACAGTACCTAAAGAGTGGAAAGACTATACAGAAGAGGAACTTGGGAAAGCGGTATTTGAGTACACAAAAAAGACATTGGAAATGTTTGTTAAGGAAGGTGTTTCACCGACAATGATACAGGTTGGAAATGAACTCACCAACGGTCTGTTATGGCCAAGCGGTCAGAAACTGGAATTTGATAATATCGCAAGATATATAAGTGCAGGAATAAGGGGTGTCAGAGAGATAGATAAAGAAGTGCCGATAATGCTGCATCTGGATAATGGTGGAAAAAATGATATGTATCGTGAATGGTTTGACAATTATGTTAGGCGTGGGGAAGATTTTCAAATTATAGGTTTTTCATATTATCCATTTTGGCATGGAACATTAGATGAACTTGAATATAATATGCGTGATATGGCTCAGAGATATCATAAGGAGCTTATTGTAGCGGAAGTTTCTATGGGATTTACTATGGATGATTATGCAGACTATGAAAAGCTTGAGCCGAATGAGCGTAAGGGTATGGCAACTAAGCCTGAACTTGTAGAAAATCTTCAATATCCGATGACAAAAAAGGGGCAGAGTGATTTTATGCAGGATATAATGGAACGCATATCATCAATTCCAGGAGGACGCGGGTTTTATTACTGGGAACCGGGTTGGATACCGGTTTCAGGATGTGGATGGGCAACAGAGGCAGCACTCGCATATACTGGAGAAAAGGGTCCGGGTGGAAACGAGTGGGCTAATCAGGCATTATTTGATTATGATGGAAATGTACTGCCTGCATTAGAAACAATCAGAGATTTTAAAAGTGGGAGACAAATCTAAAAGTTATATATGTAATTTAAATGTCCTAGGAAGCTATGCAGAATGAAATACTTTTGCATAGTTTTTTTGTATTTTTTAGAGTAAAAACAGGCTAATTGTTGTGGCTTTTTGGATTTGTAAAATATGCTATGATAAATTTAGCGAATAAATACATAAAAGGGGGAGAAGTATGATTAAATTACAAAATATTTATAAATATTATTATTCTGAGTCATCAGTCACGCAGGCACTCAGAAACGTAAATCTTGAATTTTCAAAAGGTGAGTTTGTTGCCATAACAGGGGAAAGCGGCAGTGGAAAGACAACACTTTTAAATGTTATAAGTGGTATAGATACATATGACGAGGGAGAAATGTATGTCGAAGGAGAACCCACTTTCCAGTATGACGATGATGACTGGGAGGAATACCGCCGAAATAAAATTGGATTTGTTTTTCAGAATTACAATCTTATAGGTCATTATAGTGTACTCGACAATATGATAAGTGCGCTTCTTATTCTTGGTGTTCCGAAAGAAGAAGCTGAGAAAAAAGCAGTTGTATATCTTGAAAAGGTCGGACTTAAAGGACTCGAGAAAAATCGTGCTTCAAAACTTTCAAGCGGTCAGAAGCAGAGACTCGCCATTGCGAGAGCAATTGCAAAAGAGACTGATGTGCTTATGGCGGACGAACCGACGGGAAACCTTGATAATGAGACAGGGCTTCAGATAATAAAACTGTTAGCTGAATTATCAAAAGAAAAACTTGTTATCATGGTAACTCATAATTATGAGCAGGCACAGGATTATGTGACAAGAAGGATAAAGATACATGACGGTGAAGTGGTAGTTGACACGGCTGTCAATACTCAAAATAGAGATACGGACAGTGATAATAGGGATGATTCTCAGGAAAATAATAAAAAAGCAGATGTTGTTGAAGACGGACTAAAAACAGAATTAAAGCATGATAAAATGAGCTCAAAAAAGCAGAGGAAAAAGTCAAACAGTATAGCAAAATATTTTGCATGGAAAAATTTTTCGACTCAGAAACTAAGAGCATTGTTATTTGTTGTATTTTTTATGGTTGTCTCAGCAGCATCTTTTTTGTTTTTAGGTCAGGTTTATTCCAATATTGATGATGCATCAACAAAGGAGTATGACAAGTCGATTTATTATAATGGGGATAAGACAAGAATAGCTGTAAGGAAAAAAGACGGGACTTATTTTAACAATAAGGATATAGAAAAACTCAACAAAATCAAATATGTTAAAAATACAGATATATGTGATAGGGCGAACGATATAAATTATTATTGCGAGGAAGGAAAAGATTATAAGTATTCGTACGGTGCTTCAAACGACGATGAGATGTCATATTCATATGAAGAGACAAATGAGAATTATTGGACATATGCAGATGGTATCAAAAAAGCAGTCCAAAAGGATATGAATGTTGAATTTGTCAAAAAGAATAAATTTATGAAGTCAGTGAGCTGTATTACAAAAGCTGACCTTGCAAAAGGCAGACTTCCTAAGAAGAATAATGAGGTTGTCATATATTCAAAAGACACTTCAGCAGTCGGAAAAACTAAGAGATTTTATTTTACGGCAAGAAATATCTGGGGAACGGATGGCTATTATTATGAGGATATGAAGATAACCGGATGTCTTAAGGAAAAGACAAATCAGGCATATTTTGCAACAAGTCTTTGCAACATGCTTTCGACATCATCTGACGGAGCTAAGTTTAAACTTGACTTTGCGTATGATAATCTTTCAGACTGTTTTCGTGGAAGTTATAATCTGATTCCGGTATATAGTGAGACAAGGTATAATAATCTCTATGACAGCAATGGAGATATAACTGATAACGAAGAGGCAAGGAAAGCTACTTACGACTATAGAAACGGAATACCTTCAGGGGAAAAGGCGAGAGTATCATGCAATGCAGAAGTTTCGGAAAGTGGTGGGAATTCAAATAGTTCCAATATGTATGTGGATGATGCAGCTTCAATGATGGGAACAGACAGACTTACAATAACTAAAAGAGATAAAAATGGTGAGTTAGAAAATGAAAGTATCAAGATTATGCTTGATGTACAGAAAGATGTAACTGATTATGCGGACAAGTTTGTTGAAATATCAAAACATCTTTATTATAAATATTTCAAGAATGAGAGCAAACAGGCAGCAGTCTATATTACAAATTATGCAAAAACAGACAAGGTTATAAAAAGCATTGAGAAACTTGATACAAATTACGAGGCAATCAGTACATATAGAATGTCACTTGGGGAGTATGATGACGAAAAAGTGGCTGAACGTCTTACGACACTTGGAATAGCTCTCGGAGTTCTTATAATGCTTATGATACTTGAAATGGTTATACTTCGTTCACTGATGAAAATTAAGATTAAAGATTACTTCATTCTTAAATTTATAGGAATGAAGATAAAGACGATAAACAGGATAAGCATTATGGAAATGTTTTCATATTGTGTTGTCTCAGTTATTTTTGTGATAGCTGCATTCAATATCATTGCAGTTGGCGGAAACAGTATAGTCACGGATATGCTTGCTTATTATACAATTCCGTTTTATCTGATTTATATAATATACAATCTTGTTCTTTGCGGTATC
This sequence comes from uncultured Lachnospiraceae bacterium, assembly GCA_934320845.1. Taxonomy (GTDB): domain Bacteria; phylum Bacillota; class Clostridia; order Lachnospirales; family Lachnospiraceae; genus Butyribacter. The sequence goes on from CAKRFU010000002.1 coordinate 47,926, forward strand.
ACGGTAAAAGCGTTTAATAAATTAATTGGGGGGAGGCTTGAAAAATGATAAGAGTAAAAAATTTAAATAAATATTTTAATAAGGGAAAAAATAATGAACTTCATGTATTAAATGACATAAATTTGGAGTTTGAAAATAAAGGGCTTGTCGTGATTTTAGGTGAAAGCGGTTCCGGAAAAACGACACTCTTAAATACAATAGGCGGTCTTGATGTGTTTGCTGACGGTGAGATTGACTATGACGGAGATACAGTGAAAAAGTATTCGCCAAAGCAGATAGAGAAAATAAGAAACGATAAATTCGGGTATATTTTTCAAAATTATTATCTGTTAATGGATTACTCTGTTGAGTACAATGTTAAGCTTGCTCTCAGTGTGTATGATATGACAGAGGAAGAAAAACAGGAGAGAACGGAATATGTGCTCAATGCTTTAAATATGGGGCGTTACAAAAAGAAACTTGTATCAGAACTGTCGGGAGGACAGCAGCAGAGAGTATCTATCGCAAGAGCACTTGTAAAAGCTCCGTCTATAATACTTGCGGATGAGCCTACCGGGAACCTTGATGAAGAAAATACAATAAATACGATGAGTCTTTTGAGGAATATATCAAAAGAGTGTCTTGTCATAGTAGTATCGCATGAAAAAAGAATTTCAAAATTTTTCGCCGACAGAATAATTGAGATACAGGACGGACAGATAAAGAAAGATTATAAAAACAAGGCGACAAAGAGTTATGAGAAAGCGGATGACTCAAATATATATTTAAAAGAATTATCAAAAGAAAGCATTGAAAATGATAAATTTGAGATAAACATATACGATAGCGCAAAAGAGGATAAGCAATTAAAAAATAATGCCGCTGAAACAAAAAATGATGTTTCACAAAATGGTGTTAATGAGAAAATAGTGCTCAATTTTGCATGGAAAGACGGAAAGCTGTACATACAAAATCTTTCGGACACGGAAATTGTGTTTGAGGGTGAGGAATCGGGCTGTCAGATGTTGGATGAAGAAAAGCCGCAGATAGATATAAACAGTGTTGATGAGATTGACTATTCGCTTGAAAAGCCGAAGGCGGGAAAGTCTGCAAAATTGCCGTTTAGGGAAATTATAAAAATGGCGAGGGGAAATTTAAAATTTCTCGGAAAAAAGCAGGCCTTTATGATAGTTACGCTTTTAATGGTATCAGTGATTTTATCCATAGGAACGGCAGATTTTACAAACCGCATGTCGATAGATAAACAAAGCGTTGTAAAAAGTGATTCCCATGTTGTTACTGTAAAATTAAATCCTGTTGAAGGTTCTTATGTTGACCGGCTTAATGAAGCAGTAAAGAAATATATTGCAAAAATAAGAAAAGATAAAAAATATTCTGATATATTTATTTTGGCAGATTGTGATATGTCGGTAAAATATAATGGTTACAGTCAGCTTGCAAACTGTGTTGCAGACCTTAGCGGATATTCTTTTATCCCAAGCAGACACTTAAAAGAGTCATCACTTATATGTGGAAAAATGCCCGAAAATAAGGATGAAGCAGTGGTTGACAAGTGGGTGCTTGAAAATTTCATGAAATCAGACAGTTCAATAGCACGAATGTACAAAAAAGTTGATGATTTTATTGGAACTACAATAATGTCAGCCGCAAATCAGCTTGAATTTAAAATATCAGGTGTCTGCGATACGGGAGAACCGGACATATTTGTGGAAGAAAACAAATTACTCGGACTTTCTTATTCAGCGATGAACATTGCTTCACTTGAAGAAATGAAACGACTTTATGCGGACAAAAAAGACAGTGGTATAAAGTCTGATACGACACTTAAAAGCGGAACAGTTCTGGCAAAAAAATCTATTTATGATAAAGCGAAAATGTCAGGTTCTGTTCTGTTTACTGATGAAAGATACGGAACATTTGAGATTGCCGGATATTTCAATGATGACATAGATGCAGATTATGTAGCAAGTGAGAAGGAATGCCAAAAGATAAGAACTGCTTACAATGTATATTCAAAAACATTTAATATATATACTGATGATGTTGACGGTGCAATAAAATATTTACTAAATGAGGCAGCACCCTATAGGGATGATTGTTTTACGGCAAGTGTAAAATGTAACTACAATAATCAACTCAAAAATTATAAAGAAAAGCGTAGAATGAGCATCGGAACAAAAAACGTTGTAACACTTGCACTTGCAATACTCGCATTTGTAATGATTTATTTTTCAATAAAATCTAATGCTGTTTCGAGAATAGAAGAACTTACGGTTTACAGACTTCTCGGAATAGAGAAGGGAAGCATATTTAAAGCGTATATACTTGAAATGATGATGTTATGTACATATACGGTATTGCCTGCCACAATAATAACAAGTGGTGTGATAAAATTCATGGCACAGGTACCGTCGCTTCAGATAAAAATGATATTTCCGTGGTGGGTGGTGTTAGTTCTTATAGTTGTCATTTTTGTGGTAAATATAATACTAATTATACTTCCGGTAAACAATATAATATCAAGACCACCGGCAGAACTTGCGGTAAAGGATTGATTATATGAACATAAAACAAAATAAAAAAACGGATATATCTGTAGTTATATATTTTGTTAAGAAAAATATTTTCACCCAAAAAATCAGAGGATTGTTTTTCCTCTGCTTTTTTGGTGTTGTATCAGTTATGTCATTTATATTTATAAGTTTGATATATGCAAAGATTCTCTGACAAAAAAATATAATAACAAGATTTATGCTAATCCTGACAAGACAAGGATTGCTGTAATAAAAAAGACGGAAGTTCATTTGATAAAAACGATATAGAGAAGTTTAATAAAATAAAGTATGTGCGCATGGCTGACATATGTGACAGAGCGGATGACATAAATTATTATTGTGATGAGGGAAAAGACTATCAATACAGTTATGGTACAGTAAATAAGAACAGCGTATCTGAATTTAACAGGATAGTCACTTATGCCAAAGGAATAAAAAAAAGCGTTAAAGGAATATGATGCCAGATGGGGCATTGCTTCGGGTGAAAAGGCAAGGGCGTCCTGCAATATGATGGTATGGCTCTCAGGGGCAGATGTAAATACTATAAAAGAAGATGTAAATGCACTTAGAGGCAGGGCACTTATCTATATTAAAAAAAGAAAAAGTGACGGAAATCTGAGTAATAAAAAGGATAGCTTAAAACTTGAACTCACCGATGAAATGACCGATTATTCAGGAACATTTCTTGAAATATCAAAGCATCTTTATTATCAATATTTTAAAAATGAAAGCAGGCAGGCATCGGTTTATATAACACACTATGCAAAAACTGACAAGGTTATAGATGCGATAAATAAAGCGGATAAAAAATATCAGGCAGTCAGCGCATACAGAATGTCACTGGAAGGCTACGATAATGACAAAGTATCAGAAAGGCTCGCCACTTTAGGAATATCATTCGTGGTACTTGTATTTATGGCAATACTGGAAGTCGCAATACTAAGTGCGGTTATGAAAAATATTCTATATAATATTGTTGTTTGCGTGATTACGTCAAGGAGGTTTTGTGATACAATATAAAAAGATGTTTGGGCAAAAGGCACTTTGCTTCTTGTGTGAAAAATAAAAATTAAGATAAAAGAAAGGAAAGCAAAAACATGGAAACAAGAGTAGAGAAAACGATAGAGAGACACAATAAAGGATATAATTGCGCACAGGCAGTTGCCTGTACATATTGTGACCTTGTCGGAATGGACGAGGAGAGCGTGTTTAAAGCAACAGAAGCGTTAGGACTTGGAATGGGCGGCATGGAAGGAACATGCGGTGCACTTACGGGTGCATGCGTTATAGCGGGAATGAAAAACAGCTGCGGAAACCTTGACAATCCGATAAGCAAAGGAGAAACATATCAGTATTCAAGACAAATATTAAAAAAATTTCTCGACCAGAACAAAGCAACACGCTGTAAAGACCTTAAAGGCGTGGAGACAGGAGTTGTTTTAAGAGGATGTCAGGACTGCATAAGAGATGCGGCAAAATTCTTGGAAGAGATAGTATTTGCTGAGTAAAAAATAAATTCTTATTACCCCCTTTAAAAAAAAACAAAAATGTGATATGATTATAAGAGAATGCAATTTTTTACACTTAGGCATTCATTTATAATCGGAAAATGAAAAGAATGAATTTAATGAAAAAGAAAGGGGATGTTCAAGATGGATACCGCTGTTTATAATCATCTGCTTACGCAGTACCGTCCGAAAGAGTTGACGAAATACGATACACATAAAGCATCAGAGCTGAGAAACGTTATGAATCGGATTGCAAAAAAAACAAAGACATCTCCGATATATTTAGTAAAGCTTACTGATGCGAAACAGTCATTTGCACTTGGAATAAAAGAATCATCCATGCTCCTTGGAACAGGACTCAGGGAACTTGCAGATACATCACCAGACGGTGTGTTCTCAAAGAAAAAAGCATATGCTTCAAATTCTGAAAAAGCAGGAGTTCAGATTGTTGATGATGACGAGGAAAAACTTCCTGATGAATTTTCATTAAAAATTGAACATCTTGCCACACCTCAGCATAATCTTGGAAATCCGTTGTATCCGTCAAGCGGAAGTCTGCCTGGTGGAACATACAAATTCAGGATAAGTGTTTTGGATGATATGTATGATTTCCAGTACAATGTAGGAAAAGATGCTGACAATGCACAAGTTATGAATGGCGTAGCTTCATTTATAAATAAGGCAAATATAGGTTTAAATGTCGGAGTTGTATCAAATACATCTGATGATCGAGTGAGAATGAGCATTGTTTCTGATGCAACAGGAAAAAGCGGTGATGAAAGAATTTTTACACTGACAGACAGAAACAGCGACGGAAAGCTTGGAATAGTAGATTATTTCGGACTTAATGAACTTAATAAAGAACCAACAAGTTCTAAGTTTTATATGGATGGCGTTCCTAAGAGTACATTGGCAAATGAATTTACTATAGGAAAAGCTTTGAAGGTGTCGTTGAAAGATGTGACCGATACCGATGAGAATGTCAGGATACAGTACAGACCGGACAGTGAAAAAATACTTACGAGCCTGAACAAAATAAAAGATGCTTACAATTATATGATAGAGGGCTCAAATGAATATGCAAAAGTGTCCGATAAAACATCAAAGCTTGCATCGGAACTTGGATACCTTGTAGAGCCGTTTAAATCAGAAATGGAGTCGTGTGGTCTTATGTTTGAAGAAGATGGCACGATGAAGATAGATGAATCACTTGCAACTCAGGCAATAAATGATGGAGAAATGCAGAAACTTTTTTCGAAGGATTCAGACCTATCAAAACGTCTGCTTGGTAAAAGTGAGAATGTAAAGCTTGACCCTATGGAATATGTAGATAAGCTTCTTGTTTCATATCCGAACTATACAAAGGAAGGCGTAGGTTATTCGTATATTACTTCGTTGTATAGCGGTATGTTGTTCAATTATTATTGCTGATACATGGAGTCGAAAGATTTGTATTTTAAATTATAAATATAAAAGATGCTAAAAACTAATAAAAAAGGTTCATAATCTTTTGAAATGCCACGCAAGCTAGGCTTTTTGCATAAAATGGCTTTTCTTTTAAAGTGATTATGAGCCTTTTTTATTTAAATTTAAATGTTTTATTGAATGTTTGTATTATTGCTATTTAACTACTGCATCAGGGGCATCATCATCGGTATTTGCAGAATTATCTATTGAGATTACCACCTTATGCGGCAGGCAGACAATAGTTTCTCCTTCATATTTTATACTGTGTTTCTTGACGCAGGTCTGATCAGGACAATCTGCTTCAATCATATTGGCAGTACCTTCACTGATTTTCAGGATATTTTTCCCACCATTTACACCTTTGATAGTAACAGTTTTATCTGTATCAATAGGATAGGAGGCGGTGACTTTTCCGTCAATTTTGACCGTGACAAACTTACCTGATTTGTTAAAATATAGTTTATAAGCGGCAAAGAAAATAAGAGAGATAAGTAATATACATATTATAAGAATAATATCATTGCGTTTTTTTGTGTTTGAAAATTTCATAAAACTCCATTCTGCCAAGGTATTATATGGCATAGCTGTAATATAAATCCAAGATAAAAGCTTTTTGACATGCACTCTCGAAAACACATTTTTGTTCAATATATCAAGGATTTAATTTTCGTTGTACTGGATTTAGGAGTTATTATATCACAAATTTACTGCAAGCATAAGAATTTATAATAAATTTAGCTGCCCAAAATCATAAAATACTCTTGACGGAGGATGCATTTTTGTGATATATTTGATAGGCGATGTAACAGGTCTTTTTTTTATGCCTAAAATTCTTTAGCGATATTAAGAAATAGGTCATGACTTAAAAGTCATGGAAACAGAACTAATCGTAACACAAAATATTATATGGAGGTGAAACCTGTGAGAGTAAAAATTACATTAGCATGTACAGAATGCAAGCAGCGTAACTATGATACTACAAAGGAAAAGAGAAATCATCCTGACAGAATGGAAACAAAGAAGTATTGCAGATTCTGTAGAAAGCACACAATGCACAAAGAGACAAAATAAGTCTTATTAAATATGCAAGCTATGCTTGTTACAGTAGGAGGCATGTTATGGGAGATTCCGAAAACAAAGAAGTAGTATTGAACGAAGTTAAGGCAGATAAACCTGAAGCTGAAAAGGAAGCATCTGTTAAGAATGCTGACAAATCAGCAAAAGATAAATCTGCTAAGAAAAAAAGCGGTTTTTTCCGTTCATTGAAGGCTGAATTCAAAAAAATTGTATGGCCTGATAAGGAGACAACCGTGAAAGAAACTACTGCGGTAGTTGTTGTAACAGTTATTTTAGGCGCAATCATTGCTCTGCTTGATTTTGTTATCAAGACAGGCCTTGATAAGTTGATTCAGATTGGTTAAGGTGATAGATTATGGCAGATACAGAAGCGCGTTGGTATGTGGCTCATACTTATTCAGGGTATGAGAATAAGGTAAAAGTAGACATAGAGAATACTATCGTAAATCGCAATCTTCAAGATCAGATTTTAGAGGTATATGTACCTATGCAAGAGGTTGAAAGGGAAGGCAAGGACAAGAAGAAACTTGTTCAGCAGAAAATGTTTCCTGCATATGTTTTGATAAAGATGTTTATGAATGATGATACATGGTATGTTGTCAGAAATACTCGTGGTGTTACAGGATTCGTAGGACCAGGATCAAAGCCTGTTCCACTTACTGATGAGGAAGTGGCAAGCATGGGACTTATGAGCTCAGTAGCTGAAGCTCCATTTAGCATAGGCGATTCTGTAATCGTTACATCAGGTGTCTGGGAAGATACAGTAGGTATTGTTCGCCAGATAGATCTCAAGAATAAAACAGTTACAATAAATATTGACATGTTTGGTCGTGAGACACCAACTGAATTAAGCTTTAATGATGTAAAAGTGTGCGACTAATCAATCGCAGCAGTTTATAGATTATTACCAGGTATTTATTATTTAGGAGGTAAATTAAAAATGGCTAAGAAAGTCGAAGGATATATAAAATTACAGATTCCTGCAGCAAAGGCAACACCAGCACCACCTGTTGGTCCTGCTCTTGGTCAGCACGGAGTTAATATCGTACAGTTCACAAAGGAGTTCAACGCTAAGACAGCTGGACAGGAAGGTATGATTATTCCTGTTGTTATCACTGTATATCAGGATAAGAGCTTCAGCTTTATCACAAAGACTCCACCAGCAGCAGTTCTTATTAAGAAAGCATGTAACATTCAGTCAGGTTCAGGTGTTCCTAACAAGACTAAAGTTGCAACAATCACAAAGGCTCAGATTCAGGAAATTGCTGAAACAAAAATGCCTGACTTAAATGCTGCAAACCTTGAAGCTGCTATGAGCATGATCGCTGGTACAGCACGCAGCATGGGTGTTACTGTAGAAGAGTAAAAAGTGAAGATTGAAATTTTCACTGTATGATGTACAGAAATTTGTACAGAAGTATAATATTAAAAAAGAATATCGCATAGAAAGATTTGTTATAGATTGAACGTTGTGGGAGGCGACATACATAAAATTCCGGTATGTCTTAGAACCCGCCGTTACTACCACCAGGAGGTTTTATTATTATGAAAAGAGGAAAGAAATATGTAGAGGCTGCTAAGTTGTACGATAAGACTCAGCAGTATGATGTTGCAGAAGCAGTAGGTATTGTAAAGAAAACTTCTACAGCAAAGTTTGATGAGACAGTTGAAGCTCATATCAGACTTGGTGTAGACGGACGTCATGCAGATCAGCAGATTCGTGGTGCCGTTGTATTACCACACGGAACAGGTAAGAAAGTAAGAGTTCTTGTATTTGCTAAAGGTGATAAGGTTGACGAAGCATTAGCAGCAGGTGCTGATTATGCAGGTGGCGAGGAACTTATACCAAAGATTCAGAATGATGGATGGTTTGAGTTCGACGTAGTTGTAGCTACTCCTGATATGATGGGTGTCGTTGGACGTCTTGGTCGTGTACTTGGACCAAAGGGCTTAATGCCAAACCCAAAAGCTGGAACAGTTACAATGGACGTAACAAAGGCCGTAAACGATATCAAAGCAGGTAAGATTGAGTACAGACTTGACAAAGCTAATATCGTTCATGTTCCTGTAGGAAAAGTATCTTTCACAGAAGAGCAGTTAGCTGACAATGTAAACACATTGATTGCAGCTATTACAAAGGCTAAGCCATCTTCAGCAAAGGGACAGTACTACAGAAGCTTTACACTTGCTTCTACAATGGGACCTGGAGTTAAACTTAATGTAGCTAAGCTTGTTTAATTATAATTTATAATTTATAATTTACATGCAAAAATTTCTGCATTGATTTAGATGACAGAAAAGCATATTTAATATAAAAAAGTACCATAGGAACAGACGGGTAAGTGGTCGTTCTGATGGTACTTTTTTGTATTATTCATTAAATATCAGGATATGATACAACGGATTATAGTGTTATATCAACATGGCTTGCTGCACGATATATTTTGTTAGCGTAAAAGTTAATTTTGTTTGTGAAATCACTGTCTTCTGAGAAAAGCTTGCCTATTTTTGAAGGTTTTGAACCCATTAAAGTATCTTCATCAAGTTTAAGCTTGCCGGATGCAGATATGGTGATACCCAAATCCTTAAGAGCGTCTTCCTGGTCTTTGGTAAGGTTTTTAACAAACTTTTCAGGATGATAAATACCGTATTCGTTGGATGAACCGGCACTCTCCAAAAGATTATTGTAGGCATTGACGAATGATTTTACGGTATTGAATATATCGGTACCGTTATCCTGAGAAAACTCCATTTTGCGCAAAGCCTTTGAGATTTTAGTCATAGCACTTGAATCTGCTTTGGCAAGTTTATCTGTTTTATATGAAGCTCTTTGTTCGCTTTTAGAAGCATTTCTATCAATTGAATAAAAGTCACGAAAATACATATCATATGATTTAGTAATGGAATAGTCTATAGCCATGTAAAAGTCCTCCTTATATATGCATAATTAAATATAATGTCCCAGCAATTATAAATCTATTTATTATATCGGATAAATTGTAATCTATATTTAATATAGCACATAATGATATATTTTGTCGAAAAATTAAATAACTTGTCTAAATCTTATTAAAGTGGTATGTTTATATAATGGCGTTAAATAAAACTGTTTAAATAACAGTGGGAGTTTATAATATAATGGAAAAGCGGGAACACTCATTTTAAGGAGTTAATCCTGAAAAAGAACGGAGATATTGAAATGATATTCAGAGATATTGAACTTGGTGACAGAGAATGGCTTGATAAGAAATTTAAGGAAGATAATAAAAAAGCATGTGAATTTTGTTTTGCCAACAATTATTTGTGGAGAAAATATTTTCCAACTCAGATAGCACAGGAGAGTGATTGTGTTCTTCTGAGATATTATTCAGAAAATGATACGATGTATGTTTTTCCAATTGGAGCAGGTGATAAGAAGAAAGCATTAGAGCAGTTGTTTTTATACGGTCAGGCTAAGGGGGAGCAAATACACCTTTATGGCTTGCTCGATTATGAGGTAGATCAGTTAAAAGAATGGTTTCCTAAGCACTTTCGATATGAAGCTGACAGAGATATGTTTGATTATATATATGAAACGGAGCATTTGACAAATCTTTCAGGAAAAAAATTTCACGGAAAAAGAAATCATATTGCAAGATTTATGGATGATGATGACTGGGAATATGAGACACTTAATAGTGAAAATGTGCAGGAATGTATTGACATGAACAATAATTGGATACAAAAAAAGTATGATGACGATGCATGGAGTCAGGAAGTTCAAGATGAATATGATGTTGTGAAATGTGCATTGATTGATTATAAAAGGCTTGGACTTGTAGGTGGAGTTTTAAGAAAATACGGAGATGTAGTCGCCTTTGAACTCGGAGAACCGCTTTGCGATGATACATTTGTTGTGCATTTTGAAAAAGCGTATGCAGATGTACAGGGAGCATATCCGATGATAAATAAGCAGTTTGTTCTGCATGAATGCCAAGACTATAAATATGTTAACCGTGAAGAAGATGATGGAGAAGAAGGTCTTAGAAAAGCAAAACTTTCCTATCACCCAGATATATTATTAGAGAAATACAATGCATATAAAATCGGGTGATAGTATCTATTTATAAGTTATAACCTGATAAAACGTATATTTAAGATAATGTAATGTACCTCTGAAATGACAATAAAATGTAAAATTTTACAAAAACTTGTCTTATTTTACAAAGGGGGTGCAATTTTCAAAAAAGTATGTATAATAGTAATTGTCAGACAGGGAATATGTCTGATACTAATAAAAGCCAATCACATAGTTGCAACAGAGCAACGAAGAGATATACCCCTCAACCCCACCCCATTGGAACGACCAATGGGGACTCTTTTTTTCTGATAAAATAAATATCAAATAAAATGAGCCCCCATCTATTGTGCTGTAATAGAATTTTTAAATTTTTGTTTTTTATAATTTATAATTATTATTTTTTATTTAAGTCGTTTCAAAACTTCGAGTGTAAACTTCCAAGTTCTTTGTACACTTTCTATGGAAAGTCTTTCCTTTGCAGTATGGATGTCGTATATTGCAGGTCCAAAAGATACACAATCAAGTCCCGGAAGTTTCTCGGAGAAAAGACCGCATTCAACCCCGGCATGGAGTGCATTGACTATAGGTTTGTAGCCGTACTGTTCTTCAAATACTTCTGACATTAAATCTCTAAGATGAGATTCCTTTTTGAACTCCCACGCAGGATATTCGCCTACATTTGTAATATAGCCGCCAAGAGTATCCATAAGGCAAGAAATCATATCCATAAGCATAAACTTTTCACTGCTTACGCTGCTTCGTATTGAAAAGCTTGCCTGCATCTCATTTTCAGTTGTTTTCAATATTCCCATATTAAGTGAAGTCTGTACAAGTCCATCTATGTCATGGCTCATACGATGTACACCACCTGGAAGATTGACAAGGGCAGTAATAAATCCCTTAGTAGATGCATTTGTCATTGCATTAGCAGAAGTTTCAGTGCTAAATGATACGGCGGTTGAAATTGAAGGGTCTGTTATTGCATATTCTTTTTTGTACATATCATTTATTTCTGATATTTCAGAAGCAAATGCATCTTTATTGCCTGCATCATTTAAAATAAGAACTGCAGTTGTTTTGTTTGGAATTGCATTATCTTTGAGACCGCCATTTACACTTACGAGTTTGAAATCGTATTTTGTAGAGAGAGAATATAAAGTTCTTCCCATAAGTCTGTTTGAATTTGCTCTGTCCTTATTTATCTCTGTGCCTGAGTGACCGCCTAAAAGTCCGGAAATTGTTATTTCCGCCATAAGCCCGTCAGTTTTTTCAAATGTAAGAGGAAGATGTGCAGTTGTAGAAACACCGCCTGCGCAGCTTACAAGGAGATAACCCTCATCCTCAGAGTCAAGGTTTAGCATTATTCTTGATTTTAATGGTGAATAATCAAGACTTGCAGCACCAAGCATTCCTATCTCTTCGTCTACAGTAAATACAGCCTCGATTGGCGGATGTGGAATGTCTGTTGAGTCAAGGATTGCAAGTGCAAAAGCAATGGCAATTCCGTCATCTCCACCGAGAGTAGTGCGGTCTGCGTGAATATTATCACCGTCAACTATAAGTGAAAGACCGTCTTTTTCAAAGTCAATATCACAGTCGTGTTCCTTTTCACAAACCATATCAAGATGTCCCTGAATTATAACGGAAGGAGAGTTTTCATAACCCTCGGTACCGTCTTTCCAGATAATAATGTTGTTGGACTCGTCCTGTAAATATTTTAAATTGTGCTCCTTTGCGAAAGAAACGCAAAAATCACTTATTTGCTTTGTGTTTCTTGAACCATGTGGTATAGAGCAGATTTGTTCAAAATAATTAAATACTGATTTTGGTTCTAAATCACATAAAATGTTGTTACTCAAAATATTACCTCCGATAAATAAAAGTTGTGCCTTCTTTATAAATGATTCCAAAATATTGTTAGCATTATGCAAGGGTCAAAATACCTTTTGCCTCCAACATCTTATCGTAAGTATAGTTAAATATGGGAATTTTAAAGCAAGGCATCATATAAATAAATATACCACAAAAAAATTGTAAAACAAGTAGATTTTAGATAATATATATTACCTATTCTATATGTATATTCGACATTATTTGATAGACCTTTCTGAGAAAATAGGTTACAATAACGACAAAAGTAAAAACGGAGGTTATGATTTGAAGATATTAGTTGTTTTTACAGGAGGAACGATTGGAAGCAGTATCTATAATGGATATGCTGTTCCTGACAGCGAAAAAAAATATAAGCTTATAGATATGTATCAAAAAAGCACACAGGAAAATATTGCATATCAGACTAAAGAAAAAGTAGAGTTTGATATGGAATCACCTTATCAGGAATTAAGTGAGAATAATACAGGTGTACAGATATTTACACTTGCATCTTATCTGAATGAGAAAACAGGGGAAGATTGTAAGTATGATGGAATTATAATTACACATGGAACAGATACACTTCAGTATACAGCGGCGGCACTTGGCTACATGTTCGGTGATACTGATATACCTATTGTTATTGTATCGTCAAATTATGTTCTTGATGATGTGAGGGCAAATGGTCTTACGAATTTTGCGTATGCAGTCAAATTTATAGAGGGAAAGTATGGAACGGGAGTATATGTTTCATATTGTAATACAGGCAGGGAACCTGTTATTCACAGAGGAACAAGACTTATAGAACATACCGCATATTCAGATGATGTGTACAGCATAAAAAATTCTGAGTACGGTATTTTTGAGGATGGAATATTTACAAAAAATTTAAAGGAAACAGCTAACTATGTTTTTTTGGAAAGTACAAAGATATGTTCTGAGATAAGAGAACGATTTTTGAAAGAAGAGAAAACGGAAAATATATTTTCGGACATTGTTCTTGTAAAGCCGTTTCCAGGAATGAGATATAATGTATTGCCAAACGGAACAAAAGCGGTAATTCACACTACCTATCATTCAGGTACTATGTGCAGTAAAAGTCTTGATTTAAAAGTATTTGCTGATGATGCAAGGGAAAGGAATATACCGGTATATATTTATGGTACGGGTGAAAGTGTAGATTATGACAGCGTGAAAGTATTTGAAAAATTTGGATTTGAGCTATTGCAGGTTGCGGCATTACCTGCTATGCTGATGAAACTGTGGATTGCAAGTGTAATATTCAGTGACAGAAACGAGATTTCGGAATTCATGATGAGAGATGTGTCGGGGGACATAAATTTAAATATATAAAAGAGAGGTAGAAGAGTGAGAAATAAAAGAAATATTGCAATTTTAAGTATATGTTTAATGATTGCAGGTTTATATGTTATAAGTTGTAAAAATACAGGAGTGCCGAAGAAAGTTACAGCATACTATCAAGGGTTGAAATCTGAACAGGCGGTAAATGCGACGGGAAGCGTTATAGATGTCACAACGAGCCCTGCAACAGGGGGTGTTATCATTGTACCTACAATAAAGCCTGATAATAATGTCGAACCGACGGCAGAGCCTTCACAGACACCGGGTGTCAAGAAAAATGGATTTGTGACAACAGCAAAAGGAAAGTATTATTATAAAAATGGAGTTGCGCTGAAAGAAAAATGGCTTACAGTAAATCAAAAGACATATTATTTCAGGAAAAACGGTACGGCAGCAACAGGCGTATATAAGATAAACGGTGTAATATATCTCTTCAATAAAAATGCTGCACTTGCCAAAAACAGATGGATTGTGGTTGATGGTAAGAAATATTATGCAAAAGAAAACGGACAGGCTGCCATAGGATATAAAATTATAAACAACAAGGGATATTATTTTGAAAGCAATGGTGCAATGCATATTGGTTTTATCAATATAAATGGAAAGAAATATTATTTTGGCAAAAATGGAGTAAAAGTAAGCGGTAAAAAGAAAATAGGAAAATATATGTGCTATTTCAAGAAAACAGGAGCATTATATAGAAAAATTGACACAGGAAAGAAGCTGGTTGCGCTTACATATGATGATGGACCGTCAAAGAATACAAATACGATTTTGAAGGTGTTAAAAAAATATGATTCGGCAGCTACATTTTTTGAGGTGGGAAACAGAATTGCTTCCTATAAATCAATTGTGAAAAAGATTGATAAAATGGGCTGTGAAATCGGAAATCATACATATGAGCATAAGATTCTTTCAGGCTGCAGCAGAGCAGAGATAAGAAAACAGATAGACCAGACAAATTCTGAGTTGAAGAAAGTTATTGGAAAGAAAACCATAATTACAAGACCGCCTGGAGGAAATCACAATAAAAAAATTGACAGCATAATAAAAACACCGGTCGTGTTGTGGTCTGTAGATACATTGGATTGGAAAAACAGAAATTCTGCATACGTCACAAATGCCGTCTTGAAAAATGTTAAAGATGGTGATATTGTTCTTATGCATGATTTATATGAAAGTACAGCTGATGCTTCTAAAAAGATTATTCCGGTTCTTGTAAAGAGAGGATATCAGCTTGTTACGGTAAGTGAACTTTCTGATTGCAGAAAGGCTATGAAGAAAGGGGAAACCTACAGTTCGTTTCCGTCAAAATAATAATGAAAGGCGTGGTATACAATGGGTAAAGAAGTCAAGACTAATGCAGTTCGTATACTTGACAGAAATAAGGTAGATTATGAATTAAAAAAATATGAGTGTGATGACTTTAAAGACGGGGTATCAATAGCAGATATGCTTGGACAGAGCTACGATATGAGTTTTAAGACACTTGTGACGGTTGGCAAAAGCGGAAAATATTATGTATTTGCTATTCCGGTTGACAAAGAGATGGATATGAAAAAGGCTGCAAAGGAAGTCGGAGAGAAAAATATTGAAATGCTTCATGTGAAAGACATAAATGCGGTTACAGGTTATATAAGGGGAGGATGTACTCCGATTGGTATGAAAAAGAGTTATCCTACAGTGATAAATGAAAGTGCAAAAGAGCATGACAAAATAATTGTCAGTGGAGGAAGGCTCGGCCTTCAGATAATACTTAAACCTGATGACCTTATTAAGGTGACAAACGGAAAATATGCGGATATTATAATGCATTAAAATAAATATGGCTGTTTGTTATTGAGCAACAACAGATAGCTTTTATGGAATTGTTTTTGGATGATTTGCTTAGAAATGAGGATTAATATGAGTGAGAGAGAACATGTAAGGGGAATGAAGAAACAGACGGAAAACAAGTATTTAAATATGTATGAATTAAATGCCGTTGACAAAAACGGAAGGGAGCATCCATACTATTTTGCGACAAGAAGAAAAGATGGAGACCTTATGTGCCAGACTGGTGAACTAAAGGCAGATGGAACGGTTATGTATGCAGTTCTTAAAGATGATCCTGAAAAAATAGTTATGGTAAGACAGTACCGTTATCCTATAAATAAGTATATTTATGAACTTCCAGCAGGTCTTATTGATGAGGGCGAGACTTCTGAACAGGCTGCTGTCAGGGAGATGAAGGAGGAAACAGGTCTGACATTTGAGCCGTTTACGGATTATGATGACTGTCTTAAAAGACCGTTTACACAGAATCAGGGGATGTCAGATGAATGTGATACAGCTGTTTTTGGATATGCAGTGGGAACACCTTCAAATGCGGGAAATGAGGCGTCGGAGGATATTGAGGTAGTAATTGCAGACAAAGCAATGGTAAAGAAAATTTTAAAAGAAGAGATAGTTACAATAAGAGGTGCGTATCTTCTTATAAACTTTTTACACAGTGATAAAAATGATCCATTTGCATTTTTGAGAATTTAGGTATATTTTGCGGAGGTAGAAAATGAGAAACAAAACAAGAAAATTCCTAAGTATATTACTGTGCTTTTCTATGGCTATCGGTATGGCAGGGTGTACAAAGAAAATAAAAAAAGAACCAAAACCGAAGCCGAAGGTAACTGTTGCGGCTGAGAAAGGAAATGCCAAAGCGACAGGAAAAGGTGACGGACAGGCAGACTCGCCGATTATTATAGGATGCGACAGATTGAATAAAAACTTTAATCCTTTTACAGCAAAAAGTAATGGAGATAAAGAAGTTGTCAGACTTACTCAGGCATATCTTGTGACAAGTGACAGAAAAGGAAAACCTGTTTATAAAGGAATTGAGGGTGAAGTAAGAAAATATAAAGATAACGGTTACACTTATTACGGACCGGCAGATATATCGGTACAATATAACAAAAAGAAAAATAAAACATTCTACAAGATAAATTTAGATAAAGGAATGTTCTTTAGTGATGGGGAGAAAGTGACTGTTGATGATGTTATTTTTTCGATGTATGTATTTTGTGACAGTTCGTATAAAGGTGACGAACAACTTGGCAGACAAAATATTCTAGGTCTAAAAAAATACAGAAAGAAAAAGAAAGTGAAGAAAATAGCCGGTATCAGAAAGACAGGAAAATATAGTCTTACTCTTATAACATCCGGTTACAGCGATGATACAATTAAGTCACTGCATATTCCTATATGTCCATTGCATTATTATGGAAATGAACAAAGATATAATTACAAAAAAGGTAATTTTGGATTTAAAAAAGGAGATATATCGACAGTTTGTGCCAACAAAAAATCTCCTATGGGTGCAGGACCATACAGATATGTAAAGTATGAAAAGAAAATTGTATATTACACATACAATGAACTTTATTTTAATGGCTGTCCTAAAACAGCTTTTGTCCAGATAAAAGAAATGCACGGCATTTTAAAAAAGGCTGAAAAACGTATTGCTCAGGCGGTAAAACAGGAAAATGCGGCAGCACAGCAGGATACCGCGGATGAACAGAATGGCGGTGAAAAGAGTGATGACACTGGAAAGAATAATGATGATGCTCTAAATCATGTTGCTGAAGTGACAGAGATTACCCATGGTGTAGTTGATGTAATGTCAAAGGACATAACAGGTGATAATCTGGAGTGGATAGCTAAGGCAAATTCAAACGAAGAATTGTCGGGAAATCAGATAAATACACGCTTTGTTGCCGAAAATAAGTTTAGTTATATAGGAATAAATGCAAAAAATGTGAGCGTCGGAGGCGACGGAGGTTCTAATGAGTCAATAGCATTGAGAAAAGCGATAGCATCGGTTATCAGTGCCCAAAGGATAAACATGAAAGAAGAACTTTCAGACAAAGTAAAAATAATAAATTATCCGTTTACATCAGATTCGTGGCTTTCGCCGGCAGTTGAAGATAAGAATTATAACAGAGCTTACAGTGACTCGGCAGATGGTGGCGAGATATACAATGATGATATGAGTGATGAAGAGAGAAATATGGCAACTGTAGAAGCTGCACAAAAGTATCTCGAGAAAGCAGGATATAAGTTTGATGAAAACGGAGTTATCGGGAGCGTACCTGAAAAAGCATCAAAAACATATCGCATAATGATAGAAAACGGCAGAAAAAATATGCTTTATCCAATGGTAAAAAAGTCTTCTGAGCTGTTGGAAAAATTAGGAATTGAACTTAAAATTGTTTCAGTGTCTAAAAAGCAGATGATGTCTAAAAAAACTATCAAAAATGCACAATTATGGTGCGCAAAAACAGATACATCATACGGCTTCAGATTAAGCAGAAAATATACATCACAAAAAAGTATGTTTGGCATGAAAATGCCGATGTTTTCCGCTTATTTGAAAAAGACTGATGAGACAGTGCGTGCGGAAAGAAAGAAAAAAACATATAGAAAAGCATTTAACACGATATTAGAACAGGCGGTTGAAGTGCCAATATGTCAAAAGCAGAAAATTATAATGTTTAGTGCCTCAAGAATAAAGATGGATACAATGACAAAGGATACGACAACATACTATGACTGGATAAATGAGATTCAGAATGTAGAGATGAAGGAGTAGATATGACAGATAAAATTGATTTTAAGATAGGCGACATTATAAAAATGAAAAAACCACATCCATGTGGGACTAATGCATGGGAGATAAAGAGAGTCGGAATGGATATCAGACTTCGTTGTACAGGGTGTGACCATCAGGTTATGCTGTCAAGGAAACAGGTGGAGAAAGGTTTTAGGGGGTTTTTGTGATTTTTCGTTTTTTGAAAAAAAGTGCTTGCATGGGATGAAATTATGTGATATGATAAGGAACTGTGATACGTTAATTTTTCCTTGCTCTTTTCTGTTAGGACAAAGTGTGTTGAAACACATCGATTTTGAGATTATCACGCAAAGTCGGAGTCATGAGGAGAGCCAGAGACCAAAAGGAGGTACAGACAGCTATGAACAAATATGAATTAGCATTAGTTGTCAATGCAAAGATCGAGGACGATGCAAGAGTAGCTACTGTCGAGAAGGCAAAAGAGTATGTCACAAAATTCGGCGGTAACATTACAAATGTTGAGGAATGGGGCAAGAAGAAGCTTGCTTACGAAATTCAGCATATGAAAGAGGGATTCTACTACTTCATCCAGTTTGATGCAGAAGCAGGTGTTCCAGCACAGCTTGAGCAGGTAGTTCGCATCATGGACAATGTTCTTAGATACTTATGCGTTAGACAGGAAGCATAAGAAAGGAAGGTGTTTCCTTCATGAATAAGGTTATTTTAATGGGACGTCTGACAAGAGATCCTGAGATTAGATATTCAGCAGGAGAAAATCAGACAGCCGTTGCAAGATATACACTTGCAGTAGATCGTAGATTTAGACGCCAGGGTGATGAGCAGACAGCGGATTTTATCAACTGTGTAGTATTTGGCAGAGGAGCAGAATTTGCTGAAAGATATCTTCATCAAGGTACAAAAATTGTAGCGACAGGTCGTATTCAGACAGGCAGCTACACAAACAAAGATGGTAATCGTGTTTATACAACAGACGTTGTTGTAGAAGAACAGGAATTTGCTGAAAGTAAGGCAGCAGCATCAGAGAATGCAGGTGGCGGCTATCAGCAGGCAGGTGCGGCAGCACCAACAAGACCGGAACCTACTCAGGCAGCAGGGGATGGATTTATGAATATTCCGGATGCCATCGAAGAGGAATTACCATTTAAGTGTTAATGTTTGTTAAAACATTACTGAAAAATTAAGGAGGATTTCGACATGGCTTACAATAAGAGCGATAGAGAAGGCGCAAGAAGAAGACCTATGCGTAGAAGAAAAAAGGTTTGTGCTTTCTGTGCAGACAAAGAGCATGATGTAATTGATTATAAAGATGTAAACAAGTTAAAGAGATATGTCTCTGAAAGAGGAAAAATTCTTCCTAGAAGAATTACAGGAAACTGTGCTAAGCATCAGAGAGCTTTAACAGTTGCAATCAAACGTGCAAGACACGTTGCAATTATGCCATATACAACAGACTAATTAAAAACTGTTTTATAAATAAAACCCATTTTGCCAGATTTATCTGTCAGAGTGGGTTTTTATTTGTTTTATATCCGATTCTAAAACAGCTTAAAAATGAAAATACACAAAATCAATCATCAAATATACGGAAAATTTAATACGTAATAAATTGTTATGTTACCGTTCACAAACTATTAACAAAAAAAACATTGCACATTCATAATAGTTAGGTAATATATAACCATCAAATGAAACGAAATCATTTGATAAGTGCTTAAATTTTTTTCATACCTTCTCCTTTAAGAATCGCTTCTCCAGGCGGTTCTTTTTTTTGACTATAGATTTAAATTTCTGTTATACTTATGAAGAGAAGATTTTATTATTAAATATAAAAAATTTTATATACAGAGTGGAAAGGTGTAATATGGAAACCAATGTGAGTAAAGAAGAAAAATTAGAAAGTTTAAAAAATTATCTTAAGAAATTAGGGAGTGTTGCGATTGCTTTTTCAAGCGGAGTGGATTCTACATTTCTTATGAAAGTAGCGCATGATGTTCTTGGAGAAAAAGCAGTTGCTGTTACTGCAGTATCATGTTCGTTTCCGGTCAGGGAACTTAATGAGGCGAAAGCATTTTGTGAACGTGAAAATATCCGTCAGTTTATATGTGAGTCTGAGGAATTGGACATTGACGGATTTTCAAAAAATCCAAAGAACCGCTGTTATCTGTGTAAAAAGGAATTATTTAGTAAAATCCTTGATATAATTCATGAAAATGGAATAGAATATGTGGCAGAAGGTTCAAATATGGATGACAATGGAGATTATCGACCGGGACTTCAGGCGGTTGCAGAACTTGGAATAAAGAGTCCGCTCCGACATGTTGGTCTTTACAAATCTGAGATTCGTGAACTTTCAAAAACTATGGGACTTTCAACATGGTCAAAACCTTCCTTTGCATGTCTTTCATCAAGGTTTGTCTACGGAGAAACAATAAATCGTGAAAAATTAAAAATGGTTGAATTGGCTGAGGAATATCTGATGCAATTTAATCTTTCGCAGGTGAGAGTGAGAATTCACGGAGAAAAAGAAAGCGGAATAATTGCAAGAATAGAACTTTCTCCAGATGAAATTGAGAAAATGATGAAAAATGAATTAAGAAATAAGATATATGATAAATTTAAAGAAATTGGTTTTGATTATGTTTCAATGGATATGTTTGGATATAGAATGGGGAGCATGAATGAAACTTTGTGAGGTGAAATTTTGTGATAGAGAGTGAAGTTAAAACTTTGTTGAAACAGTTGGTGTCAGGAGAGAAAAATGTTGATGAAGTTATGCTTAAA
Organism: uncultured Lachnospiraceae bacterium; assembly: GCA_934320845.1. Lineage (GTDB taxonomy): Bacteria > Bacillota > Clostridia > Lachnospirales > Lachnospiraceae > Butyribacter. The sequence goes on from CAKRFU010000002.1 coordinate 69,232, forward strand.
TTAAAAATGGAACCGTTTGAAAATCTTGGATTTGCGAAGCCGGATTTTCATAGAGGAATAAGACAGGGAACTTCAGAAGTAATATACGGTGCTGGAAAGACAAAGGAGCAGATTGCAGCAATTACAAAAGCATTGCTTGACAAGGGACAGGAAAGGGTACTCATTACAAGAATGGCTGCTGATGCAGCGGAATTTTTGAGTGAACACGGAAAATTCAGAATGACCCAAAATACTGAATTTGCTTTTTTTTATGATGAATTATGCAAAATAGGAATGGTTGGCGAGTTTCCAAAACCTGATGCTGACGGAAAAATTGTAGTTGTGACGGCTGGTACAAGTGATCTTCCTGTTGCAAAAGAAGCTGTCTATACGGCAAAATACCTCGGAAATGAAGTGACAGAACTCTTTGATGTCGGTGTAGCGGGACTTCACAGACTTATTGGAAATTTGCAAACAATATTTGATGCAAAAGTGATTATTGCAATAGCTGGTATGGAAGGTGCCATTGCGAGTGTTGTCGGTGGTCTTGCAGACTGTCCGGTTATAGCAGTGCCAACGAGTGTTGGTTATGGGGCAGCTTTTGGAGGTTTATCTGCACTTCTTTCTATGCTTAATTCATGTGCGAGTGGTGTAAGTGTTGTAAATATCGACAATGGTTTTGGTGCGGCTTATCAGGCAAGTATGATAAATCATTTGTAGGAACAAAATTATAAAAGAGTTTTTGAGAGATATTTTATAGCAGGAGTGAGGATTATTATGAAACAATTATATCTGGATTTAGGAATGGGAGCAGCGGGAGATATGCTTACCGCTGCATTACTGGAACTTTGTCCCGACAAAGATGGGATTATCAAAAAGCTTAATTCGTTGAATATACCTGGGGTACATTACGAACGTGAGATTATGAAAAGATCCGGAATATGTGGAACTCATATGCATGTGCTTGTCAATGGAAGTGAGGAAGAATGTGGACATGAGCATGAAGAAAGTAAACATGTGCATATTCATGGAGAAGGTAAGGAAAGTAAACATGCTCATATTCATGGAGAACACAGTGGAAATAATTTGACAGGTGGTGAGGAATATCATGAACACAGCCATCATCATACATCTATGTCGGATATTAGAGAGGTAGTTTCGGGTCTTAATACATCTGAAATAATAAAAAAACAAATTTTGGATGTTTATAATATAATAGCTGATGCCGAGAGCAGAGTACACGGAGAAAAGGTTAGTCAGATTCATTTTCATGAGGTTGGAAGCATGGATGCGATTGCTGATGTTGCGGCTGTTTGCATTTTGATAAATGAACTCAATATCGGGAAGATTGCTGCATCTGCTGTTCATACGGGAAGCGGTTTTGTCAATTGTGCTCACGGAAAACTTCCGGTTCCGGCTCCGGCAACTGCACTTATTCTTGAGGGAATACCTTATTATAGTGATGGTTTAAAGGGGGAACTTTGTACTCCAACGGGCGCAGCACTTATAAAATATTTCGTAGATGTTTTTTCAGATATGCCTGCAATGGTTGTAGAAAAGACAGGATATGGTTTCGGAAAAAAAGGATTTGAGAGACTTAATTGTGTAAGGGCGTTTTTGGGGAATGCTTTTCAAAGTGGAATTAGTCACAATAATTTTGAAAATAAAAAAGAAAATGACACAAAAGACTGCTATTATAGAAAACAAAGTTTAGCGGTTGCTTTAGAATGTGACAATTCCTGCGAAATGACTGACAAAGTAATTGAACTTGCATGCAATATAGACGATATGACAGCGGAAGAGATAGGATTTGCCACAGAGAAAATTCTGGAGGCAGGTGCACTTGATGTATATACGATTTCAGCCTATATGAAAAAGAACAGACCGGGTACGGTAATCTGTTGTCTTTGTCATGAAGATGAGAGAGAAAAATTTGCAAAAATCATGTTTAAATACACTACGACAATAGGTGTAAGACAGTATAATTGTGACAGATACATTTTATCAAGAAAAACAGAAAATATAGAGACAGATTACGGAAATGTAAGAGTAAAGAAAACATCAGGTTACGGTGTTGAGAGAGAAAAAATGGAGTATGATGACTTATCGAATATTGCAAATAAGCGGCAAAAATCGGTGTTTGAGGTAAAACATGACATAAAACATTGACAAATATTATCGCTTGTTTAAAATTAGAATGAGGGGGGAATTTACAAAAAGAGAGGATATTAAATATGGGAAAAAAATTAGGCGAGATGGCAAGTGGTTTGAAAGTTCATTTGACAGCTACTGCCGGTTTGGAACAGCTTGAATTTGAAACCAGTGTGGTTCAGGCAGGCGAAGGGCATATAATTGTCGAACCTGTCAAACATAATGATAAAATTTTGAATTTTTCCAATAGATCAATTATTAAAAATGTTGTTGTTGATGCCCAGCCTTTACCTGAGAAATATATAAATGTAGATGTAGAGATTACTATGCTCGAAAACAAAAAGTACCATATAATACTCAGTGATAAAGAAGGAATACCTATCAACAGAAGAAATGAATTTAGAGTTTATGTCGGAAGTTATGTCACGGCACAACTTGCAAATATAAATCAATCTGTTGAGGCTATATTGAAGGATGTCAGTGTAGGTGGTTTTTCTTTGGTTATAAGAAAAGAGGGCGTAGATGGCATTGTTGGCTGGGTAGGTCAGGCGATAAAAGTAGTTTATTATCATGGCGGCAACAAAAACAGAATACCAATGGTTTTTATAGGTCAGGCAGTAAGAGAAGAAGACATAGACGAAGAACGTGTTTTAGTTGGTTGTAAAAGTTTGAGACAGCCGTTTGGAATAGAAAAATTTATTGCTGATAGGCAGAGAGAAGAATTGCATAGAAAAAATATTGGCGAATAAACAATAATGAAATTTTTCTTAATTTATTGTAATTAGTTATACATATATGGTATAATTTTAAAAAGGATTAACTTTTAAAACAGGAAAAGCGAGGATTATTATGAACGATAGAAACACAGATTTATTTTTCAATGAGGATAACGAGGAAGTAGCATTGATTACGCTCAACGACGAAGAGGGCAATGAAGTTGACGCTGCGCTCATGGCTGTATTTCAGATTGAAGAAGTATATAGCGATGAAGAATTTGCTGTACTTATGCCGTTAGAGCAGGATGAAGAAGCTCTTATGAACGGACAGGGAGAGGTACTCATTTTCAGATATTTTGAGGATGAAGCTGGTGACCCGAATTTTGAGCCTATTGAAGATGATGAGATGGCTCAGACAGCTGTTGATGTTTTTCAGGCTATGGTAGAAAACGGAGATATAAACATCCAGTTCAATGCAGAAGAAGATGACGAGGAAGACACAGAAGAAGAAATTTCAGAAAGTGTTGGAGATAATTCTATTGATTTAGGAGATGTAGTTGTTCATCTTGATGATTACGACAAATAATCGATATCGATTTCAGAAAGACTTTTATTAAAAAGGGCATCGTTTAAGGTGTCCTTTTTAAGTTCAAAAACTTGCAGATATTATGAAAGGACATGGTGATTTAAATGAACTTTAGAACAGTTGACGAATTTGAAAATTTTGATTTTGATGAGGCACATATCGGTGGCATAGAGGTTAAAAGCGGTCATGTTTTTTTGTATCTCGACAATGTTATGATATCAGCTAAAAATTCATGCAACAGAGATATTCGGGAAATGCGCACAAATGAGCTTGTATTGAAATTACAGGATGGGCAGATTACTTCATTTGTAAAAGAAGGGGTAAAGGTTTACAATGCCGATGGTGTATTTCAGAGAGAAATACCGGATGAGATAATTCCATTAGAAAAATATCAGGAAACATTTGAAATACTGTTTGATAGATATATGCTTGAAACAGCCATAAAGAAAAATAAGGAAACAGCAGAAAATACTTATGAATTTGAAATTGAATATGAGGAATTTTCATATCTGCTTGTTGTGAAAGCGTCCCATGATATAGAAGAGTGGGATAAGTTTATGAATAAATAAGTAATAGATTTTTATTTACGGACGCAGTTTAATGTTGGATATTCTCCGAGGCGAGAGCCGTCCATGAGTCGAAAAGTTTATATCAATCTCTGCGTTAAAAAGCCACAGCGAAAATAATTCGTAAGATTTTATGCTTGACATATGTATAATCAATTTAGTATCATGTTGAAAGGTAAAGACTTAGAAGAAGAGGAGTACACATTGTAGTACATCAGAGAAAATGGTTCGCAGGCTGAAAGACCGTTTAGGTACGAAAGTGTGGAAGGTAGCTTTGGAGTTGTGGATATGAAAGCCTGTTTTTAGACAAGTGTTGAAACAGTCGCAAAAGATTGTTATTTACCACGACGTCGGAAATGGTTATTAGTTTTCAACGGGTCATTCCGTTAAAGATGTTGAGATGATGTTTAAATTTTTAAATATAGACAGAGTGCATTTACTTTGCATCATGTATTAGAGAGAGTTTAAACATAAAAAAAGGTGGTACCGCGTATATAGTTTATTCGCCCTTTATCCGTGATTATACGGATAGGGGCTTTTTTATGTTCAGAAAGGAAAAGTTTATCATGGCAAAAGAATTAGAGAAAAATTACAACCCTGCCGACATTGAGAAAAGAACTTATGATAAGTGGCTTGAGAAAAAATATTTTCATGCAGAAGTAGACAGAGATAAGAAACCGTTTACTATTGTTATGCCACCTCCAAATATTACAGGACAGCTTCATATGGGACATGCCCTTGACAATACTTTGCAGGACATCCTTATCCGTTTTAAACGTATGCAGGGATATGAGGCACTCTGGGTTCCGGGAACTGACCATGCATCTATCGCAACAGAGGCAAAGGTAGTAGAGAAACTTGCAAAAGAGGGAATCAAGAAGGAAGATATTGGACGAGAAAAATTCCTTGAGCATGTATGGGACTGGAAAAAGCAGTATGGCGGTCGTATTGTTGAGCAGCTTAAAAAGATTGGTTCTTCATGTGACTGGGACAGAGAGCGTTTTACAATGGACGAGGGATGTTCCAAGGCAGTAAAGGAAGTTTTCGTAAAGCTTTACAACAAAGGACTTATCTATCGTGGTGAGAGAATAATCAACTGGTGTCCTCATTGTCTTACATCTATTTCAGATGCAGAGGTTGAATATGAGGATCAGGCAGGTCATTTCTGGCATCTCCGTTACAAGACAACAGACGGAACAGGTTATATTGATCTTGCGACAACAAGACCTGAGACACTTCTCGGTGATACTGCAGTAGCCGTAAATCCAAAAGATGACAGATATAAAGATATGGTTGGAAAGATGCTTGACCTTCCTATCGTGCACCGTCAGATACCTATTATTGCAGATGAATATGTAGATATGGAATTTGGTACAGGTGTTGTTAAGATTACACCGGCACACGACCCTAACGACTTTGAAGTTGGACTTCGTCACAAACTTGAAGTTATAAATGTACTCACTGATGATGCAAAGATAGTTGCAGATTATCCTAAGTATGCAGGAATGGACAGATACGAGGCAAGAAAAGCAATCGTAGCGGACCTTGAAGCAGAGGGAGCACTTCTTAAAGTAGAAGATCATGAGCATAATGTAGGAACATGTTACCGCTGTCATACAACAGTAGAGCCAAGAGTGTCAAAACAGTGGTTCGTTGCAATGGAAAAACTTGCAAAGCCTGCTATTGAGGCAGTTAAAAAAGGTGACACAAAATTTGTACCACCTCATTTTGAAAAGACATATTTCCACTGGTTAGAGAATATCCGTGACTGGTGTATTTCACGTCAGCTTTGGTGGGGACATCAGATTCCGGCGTTTTACTGTGATGACTGTGGAGAACTTGTAGTTACTAAGGAAGAAAAATGCACATGTCCAAAATGCGGAAAGCCTATGCGTCAGGATCCCGATACACTTGATACATGGTTCTCATCAGCACTTTGGCCTTTCAGTACACTTGGTTGGCCTGACAAGACAGAAGAGATGGATTTCTTTTATCCTACAAGCACGCTTGTAACAGGTTATGATATTATTCCATTCTGGGTTATGCGTATGATGTTCTCAGGACTTGAGCATACAGGAAAAGTACCCTTTGATACAGTTCTTATCCATGGACTTGTAAGAGACAGTCAGGGAAGAAAGATGAGTAAATCACTCGGAAATGGAATTGACCCACTTGAAGTTATAGATAAATACGGTGCGGACGCACTTCGTTTTACACTTGTTACAAACAACGCTCCGGGAAATGATATGCGTTTTTATTGGGAGAGAGTTGAGGCAAGCCGTAACTTTGCAAACAAGGTATGGAATGCTTCAAGATTTATCATGATGCACCTTGGTGATAATAAGATTACAACACCTGCATATGACACTCTCAAAGTTGAGGATAAGTGGATATTGTCAGCAGTAAACACACTTGCAAAAGAAGTTACTGATAATATGGAAAAATATGAACTCGGTGTAGCTGTTCAGAAGATAAACGACTTTGTATGGACAGAGTTCTGTGACTGGTATATTGAGTTTGTTAAGCCTAGACTTTTTGCAAAGGATGAGGACAAAGAATCAGCAAATGCTGCATTTTGGACACTTAAGACGGTACTTATCAACTCACTTAAATTACTTCATCCATATATGCCGTTTATCACGGAGGAAATATTCTGCACACTCCAGTCAGAAGAAGAGTCAATCATGATTTCAAACTGGCCTGAGTTTAATGATGAGTGGGATAATAAAGATGCTGAAAATAAAGCAGAGCTTATGAAAGCACTCACAAGAGGAATAAGAAACAGAAGAAGTGAAATGAATGTAGCACCATCAAGAAAAGCTAAGGTATATATCGTGGCAGATGATGATGCGACAAAAGAAACACTCATATCACTTGTGCCTTCATATCAGCACCTTATCTCTGCATCAGAAGTACAGGTACAGAACGACAAGACAGGCATCGAGGACAACGCAGTATCAGTAGTTATAGATAAAGCAACAATCTATATGCCACTTGCAGACCTTGTAGACCTTGCAAAAGAAAAAGAGCGTCTCGAGAAAGAGAAGAAACGTCTTGAGGGAGAGCTTAAGAGAGTAAACGGAATGCTTAACAATGAGAAATTCATGAGCAAAGCACCGGAAGCAAAAATAAATGAAGAAAAAGCAAAACTCGAGAAATATCAGGCAATGATGAGTAAAGTAGAGGAAGAACTTGCTGCTTTATAAAATAATCAGTTTTGTTTAAATGTAGAGCTGTGAAGCAATTATTTGGCTTCACAGCTTTGATTTTTTATTCCACTTGCATTTAGATGTCATCTAATATATAATTTTCTTATAGTAGCGGTATTATACACTTTATCGTTATTAACAAGGAAGGGAGGAGGGTATCATGGAAGATAAAGCAAATGCAGAGGTTCTTGGTGGAGGAGAGATTACATTTTCAAATGATGGTTCAGAGGCGTATCTTTGCCTGATTACAACAGACAAGACAAAATCTGATTATACGGTTGATGATTTGAAAAAAAGACTGCAGCAGGCCGGTGTTGTAAATGGAATTGATGAAGCTGAATTACAAAAGGTTATAGATGACAGAATGTACAACATGCCTGTTAAAGTAGCCGAAGGCAAAAAGGCAGTTGACGGAGTTGACGGATGGTATGAGTTTTTGTTTCAGACAGAGATTGATACAAAGCCAAAGATATTGGAAGACGGTTCTGTAGATTATTCCGAGTATGGAGATGTTCCTACCGTTGAAGAGGGGCAGACGGTTGTTATATATCATCCTGCTATTCCATCGGAGGATGGTGTTTCCGTAAAAGGAGAAACCATTATTGCAAAAAAAGGAAAGGAACTTGCCAGGCTTAGCGGCAGGGGCTTTGTATATGATACGGAGAAAAAAGAGTATCGTGCAAAATATGATGGAAAGATAACATATCGTGATGATAAACTTCAGATAGAGCCGGAGCTTCTTATAGAAGGTGATGTATCATTTACAACAGGTGATGTTACATTCCAAAATGATATTCATATCCGTGGAAATGTGCTGACCGGAGTGAAGGTTATATCTGAGAGAGGAAACATTATCGTAGACGGATATGTTGAGTCGGCGACAATTAAAGCTAAAAAAGATATAGTCCTTAAAAACGGAATGCAGGGAAATGGAAAAGGGTATCTTGAAGCAGGCGGAGATGTGACTGGCAAATTTTTTGAGCAGGTTCAGATAAAGTGCAAAAAAGATATAAACGCTAATGCTATCATGAATTCGTATATTGAGTGTGGTCAGGATGTACTTGTATCAGGAAAGTATGGAATTATTATCGGCGGAAAAGTTTCAGCGACCAGATATATTCATGCGACAATCATCGGAAATATGTCTGAAGTAAAGACAACATTGTGTGCAGGTGTGGACGGTGACCTATTTGCGTTGCTTAGCAAATGCGAACAGGATATTTCTGATATAGGAAGAGAACTCGCAAAGATTACCAATGTACTCGGTCAGGTTCAGATACTTATTGAAAAGACAGGACGTTCCGATTTGATTGAGAAGAAGATGGCTCTCATGCGGACAAAAATTGAAAAAGATACAAAGCTTAGTGAGCTTACCAAAAAGAAACAGAGTATTGTTGAGAAGATGGGGAAAGCCAATCTTGCTAAAGTTACTATTGAAAAGATTATATATCCGGGAAATGTAATCACAATAAATGGTGTGAAAGCAGTTGTAACCGAAGAAGAGAAACATGTAGAGTATGCAAGAAGAGGCGCAGGAATTATAGTGTATAAGATTGGGGAATAAAATATTGTTAAATAATTTGTCGCAAGTTGCGGCGAATAAAAGTTGATAAATATCGGGAGGTAGTGTAGTATGGATTTTGAAGCTGAGTTGGCAAAATTTCAGCCAAGTTTGGAGATTGATCAGGCAGAGGATGCCATTTATGGAAATAATACAACTGATGTAACAGATTTACTTCAGAGTATTTTAAAGGACAATGTGAATGGTAAAAATACTAAAAAAAATAAATCAGCAGGATGGGTGGAAGAGTAATGAATTGTCCAAGATGTAATGCCAATGTAGCTTTTAATAAAAAAAGATGTGATAATTGCGGTCAGGATTTAAAAAATTACCGCAGGGTTGTCAGTCTTTCAAATATTTATTATAACAAGGGATTATCTCAAGCAAAGGTGAGAGATTTATCCGGAGCCATTTCGTCGCTTAAACTTAGTTTACAATTCAACAAGTTAAATACAAATGCGAGAAACCTTTTAGGTCTTGTCTATTTGGAAGAAGGAGAAATTGTATCGGCATTAAGTGAGTGGGTTATAAGCAAACATTATCAGTCAGAAAATAATGATGCGGAAGACTATATCAAAATGATACAGTCAAATCCTAATAAGCTCGAAACATATAATCAGACAATCCGAAAATATAATTCGGCACTTAACTCGGCAAAACACGGCGATGAAGATATGGCTATCATACAGCTTAAAAAAGTTGTAAATCTGAATCCTAAATTTATCAGGGCACATCAGCTTTTAGCACTGCTGTATATGATGACGGGTAAAAAAGATAACAGAGTTAAAGCGTTAAAGCTTCTCAGGAACATAAGCAAAATAGATGTAACCAATACGACAACTTTGCGTTATATGAAAGAGTTGTCAGATGTTCACCTTAGGGGAGAGAGTCCTAAAGTACAGCCCAAAGCGGTCAAAAAAGAGCCGGAGAGAAGAACTTTGCCACAGGTTGACCCTGATGCATACAAGACGATTACTCCGTACAAAGAAGAAAGACCTTCCATTATGCCATTTATAAATATTGTTGTTGGTATAGTGATAGGACTTGCACTTATGTATTTTTTGATAATACCTCATATGAAATCGAATGAGGTTCAAAATGCAAATGATAATTTTAAACAGTACAGTGAACAGCAGGCAGCAGATGCCAGTGATTCGTCTTCATTGAAAAGCAAAAATGAATCATTGCAAAAAGAAATTGACGGATTGAAGAGTGAGCTTAAACAGCTTCAGGGTGATATAAACACTGATGACGGAAAGACAATACTTGATATATATGAAGCACTTTTCAGTTCAGCAAGTTCATATCTTGCAGATGATACAGAAAATGCTGCGAAAAAGCTGTTGGATATTGATGAAAGTACGCTTAAAAATGATTATGCAAAGAAAGTATATAACAGAATAAAAGACAATACATTTGTAACTATGTCAGAAAAATTGTATCAGCAGGGATATTCTTATTATAGCAGTGGTGATTATGGAAATGCTATTAAAACTTTGAAAGAGTCTGTTAAATATGATGAGACGAACGTCAAGGCAATTTATTTCCTCGGCAGAGGCTATCAGAAACAACAGAAATATGACAAAGCAAAGCAGTATTTCGATACTATTGTAAATGATTACCCTGATTCAGACAGAGTGGCACTTGCAAAATCAAAATTAGCAGAGATGGGATATTAGTACGAAAGCTAAAACTTTCATACTGTGATAAAGACAGAAGTCTGTCGCTTATGTAATCAAATATGATTACAGGCGGCAGATTTTTTATGTTATAGGAAACTTCTTGTTTCCTATAACATAAAAAACACTCCGTGAGGATGCGCATTTCGCGGAAAGGAAATAAATGCTACGCATTCCGCTCAAGCGCGAAAGAGTCGCAAGCGACTCTTTGTATTTTTTATGGTTATAATAATCAGAAAATCTAAAAATATTGATTTAAAGTTTAGAATTAAAGAAAGGAAAAGAAATTATGGACATGATGCATTATGAAATCAAGGGCGATTGTCTGGTGGTTTACATCAAGGATGATTTGGACCATCATGCCGTTACTTATCTGCGTGAAACATCTGACAGACTTATTGAAGCAGGAAATGTAAAAAATATTATTTTTGATTTTAAAGATGTGAGTTTTATGGATAGTTCGGGGATAGGACTGATTATGGGACGTTATAAAAAAGTTATGTTTATAGGTGGGAAGGCAGCAGTAACAAATGTCGGAAAGACCGTTGACAGAATATTTAAGGTGTCAGGGTTATATAAGATTATAGAAAAATATGATACAATTCAGGAGGCATTTTATGAGAATAGAATTTGAGAGCTGTTCGCAGAATGAGGCATTTGCAAGGACTGTTGTTGCAGCATATATTACGAGACTTAATCCAACACTTGAGGAGCTTTCGGACGTGAAAACGGCGGTATCGGAGGCTGTTACGAATGCGGTTATACACGGTTATGAGTCAGGACCGGGAAGAATATTTATGACATGCAATATACATAATAATGAAGTGGAAATAGAGATAGAGGATTTCGGTGTAGGAATTGCCGACATAAACAAAGCTATGGAACCTCTTTACACAACAAGACCTGAATGGGAGCGTTCGGGAATGGGCTTTGCATTTATGGAAGCATTTATGGATGAGATGAAAGTGGAATCTCAGGTTTCAAAGGGAACCAAAATTTATATGAAAAAGAAAGTCGGGGCAAAATAGCATGCATGATGAAATAAAATGTTTGCTAAAGAAAGCCAGAGCCGGTGACCGAGAAGCAAGAAGTGAGATAGTTCAAAAGAATTTGGGACTTGTTTGGAATGTTGTCAGGCGATTTAATGGCAGAGGATACGAAGCAGATGATATATTTCAGATTGGATGTATAGGATTGATAAAAGCGATTGATAATTTTGACATGAGTTTTAATGTCTGTTTTTCTACATATGCAGTGCCAATGATTATGGGAGAAATCAAAAGATTTATGCGTGATGACGGCATGATAAAAGTGAGCAGGACATTAAAAGAAAACGGCTGGAAGATAAAACAGGCATCTGAAAAGCTGAGTCATGAATATGGCAGGAATGCAACCATAAGTGAAATTGCACAGGTTACGGAGTTATCGGAGGAAGATATAGTGCTTGCACTTGACGCAAATGTGGAAGTGGATTCATTGTACAAAAGTGTGTATAGGGATGATGGGAGAGAGGTTATGCTTGTCGAGCAGCTTGTGGCGAAAGAAACTGCCTGTGATTTAGAGAAGGAAAAAGTGATAAATCACATTCTTATCGACAACCTTATAAAAAAATTAAAGGGGAGAGAAAAAAAGCTGATAGAATACAGGTATTTTAAGGAGATGACGCAGACACAGATTGCGGACAAGCTCGGAATAAGTCAGGTTCAGGTGAGCAGGCTTGAAAAAAAGATTCTGAAAAAAATGTATGTTGAATTAAATTCGTAAGATAAACGTTATTTGTCTTGGAAATACCAACTAATAAAATATCTTTTGACCCCAACATCATATTATTGTGAATAAACAAAAAATAATAAGCCATACTACTGTTATCAAATCAAAATCGAATGGAGGTTTGTGGAGATGATGAGAAATAGGGGATGGCTTATTGCCGTTATTATAGGAATTGCACTTATGACAACCGTATGTTACTGCACAATACAGAGAAATACACGCACAGAATATACAAACGGAAGAATAATTTAGATAGGCGGGGGGATAAAATGAGTCAGGTTGAAAATAAAACAATTTATATAAAAGCTTCGCAGAGTAAAAAAGTTACAAATAAAAGAATAGTTCTTTCGGATGTACTTGATATTTTATCACTGGACAACAATGCAATGAAACGTGCTGGAGACATAGTTCTCCATACGGTAAAAGGTGATAAAAACGAAAAAGTTATTTTTTCTATTACAAAGGTAATAAATCTGATACAAAAAGAGTGTCCCGCATTCAACATTGTAAACATAGGTGAGCCGGATTTTGTTGTGGAATATAAAATGCCTGTAAAACCAAATCCGGTGTGGGAGTATACCAAACTTGCAATAACATGTATAATCGTATTTTTCGGTGCGGCATTTACAATTATGACATTTAATACGGATGTAAGTGTGGGGGATGTATTTGATGATTTTTATAAAATAGTTAAAGGTGTAGATAAAAGTTCGGGAAGTATTCTTGAAATTTCATACAGTATAGGTATCCCGATAGGAATTCTTTGCTTTTACAATCATTTTAAGAGTGACAAAGTACATGATGATCCGACACCTGTTCATATCGAAATGCGAAAATATGAGGAAGATATGAATAAAGCGATTATAAAAGATGCGGATAGAGAGGAAACGATAAGGAAATGATGCAAGGGTCAAAATACCTTTTGACCACAATATCGTAGGATTGAAGAATGGAGAATAAACATGGATATTTTGCAGGAAATAGCACTTGCAATAATCGGTTTTGCAGGGGGAGTATCTGTTGCCGCAGGAACATTTGCACTTATTACGGCACTTGGAATAATTCCGAGACTTGCCGCAAGAATGGGAATTGCAGAACATGTATACAAACTTGAAAGTGCCATCGTTCTGGGTGGAACAATAGGCAGCCTTTTATCTGTATATCATTTTCCGATGAGAATAGGCGATGTAGGTATTATTATATTTGGACTGTTTGCGGGAATATTTGTAGGATGTCTTTCTATGGCACTTGCAGAAGCAGTCAAAGTATTTCCGGTATTGTGCCAGAGAATAAATCTAAATTATGGAATTTATCTGTTGATATTTATGATGGCAGCAGGCAAAGCATTAGGTACGCTGTATCAGATGTATTTTGAATGGAACGGCAAGTAGTGAATTGGTGTTTGGGTAATGAAGTGGCACTTTAGTGGAATTTGCGTAGGGTTTGTGGAGTTGTTCGTCATTAAAAAATAAGAGCAAAACATATAAGAACAGAAAGTGTGAGGTTTAAAATGAATGAAAAAAACAGTAACGAGCCGAATATAGGAGCAGTGTTAAACGAAAAGGACAAAAATAAGCAGAAGGAAATGTACAACAAGTATGTTGAGAATATGACACCAAAATCAAATGGATTTATGAATTGTCTTAAAGCATTTATTGTAGGAGGTGCTATATGTCTGCTTGGAGAAATATTAAACAATGTCTATGCTTCATTTGGAAATGATAAAGAAATTTCGGCATTATATACAACGATAACACTTGTTGGAATAAGCGTAATCCTTACCGGATTTAATATTTATCAGAAACTTGGACAGTTCGCAGGAGCAGGAAGTGTTGTACCGATAACAGGATTTGCAAACTCCGTTGTATCACCGGCAATAGAATATCAGGCGGAAGGGGACGTATTCGGAGTAGGATGCAAGATATTTACGATATCCGGACCGGTTATACTTTATGGTATATTTAGCAGCTTTTTGCTGGGGGTCATATATTGGATAATGAATATGTAGGGGTTGGTTTGCATTTGACGGACGTCATGGAAGTGGATATTATACGACAAATGGACGGCTTTCAGCCGTCCCTGAGTCTGGAAGTTTATATCAATCTCTGCGTCAAAGCAGCCTAAAGCATTCAAAGCAAAATTTATTCCTCATTTTTTATAGTCAACATAGTAAAATAATGGTAATATAATATATGATAACATATTATACTATACAAAAGGGGGAATTTTTTATGTGGTCCAGGGTTGAATTGAAAACGCAGGCGAAAAATCTTTTAAAGCTTAATTATTGGATGTTTGTGCTGGGAGGTATTATACTTTCTATTGTCACAGCCGGTAATGTAAGCGGAGTTGGAAGAGCAAATTTTAATTTTGGAAAGAAAGATGTTGATTACAATAGTGTCAGCAAAGGCTTGGGTGAGGTATTTTCAAATGGAGATGCCACATCTGGAGGTTTTAATGATTCCATAAACAGCATTGCTAAAAATATTACGCCATCAGTTGCGAGAGCTATTTCTGCTGTTATAATAGGTGGAATTGTCATTGCATTAGTTGTTTTGATTGTCAGCGTAGCAGTATCAGTATTTGTTTTTAATCCTATTGAGGTTGGAGCAAAGAGATTTTTTAGCAGAAGTTATGAAGCAAAATGCGATATGAGAGAAATTACATATGCATTTAAGAGCAATTATTTAAATGTCATAAAAATAATGTTCTTCAAGAATTTATTTACATTTTTATGGACATTGCTTTTTATTGTTCCGGGAATTATAAAGAGATATGAGTATTCAATGATACCTTATATATTAAGTGAAAATCCTGACATTGACATGCAGAAAGCATTTGAGGAGAGTAAAAGACTTACAGACGGCCAGAAATGGCAGATGTTTGTACTTGACCTTTCTTTTATAGGATGGGGAATTTTAGGAACACTTACATTCGGATTACTTGGTATATTTTTTGTATCACCATACAGCTATCTTACTAAGGCAGGGTTGTACAGACGTCTTAGAGGATATAATGATTATAAGTATTAAATAAAAACAACAATCAGGTTTGTGTCAATAGTATAATTAAAAAGAAATTTAGAACAATCCCAACATTTTTTAATAAAATGCTGGGATTGTAAACCTTTTAGACTATTTTATATGCATTTTTGGGATTGTTTTATTACATGTATAATGCATAGGAGAAAGATGAAAAAATGAAAAATACATTTTTGGATTATATAAAACAAAAAAACGGAATTATTTATATTAATAATATATTGATAAAATTATTTCCGAGTGTTTTGTTAGGAATTTATTCTAAGATTATTTCAGAAATAATAGCGGATATTACCTCTGAAAATTATAAGTATATATTCAACAAGAGTATAGTTTTGATAAGCACTGTTATAATTGCAACAGTTATTTCTATAATATGGGAATATATCACAAGTATAAGGCTTGAAAGAAGTAAACAGGAAATTAAATTAGAATTTTATCGTTCCATTTGCAAGCAGGATGTTAGTAGGTTAAATAAAATAACTTATGGCGAAGGCAAAGAGAGGGTAAATGATGATTTAATTAAAATAACAGATTTTTATATGTGGGAAATTCCAAATTTTATTTCGGCAATAATAACTGTTTTAGTGTATATAATTTACATTGGTATAGGCAGTTTTGTTACCTGCGTTACGCTGTCTGTGCTTGCATTGCTTCAATGTATTGCACCGATTGTTGTAAATAGGTTTTTGCAGGCAAATTACAAAGAGATGCGTGAAGTTGAAGAAAAATTAACAAATTATGTTACATTTAGTTATACAGGTTTTGAGACTATAAAAATGTATTGTTTACAAAAGATGTATTTAGCAAATTTAAAAAAATTACATAAAAAGTATGCACGCACCGGAATAAAAACCGAGGTTACCGTAACCGTTGAAAATATAATAGACAACTTTATTGACAATGTATTAAGTTATGGCTGTTATGCTATTTTAGCAATATATGTTATGAATAATATAATTGATATTGATATTTCTGCTCAGGTAGTTGTAGTTGCATCTGCATTTTTTACAGCATATAAGAATATTTTCAATATAATTCCTAAATATGGTGTATGTCAGGTGGCGAGAGGACGTATAGAAGAATGCCTGCAAATGCCAACAAGCGAGAAATCTAAAAATTTAAATTTAAATAGGAAAGTTTCTGTCCAAAATGCTGTTATAAGAGATGGTGAAAATAGAAAAGTTTTAGATATAGATAGATTTGATATTGATTTAAGCAGAAAAAATATACTTTGGGGTGTTAATGGCAGCGGAAAAAGTACATTTATTAAGCTGATATTAAAAGAAATTGAATGCAAAGAGGCAGAAGTTACTTATGGCAATGTTAACATAAAAAAGATAGAAGACTCGTGTATTGCCGGGAATATATTTTATCTTTCTCAAAAAGATGCAGAAATCAGATTTACACCTCAGGAATTATATATAAATATATGTGCTGATAATGCGGAAAGAGTATTGCTAAATGCTATGGAATTTGGTGTGAAAAAGGAACTGCTTTTAAGTGAAAAGATAAAAAATCTATCATTGGGTAATAGAAGAAAAGTATTTTTGGCATTAGCTTTAGCTCAGACAGGAAAGTGTCTGATTTTGGATGAACCATCTAATCATTTGGATATTGAGGGGATTAAGATTTTTAAAGAAAAAATACAAAAGCATATGGGAGGATTTCTCATTATTTCGCATAATCAGCAATTTCATAGATTGGCTGAATTTGAATATGAGGTAAGGAATGGAAAAATATATGAATGCAATTGAAAAAAGTATATACAAAGATTGTTCTAAGAATATGTGGAAAACATTAGTTATCAATGTTTTGAGTGAAAGTTTGGATGCGGTTATAGTAGCAGCTGTTGTGTATTTTTTAGGAAATCTTGCAAATAGCATATTAAATAATTCTGTTACGAATGAAAAATATCTTCTATATAAAATACTATTTTGTCTAATTTTTTTGATTGTTATAGTTCCTATAATGGATTTAGTTAAAAATTTGCTTATGTTAAAAGGTGCATTGGCACATGACCGATGTTTATATTTGAAATACCTGCAGATGGAGTATGATAAAATACGTGAAATTGAACCGGGTGAAATTCAAAATCGTCTGGAAAATGATTTGATAGATTTTAGATTTTATTGGATGGAAATTACTACAAAGTGTATTGTTGTAGTTATTTTAACTGTTTTTTTAGGAATACAGTGCAGAGATATTCCTTATTTTTATGTTTTGGCTGTAGTTATAATATCTGTCTTACGTTCTGTATTTCCAATGATAATACGCAGATATGAGAGAAAGCTTGATTTAGATACAAGGGATTATGAAGCGAATAACAAATCATTGGAAAATGAATTTTTTTCAAATATAGCTTTTGCAAAAAAGATAAAAATATCTAATGTATATATTAACATGCTAAAAGAATATTTTGTTTCTTTTTTCGAAACTACGAAGAAAAAACAGCTTTTGTTTGATGCATTTAGTAATAATTTTACTGTTTTATTAGAAAGATTATCATATATAGTGATATTGTTAATTGGCTGTTTTTTTGTAAAAAACAAAATGATTATGTTGGGAACAGTGATTAAAATGCTTGGTTATTCGAGTATATTTGACAGGGTTTGTTATGATATTGGTTTTATTATCAGAAAAAAGACTATTATAACAAATAGCTGCAACAGAATTTCACTTTTTTATAACAATAAAGAAAATACAATTGGGGAAAGCTATTTACCGAAAAGTGAGATTAAAATTAAAAAGTTGTCATTTTTTTATAAGAATAGGTCGGTTTTAAGAGATTACAGTAATAGAATATACATAAATCAAAAGAATGTTATAGTTGGGGATAATGGAAGTGGTAAGACAACACTGTTAAAGATATTATATGGACTTGAAAAGGATTATAAAGGTGAAATTTTATTTGACAATAGGTTGTTTTCTGTTTTGGATATGGACTATTGGAGGGAGAATATAGGTGTTGCATTTCAAAATCCTATTGTTTTTGAGGGAAGTGTAAAAGAAAATATTACATTGTTTGTAAATAATGTTAACAATGGTGAAGCAGACAGGCTGATATGTGAATTGGGATTGCAGGACGTGAAAGACAGATTGTTAACTGATAATGAAAAGAAAATTTCAGGTGGAGAGCTTCAAAAAATATCAATTGCAAGAGCATTAATGAGGAAACCATATATTTTATTCTTAGATGAACCTAATAATCATTTAGATAGTGATGCTGATAATTGGCTATATGATTTTATTAAAAATTATAAAGGAACACTGGTTTATATTGCACATTCAAAGAGGTTTATAGATTTAGCTGATAATATAGTTCAGATGTAAATATTTAGTTGTTGTAAAAATAGCAAAAGTATTAACAACATATACCAACAAAAATTAAAAAAATTGTTGACAAAATAAATTTCGTATGCTATTATTTAATAGTCGCGTGTGAGCGAGCATCTATATAGGGGTGTAGTTCATCGGTAGAATAAGAGTCTCCAAAACTCCAGAGGAGGGTTCGATTCCTTCCACCCCTGTTATTAAAAAGTCTATCCAGTGTGGGATAGACTTTTTTCGTATATGCTTTTTTAGAAAGTGAGGCAGAGACAATGAACAAAAGGCAGTCATTTTATGATGTAAGTTCTTTTTACAACAAAAAGGCAGTATTAAAATGCAGTTTTAAAGGAATGAGGTATCAGGTTGAGGGGATTTCAAAAGATGATGATGTAAAAGTTTTACAGGCAGATGTATGGCCGGAGCCTTTCTGCTATGAAAAGACACCGCTTGAATTTCATATGACAAAAGAATTTGAGTACAGCGAAAACGGACTTGATGAAGTTTACGAATGGATATGCAGCCAGTATGAGTCAAGAAAGGAAGAATGGGATTTTGCACTTAAAAATCCGCTTGATAAGGCTAGACAGATGGGAATTATTGGGTGACAGTCGGTTAGGAAAGTGCAGGAGAGAGGACGTTTATTTTATGGATTATAAAAAATATCTTATAGAGGGTTTTTGTCCGGTTGATAAATATCACTGTCTTATGCCGGTAGAGTACGAGAGCGAGGAAAGTGATGGAATTGTTGTCGGGTATCATAAAAAAAGAATGGTATGCAGACATGCATTGGCAGGCAGTTGTGGGAATGCGGATAAATGTAAGTTTTTTGAGGATGCACCGGAAAAACTTGATAAAGACGAAAAGTGGTATGAGCAGTAATGTATGATAAGAGATAAGAGGTTGTTAATATGATTTTACTTGTTGGAATAAATGCGAAATATATACATTCAAATCTTGGCGTGTATTGTATTCAGGCGTATGCAAGGAAACGAGGCATAACGGATAAGGATTTACAGATAAAAGAATACACAATAAATCAGGAGGTTGATTTTATTCTTGGGGATATATATCTTCAGAAGCCTGAGATGATTGGTTTTTCGTGCTATATATGGAATATTGATTTTGTGACTGAGATAACAAAGGAGCTTAAAAAAATCATGCCTGATGTGCCTATATGGCTTGGCGGTCCGGAGGTTTCTTACGACAGTGACAGGCAGCTTGAAAAGTATCCTTGGATTGACGGTATTATGTCCGGTGAAGGTGAGGTTACATTTTATGAGATGTTACAATATTATCTTTCAGGCGGCAAAAAAGATTTTGGTGATAATATAAGGTTGTTGTCGGACATAAAGGGAATTGTCTATAGAGACGGTGATAAGACAGTCATAAACGAGGCAAGACCGAGAATGTGTATGGATGAGATTCCGTTTCCTTATACCGAGGATGTCGGATTTGATATTGAGTCGCTTAAGAACAGAATAATATATTATGAGACAAGCAGGGGCTGTCCTTATGGCTGCAGTTATTGTCTGTCATCGGTTGATAAAAAGGTAAGATTTAGAAAATGGGAACTTGTTGAAAAGGAACTTAAATTTTTTATTGATATGAAAGTACCGCAGGTCAAGTTTGTTGACAGGACTTTCAATTGTGATCATGAACATACAATGAGAATATGGAAATATATAAATGAGCATGACAATGGTATAACAAATTTTCATTTTGAGCTTTCTGCCGAACTTTTGACCGATGAAGAAATAGATTATGTAAGCGGGTTAAGACCGGGACTTGTGCAGTTTGAAATCGGAGTTCAGACGGCAAATAAGGAGACTTTAAAGGCAATTCACAGAAACCCTGACCTCACTTTATTAAAAAAGAAAGTTGCAAAGATAAGGGAAAAGAGAAATATTCACCAGCATCTTGACCTTATAGTGGGGCTGCCATATGAAGATTATGCGTCTTTTAGAGAGTCATATAATACTGTTTATTCAATGAAACCGGATCAGCTCCAGCTTGGATTTTTGAAAGTGCTGAAAGGTTCGCCTCTATATTATGACAGGGAAAAATTTGGCATAGTATATCAGGAAAGAGCACCTTACGAAGTATTGTTTACAAAATGGATTTCTTATGATGATGTTCTTAGATTGAAGCGTGTTGAAGATATGACGGAGCGTTATTATAACAGCCTGCAATTTGAAGCGTCACTTCCGTTTATGGTTTCACTTTTTGAAACGCCGTTTGACTTTTTTATGGACCTCGGTAATTATTATCATGAGATGGGATACGAGGGAATACATCAGTCAAGGCTTCAGAATTATGAGATACTTTTGGAGTTTGCCGTTAAGAGATGTGGCATTGACGGAGAGGATAGAAATGTTCTTGAACAGCTTATCACTTATGATATTTATGCAAGGGAAAATCTTAAAAACAGACCAAAGTTCATAAACTGGCAGTCTGAGATACCAAAGGACGAGATAAGAGAGTTTTATCAAAATGAGGAAAAGTGTCATAAATATCTTTCGGGATATGAAGGAAATGACTGGAAACAGCTTCACAGGATGACGCATCTGCAGCAGTTTGATATAGATGTATTAAAATATATTGAAGAGGGAATTATTGAAAATAAAAAGAGCAGACTTCTGTTTGATTACAAAAACAGAAATCCGCTTGACTATCAGGCAGGAATATATGTTATTTAATAGTTTTGAAGCATGACTGTAAGCTTTTGTGCTATGGAGTCTTTTAAATATGCATCGGATGACTGGATTTTGTCGATTAGCTGCTGTACTTTGTCAATATCATTATTTTTGAGATAAATTTTGGCAAGTCCCGTATAGCAGCCTGATATGTCGCAGTTAAGTGTGTTTATGGCATATTCAAATATCTGCTTTGCTTCATTTATAAAACCTCGTTCAAGAAGATATGTACCCCATTTGTTTAAAAGACTTAAAAATTTGAGATAATTTTGGTCATAAACAGCGAGAACTTCAAAATTACCGCGTCCATATGTCTCTTTGATGTCAGTATTTGTCATTCCGGAAAGATTTATCATTTTTTTAGAAAGAGTTTTATCTACATCCTGTTGTATCTGTAATAGTTCAGCATCGTTTGTGTGCTCGCTAAAAGGCAGTAATTCTCGGTCTATGCTGATATAGTCAAGTTCAGAAATATCCTTGTTTCTGGAAAAGTCGGCTTCATGTTCACGCCGCCAGAAATCCTTGTTTTGTGTTTCTAAACTATCCTGTTGTTTTAACTTGACGCGAAGCCACAATAAGAATACAATAAAGCATATAAAAAATACAGGCATTGTTTTTTCCTCTCATATGTAAATATATCAGTATCGGTATGCAGTGTCTGAGCAGGATTGGAGGTTGTCATAAAGTGAATTTTTTTAACAAGAAAAATCAACAGAAGATTGCGGCAGTTATTTGTATTGTTTTAGTTGTAGCAATGGTTCTGCCAATTGTACTCCAATATTTACAGTAATTGCAAAATACGATATTTTATAGGTATGCAAAAGAGCCAAAGAGTCAAGAATGCTAAAGAGGATATTATTTATTTCTTTAAGCTGATATTTTGACTCTTTAATCTTATATAAATATGTATTTAGAATACTCAATAAGAAAATAAATGTCAAATAAATAATAAAGCAAAAATCAGAGGTAAGTGGGAATTTATGAAGAAGAATAAAAAAACATGTATTGTTATTTTGAGTGTATGTCTTTTGGCGCTGATTATATGTATTATTGCTGTGATAATTGTAAAAGCTAAACTGACTGATGACAAACATATAGTGAGTGGAGCAAGTATAAGTGGTGTGGATATAGGTGGTCTTACGGAAGAACAGGCATCAAAAAAGGTTGAAGAGTACAAGACTTTTTTGAAAAACAGAAAAATTACCATAAAATATGGCAATGATAAAAAAGAAACTGATACAACTTTTGAAAGACTTGGATTTTATATAGAAGATAATGATTATGTTAAAGAAGCATATAATATAGGAAAGAAAGGGAACATATTTAAAAGATTTAAGGAAATTGTTTCTGTCAGTAAAAAGGATGTAACGTACAATTTAAAAACAGGCGTTGACAGGGATATTCTTGAAAAATATATAATATTAAAGAGCAGGCTTCACAATAAAAAAGTTATAAATTCAAAGTTTAAAATGACGGCTAAGGGATTGAAAGCGACTAAATCACAATCAGGTCTTAAAGTAAAAATAGACGATACAGTAGCTCTTTTTGAAGAAAAAATTTCAGGTAATCTAAAAGATAAGAGTTTGACTTTGGATGCCGTTGTGCAGACGAAAAAACCAAAGTATACAAAGAAAATGAATGAGAAGTGTACAGACCTGCTCGGTGAGTATTCTACTGACTACAGTTCTTCCACAGCGGACAGATGTAACAATGTCCAGACAGCAGCAGGGCGCATAAATGGAACTATTCTAAATCCGGGACAGACATTTTCAACGGTTAAAGTCATAAAAGACAGAACTGAGGAAAACGGATATAAGGCGGCACCTGAGTATTCGGGAGGAAAGGTTGTCTCAGGTGTCGGAGGTGGAGTATGCCAGGTGTCAACGACTTTGTATAATGCTGTTATAAATGCTGAGTTACAGGTGGTTGAGCGTTCACCGCATTCAATGGTGGTTCATTATGTAAATGTTTCAAGAGATGCCGCAATATCAGGCAATTACAAAGATTTGAAATTTAGAAATAATACAAAGTCACCGATATATATATACGCATCGGCAAGCGGAGGAATTCTTTCATTTAAAATTTATGGGGAAGAAAACAGAAGCAAAAACAGAAGGATAGAATTTGAATCTGAGATAGTTGAAGAAAAACAGCCGGAGGGAGAGGTCGTCACAGTTGATGCAACGAAGCCGTCAGGTTATAGGGAGATAACGCAGTCAGCACATACAGGTTACAATGCAAGACTTTGGAAAGTTATCTATATAAATGATGTTAAGAAGAAGAGAGTTCTTGTAAATACGAGTTCATACAATGCCGAGCCACAGCATGTTACTGTTGGAAGGCAGGAAGTTGAGAAGCAGGAAACCAAAGACAGGGATAAAAATCAAAAAGAAGAAAAAGAACAGAAACAGAATGACAAAAAGTCACAGGATAATCAATGAGAATAGAAAGGAATAAACGGACAGATGGAAATAGGAAAAGTACCTGAAAATGTTTTAAAAAGAGCAGTTTTTAAGCAGATAAAACATAGAAGAGACGAAGTGATTTTGCATCCGGGTGTCGGAGAGGATTGTTCAGCGGTTGCCGTGGGTGATGATGAGGCACTTGTGTTTTCGACAGACCCGATAACAGGTACCGACAAGGGAATAGGTAATCTGGCGGTTCATATCACTGCAAATGACCTGGCATCAAGTGGAGCTGAGCCTATAGGTATTATGACTACGATAATTCTTCCTGATGGCACGAGAGAAATAAAATTGAGAAAAATAATGGAAGAAATAGAGGCTGCCTGTCTGTCATTGGGAATAGAGGTTATGGGAGGTCATACGGAAATTTCCGATGCGGTCAACAGACCTATAATAAATGTGACAGGTGTGGGCAAAGTAAAAAAAGGCAGGATAGTTTCGACAGGAGGACTAAAACCAGGTGATGAGATTGTTATGACAAAGTGGGCAGGTCTTGAGGGAACTTCAATAATTGCCGCCGAAAAAGAGGAAAAGCTTCGTGAGACACTGCCGCAGGAACTAATTGACGTGGCAAAAGGATTTAAAGAGTATCTTTCTGTTATTCCTGAATCAAAAATTGCAATGGAAGTTGGCGTGAGTGCCATGCATGACGTTACGGAGGGCGGAGTTTTTGGTGCACTTTGGGAGCTTGGTGAAGCATCAGGTGTCGGAATTATCGCACATCTTGATAAAATTCCGATAAAACAGGAAACTATAGAGGTTTGCGAAGTCTTTCACCTTAATCCGTATATGCTCATATCAAGCGGAAGTATGATGATAGGCTGTGAGAAAGGAAATCTTTTAGTTGAAAAATTAAATGAAGCCGGAATAAACGCAGCAGTTATAGGAAGAGCTACCGAGGGAAATGATAGAATTGTTGTCAGCAAAGATGAGACAAGATATATAGGGCCTGCTGGAAGTGACGAACTTTATAAGATATAAAAATGGCAGATAATAAAATGTGGACAAATAATAAATTTTTGTATCTGTAAATCAAAACCTGTGGGTGAACAGAAATATATATGAAAGGTATGGTGATTTTTATGAACAGTGAATTGCGAAATAAAATTCTTAATGCAATCAGCCAGAACAGCCGTTATTCAACTAAAGAGCTGGCGGCGATGCTTGGCAGTGATGAGAAAGCAGTTGAGGAAGAAATCAGCCGTATGGAGGAGGAAAATGTGATATGTGGCTATCCTACTCTTATAAATTGGGATAAGACTGATTGTGAAAAAGTAACGGCACTTATAGAGGTGAAAGTTACGCCGCAGCGTGACATGGGATTTAATAAGGTTGCGGAAAGAATATATAAATTTGATGAGGTTGAGAGTGTGTATCTTATGTCAGGAGGATTTGATCTGACAGTTACAATATCGGGGAGGAGCATGAAAGAAGTTGCGAGATTTGTTTCAGAGAAACTTTCGACTTTAGAATATGTAAACAGTACAGCAACATATTTTGTATTGAAAAAATATAAAGAACATGGTCTTGAGATGACAGGTGAGCACCATGAACCGGAAAGGATGTTAATTACACCATGAGAGATGCATTATCAGGTAAAGTTAAGCAGATAAAGCCATCGGGCATAAGAAAATTTTTTGATATAGTGAGCGAGATGGACGATGCCATTTCATTAGGAGTAGGTGAGCCGGATTTTGATACTCCGTGGCATATAAGAGAGGAAGGAATATATTCTCTTGAAAAGGGAAGAACATTTTATACATCAAATTCCGGTCTCAAGGAGTTGAAAGAGGAAGTTTCAAAATATCTTGACAGGCGTTTTGGTTTAAAATACGAGCCTTCAGGTGAGATTATGATAACAGTTGGCGGAAGTGAAGCAATTGACGGGGCACTTAGGGCAATGCTTGACGAGGGGGATGAGGTTATCCTGCCACAGCCAAGCTATGTCTCATATGAGCCGTGTATAGTGCTTGCAGACGGTGTTCCTGTTATTGTTGAATTAAAGGAGGAAAATGGTTTTAAGCTGACAAGACAGCAGCTTGAGGAAGTGGTTACTGAGAAAACAAAAATACTTATTATGCCGTTTCCAAATAATCCTACCGGGGCAATAATGACGGAGGAAGAGCTTAAACCTATAGTTGATTTTGTTATCGAACATGATTTGTTTGTTATATCTGACGAGATATATTCAGAACTTACATATAGCGGAACGCATGCTTCAATAGGGGCATTTCCGGGAATGAAAGAGAGAACGATTGTTATAAACGGTTTCTCAAAATCTTATGCGATGACAGGGTGGAGACTCGGATACGCCTGTGGGCCTAAAGTCATACTTGACCAGATACTTAAAATTCACCAGTTTGCAATTATGTGTGCGCCGACTACAAGCCAGTATGCGGCTATAGAAGCGCTGCGGCACGGTGACGCAGATGTAGAGAAAATGAGAAATGAGTACGACAGACGGCGTAGATTTTTGCTGAATGCGTTTCAGGAGATGGGAATAGAATGTTTCGAGCCGTTCGGTGCTTTCTATATGTTCCCGAGTATAAAAAAATTCGGAATGAGTTCAGACGAATTTGCGACAAGACTTCTTAAAGAAGAAAAGATAGCAGTTGTTCCGGGAACGGCGTTCGGAGACTGCGGTGAGGGATTTTTGAGAATATCATATGCGTATTCAATAGAGGATTTAAAAGCAGCTCTTGAGAGAATAGAAAGTTTCATAAAGAAACTTTAGATTTGAATTTGGGGGATTAATACAAATGTTAAATATAGTTTTATTGGAGCCGGAAATGCCGGCAAATACAGGGAATATAGGAAGAACCTGCTGTGCAACAGGGACAAGGCTTCATCTTATTGAGCCGATGGGATTTAAGATAAACGATAAAATGCTTAAAAGAGCAGGGCTTGATTACTGGGATAAGCTTGATGTAACTGTGTATGATTGTTATGAGGATTTTCTTGAACAAAATCCGGGTGCCGCTAAAAAAATGTATATGGCAACGACAAAATCCAAGCAGGATTATACGGATGTACATTACGAACCGGATGCGTACATAATGTTTGGAAAAGAAAGTGCCGGTATTCCGGAAGAAATTCTTGTAGACTCACAGGAGACAGCGATAAGAATACCTATGAATAAAAATATCAGGTCATTAAATTTATCAAATTCTGTTGCAATAGTGTTATATGAGGCATTGAGACAAAATAATTTTTTTGATATGCAGCTTGAGGGCGATCTTCACAGACTTCATTGGAAAGAATAACACCAAGAATAGTATTAATTTTTTGTCGCAAAATGCAAATTTATGGTCAGAATAGTAAAATAATGTCAAAAATTATGGTTATTTTTGACAGAACTTGTCTCAAAAATTTGTGAATAACGGAGAAAAAAACAAAAACACAAAAAAGCTATTGAAAAATATGTCAAATCATACTAGAATGGTTAACGATATTTATTAAAAGAGAGTTATGAGAAAAAAAGTGCGTATTTCCTTAGTCTTTGAGGACTTTATCTGCAAAATATATTATTTATTCAGATTATGTGAGGGGTTGCGCATAATAAGCGTTCCGAATTAATGATTATAATGGAATGGAGGATAATAAAATGAGTGAAACAAAGGGAAAGATTGCAGTATTAACAAGTGGAGGAGATGCACCGGGAATGAATGCTGCCATTCGTGCAGTAGTGCGTACAGGTATTTCTAAAGGGTATGAGGTATATGGAGTAAGAAGAGGATACAACGGCATTCTTAACAGAGAGATGGATTTGCTTACATTCCATGATGTGTCAGAGAAACTTCAGCACGGTGGTACATTCCTTTTTACAGCAAGAAGTGCTGAATTCAGAGAGGAAGAGGGAAAGAAGAAGGCAGCAGCAATCTGTAAGGAACTTGGTATAGAGACACTTATAGTAATCGGTGGTGATGGTTCATTTACAGGAGCTAAGAACCTTTCAAAATATGGTGTAAATGTTATCGGTCTTCCAGGAACTATTGACCTTGATATAGCATATACAGAGTATACTATAGGATTTGATACAGCAGTAAATACTGCTATGGAGGCTATTGACCGTCTTCGTGAGACATCAAATTCACATGAGCGTTGTAGCGTAGTAGAGGTTATGGGACGTTCAGCAGGATATATCGCATTGTGGTGTGGTATTGCAAACGGTGCCGAGGAAATTCTTTTACCTGAGAAATTCGATAACAACTATGACAAACTTATCGAAGAGATAAAGAACAATAGAGCAAGCGGTATGACACATCAGATTATTGTTAATGCTGAGGGAATCGGTCACTCTTATGGTCTTGCAAAGAAGATTGAAGAAGCTACAGGAATTGAGACAAGAGCAACTATTCTTGGTCATTTACAGCGAGGTGGAAGCCCTACAGCAAGAGACAGAGTTTATGCTTCAGTTATGGGAGCATATGCAGTTGACTGTATAGAAAAAGGTAAGAAAAACAGACTTATCGGTTACAAGAACGGTCATGTTTATGATGTTGATATTGATGAAGCATTCCAGATGGAAAAGAGCATTGATGATTATGAGTATGAAGTAGCCGGTATTCTTGGAACAAGATGCGAATACAAATAATGAATCGCAAATCTGATATTATATAAAATTATCAGTAAAAATAAAAAACTAAATATTTAAATATGAACAGAGTAGGAAGTCATGCGTTAAGTACCAAAGGATGGGAAGTTGTCTTTGGGCGAAAAGAATTTAGTTCTTGCGGTATGGCTTTCGCATCCACTGTCAGAAATGAATGAAAAACACTCATTACCTGAATAATGGTTTACTTTGAGTGTTTTTTCTTTTTTCGGCTCCGTTCATTAGAAAGGGTACAAAATGAAGGAAAAGAAAACTAAGATTTCAGTAAGAGACATCACACTTATGGCAATGCTTATAGCTATCGAAATTGTATTATCAAGATTTTGTTCGATACAGGCATGGAATGTAAAGATTGGATTTGCATTTATTGCTCCGGTAACGGCAGCGATACTCATGGGACCCGCACAGGCAGCAGTTGTTGCGGGAGTTGCAGATGTACTTGGAACACTTATGTTCCCAATAGGGCCATATTTTCCGGGCTTTACACTTAACTCATGCTTAAACGGCCTTGTGTGGGGATTATTTTTGCATAAGAAACCATCGATACCAAAAGCAGCGATGGCAGCAGGTATAAATCAGTTTGTTATAGGTTTATTTATAACAACATTCTGGATTTCAATGCTGTATGGTTCGCCGTACGTTTCATTGTTACCTGTAAGACTTACACAGGCTTGCATTCTCTTTATTGCGCAGTTCATAACAATATCTGTATTGCAGGAAGTATTCTTTAAGAGATTGAAGGGTGTATTTCAGACAAGCGCAGTAAATACTCAGTAACATTGATTTAAACAGATTTGCGATTAAAAATAAAAGCAGGCATATTCGTTGAGATATGTCTGCTTTTATCATAAAATGCCACGGATTGATTCATTGCTATCTGCTTTTTAACCTTGTATCATTTTATTCGTGTTTTGGAAGTGAGAATATAAATTCTGTTCCTACACCTTCAGTGCTGATTACATTTATGTTTTCACCGTGGTTTTCAATTATTTCTTTTGTAATTGAAAGTCCGAGTCCGGTTCCTTTTTTGTCTTTTCCGCGTGAAAGGTCGGTTTTATAAAATCGTTTCCATACTTTTCCGAGACTTTCCTTTGGAATACCGATGCCGTGATCTTTTATTGATATAAATATCTTCTGATTTTTTTCTCTTGTATGTATTTCTATAGTCGAATTATCATGGCTGAACTTTATCGCATTGTCTACAAGATTTTGTATAACCTGTTCTATTTTGCTCTGGTCAGCGTCAACAAGCGAAACCTCCGCATCGAAAGTTATGTCAAGTGAGATATGTTTTTGAACACATCTTTGTTCAAAAGTTGCAAGACAGCGCTTTAATTCATTGTTTATATCAAATGTTGAAATTTCAAGAGGAATACCTTTATTTTCAAATTCACTCAATGAGAGAAGGTTGTTAGTAAGTTTTGTAAGTCTCTCGACTTCAAATAATATAATATCAAGATATTTTCCCTGCATTTCAGGTGGGATGGTACCATCAGCCATTGCCTGTGTATAGCCTTTTATTGAAGTTAATGGTGACCTGAAATCATGTGATACATTGGCAATGAAATTTTTCTGGTAGTCATTTGTATCTTTCATTTTATCGGCAAGATATTTTATCGCACCTGCAAGGTCTGCCTGGTCATGTCCGGTGTATGTAGGCATAGGATAATCATAATGCCCTGCCGCATATTCTTTCGCTGCATTCTGCATGTTTTTAAGCGGAATGACAGTCTGCAGATAAAGGAATAACAACATAAGAAACAAAATGATGGATACTATAATGTAGCATGTTAGTATAGCATCGACATGTTGTACGGCTTTGTGATGAAGAGGAGCCGTTGGTGTGGATAAAATTATATAAAAACTTATATCAAGACCTGACGATACAGGGTATATAATGCAAAGTGATTTATCTGATAAGAGATTGCTTATATTTGTGTTTTCAACTGATTGTTTTGATAAAATCAGTGAGTCAAAGTCATTTATAATGCAGTCCTCTTTGTTTTTTTCGACATCGGAGTCAACAATTATGCGGCTGTCGGCATTGCTTATCCATATGCGTACTTCAGTTATATTCTGAATGGAACTGAATTGCTTGCGCATTGAAGGGATAAAACTGTTTACGAGATAAGCATTGGTAAGATACTGCGTTTTTATATTATCCGCTTCTGCGTACATATTTGTTTCAATATCGGAAACCAGTTTATTATACATAAGTTTGTGACCGTATGTATTTAAGAGTGCTATGGTAAGAATTACGAATATGAGATAACTTAATAAAAATTTAAAACGTAATGACCTCTTGAGTTTAAAATGCATATAAACCTCCTTTCACAGGTGCAAAATAAATCATAAATGCATGAAACACACCCCCTGCTATAGCAGAGAGTGTGTAAATGTTAAAAATTATTCTCTGTATTCAAATTTGTAACCGATACCCCATACTGTTTTAAGTTCCCACTGTGGATGTTCCTCAAATTTTTCACGAAGGCGTTTGATGTGAACATCGACAGTTCGTGTATCGCCGATATAGTCATAACTCCAGATGTGGTCGAGAAGCTGTTCTCTTGTGAAAACCTGATTTGGATGAGATGCAAGGAAATATAATAATTCAAGTTCTTTTGGAGGCATCTCAACACGTTTGTTTTTGTAAGTAACCGAGTAGTCGGTCTGGTTGATAATAAGGTCAGGATATGTTACACATTCCTTTGGAAGTGAATCGGCAGCAGGCTCGGCTGCGGCAGGAGCATTGGTGCGTCTTAAAACTGCCTTTACTCTTGCAACCATTTCTTTTGAATCGAAAGGTTTCATGATGTAGTCATCGGCTCCGAGTTCCAGACCGAGTACCTTGTCAAAAGTTTCTCCCTTTGCTGAGAGCATAATGACAGGAAGTTTTGAATCTTTTCGTATCTCTCTCAAAACTTCATATCCGTCTATGCCGGGAAGCATTATATCGAGAAGTACGAGGTTTGGAGTGTACTCTGTGACCGCTTTTATCGCTGATTCACCGTCGTTTACAATGTATGTGTCAAAACATTCTTTTGTGAGATAAAGTCCTATAAGTTCTGCGATGTTTTCGTCATCATCGACAATAAGTATTTTCTGTTTTTGTGCCATTTTATTCATATACTCCTTTTTATTTAAAATTTACGATTGTAACACCCATATCTCCTTCGCCAAATTCACCGAGACGGAATGATTTGACATATTTGGTGCGTTTAAGGTGGTTGTGAGTTGCTGTTCTAAGTGCGCCTGTTCCACGACCATGTATTACGGTTACCTGTGTCATATGTGCCAGATAAGCATCGTCAAGATATTTTTCAAGAACAGGCATAGCCTGATCAACAGTCATACCTATAAGGTTTATTTCGCCCTTTATTCCGGCAGCCTTCTTCATTCGTATTTTTCCGCTTCCGCTGTGATTGTTTGGCGTAGACGGAGTTTTTGGTTTAGGCAGAAGTTCAATATCTTTTATATTTACTTTTGTTCTTAAAAGTCCTGCCTGAACAAATAAATCTCCCTTTTCGTTAGGAAGTGTACTTACGGTACCGGTTGCGCCGAGTGAAAGCACTTTTATGTCTGCACCTATATAGAGATCAGAAGCTTTGACCTGTTTTGATTTTGGCTTCTCCTTTTTAACTTTGATTTTTGACTGCTTTGAATCCATCTTTTCACGGAGAGCAGCACGCTCGGCTTCCATTTCCTTGATATGCTTGTCGCTTGAAGCCCATTTTGTATATTTGCGTATGGTTTCATCGGCATAATCCTTTGCTTCGGAAAGTATACGGCTGGCTTCTTCGTTGGCATGCTGTAATATCCTGTCTTTGGAATTATCTATTTTTTCATTCTTTTCTCTGAGAGATTTCTTTAAGTCTGAAATTTCTTTGCGGCTTTTTGATACTGCCAGATGCTCTTTTTCAAGCTGGACTCTTGTCTTTTCGAGTTCTGCAAGAACATCTTCAAAATGTTTTGCATCAGAAGCAACATGTCCTTTTGCATCCTCAATAATTCTGTCAGGGAGACCGAGTTTGCTTGAAATAGCAAAGGCATTACTCTTTCCGGGAACTCCGATAAGAAGTTTGTAGGTTGGTCTGAGCGTCGTAACATCAAATTCACAGCATGCATTCTCGACATCAGGTGTCTGCAATGCATATAATTTAAGTTCGCTGTAATGGGTCGTAGCCATAACTGTTGCGTGTCTCTGGTGTAAATCCGACAAGATGGCAGTTGCAAGTGCAGCACCTTCAACCGGGTCTGTACCTGCACCGAGTTCGTCGAAGAGAACAAGACTGTTTTCGTCAGCTTTTTCAAGTATGGATACTGTATTTACCATATGTGATGAGAATGTACTGAGACTTTGCTCGATACTTTGTTCATCGCCTATATCAGCGTACACTTCATGGAAGATGCGGAGTGAAGAACCCTCAAATGCAGGGATGTGAAGTCCTGCCTGTCCCATAAGTGTAAAAAGACCAATAGTTTTAAGTGATACGGTTTTACCACCTGTATTTGGACCTGTCACGACAAGGAGCGAGAAATCACGTCCGAGGTGCAGATTTATAGGAACTACCTTTTTAGCATCTATAAGAGGATGTCTGCCTTCTTTTATTTCTATATAATTTTCCTTAGGAAAATTAGGGCGCGTGCCTTTCATTTTCTTTGAAAGCATAGCTTTTGCAAAAATAAAATCAAGTTCAGATAAAATTCTGAAATCCTGTTCAATGAAGAAACTTTGTTCGGCAGTCTGGTTGCTTAAATTTGCAAGAATTTTTTCAATTTCTTCCTGCTCGTCAAGTTCAAGCTGTCTTATCTCATTGTTTAATTTAACGACTGATGCAGGTTCGATAAAAAGAGTAGAACCTGTAGCAGACTGGTCATGAAGCATACCGTTGAAAGATGAGCGGTACTCTGCTTTGACCGGGAGACAATATCTGCCGTTTCGCATTGTGATGATTGCATCCTGAAGCATGCTTCTGCTGCTGCCGTTCACAATGGAATTAAGCTGGTCATGTATCTTTCCACCGGCAATTTTCATGCTTCGGCGCACATGGCTCAGACCGACACTGGCATCATCAGCAATAGTGTTTTCGTCGATAATACAGCGGCGTATCTCTTTCATAAGAGGTGAGAGAGGTTCTATAAGCTGGTAACGCTCATTTAAAGAATCTCCCGTCTCGTCGTTTTCGTTTAAATTCTTCCTAAAAAAGTTTTTGACACTACCGGCAGTCGAGAGAAGACTTGATATATTTAATAATTCTCCAATACCAAGAATTGAGCCTATTTCAAGTCTTTTTAAACTTGCCCTGATATCTTTAATACCGCCAAATGATATTTCACCCTGTGTAAGAATATGGGTGAGTGCATCACTTGTCTCACGCTGAGCTTTGAAAATGTACTCTTCATCATCCGTTGGAAGGAGATTTTTACAATATTCCTTGCCAAGAGGTGATGCAGCATAAGATTCAAGCATAGCTATTATTTTATCATACTCAAGAGTATGTAATGCTTTAACATTCATTGATTATTCTCCGTTCATTTAAATCTTATTACGGACAAAAATATCCAATATTATTTTACAACATTATATAGGAAGTAATCAAGTATACAGTATTTTTTTACGATTTGTTAATATTGTATTCATAAATGTATGGTAGATTTATACATAATGATGAAGAAAATTTATGTATTTTTAGTTAATGTGCAATATATTTAATATGGGAACAGAGGTACATACATGACAATTCACAAAAAGCCTGTTGAGGAGAGGGAGCATGAGGTAGAAAAGTATCAGTTTATGAAAGAACAGGTACGTCCTCAGCAGAAAAAAAAGATAGCAAAATTTACGGCAAAAATATTTTCGGCTGTTTTCCTCGCCGTTGTTTTTGGTTCAGTTGCCGGAGTGGTATTTCATCTTATAAACAAAGCAAATGATGACAAGGACATTTCGGATTATATTGTGGAAACGCTGAGTCCACAGGAAACCAAATCCGCAGAAAACATTACAGAAAATAATGTCGTGAAACACAGTGTAAGTCCGTCAGATTTAGAGTCGATTGATAATTATGACCATGTATCAAAGGAAATTGCAGCGCTTGGGAACAGCTACAAATATGCACTTGTAAAAGTTCGTGGAGCTATGGGTGACACAACATGGTATGATATAAATGATTTGAATAGCGGTATAACTTATGGGGCGATTTTTAACGTCACAAGAAATGAATATTTTGTAGTTACTGATTCGAGTGCTGTAAACGGCACAGATGAGGTTATGGTAGAGTTTTACAACGGAGACGAGGCAAAAGCAAGTGTTCTTGGTGTTGACAGTAATGTAAATCTTGCGGTTCTGCGTGTGACACGTTCGACCGTACCAAAAAATGCAAGAAAAAAGATTATGTCAATTGATATTGGAAGTATATCAGGAACTTCAAACGGCTCAAATGTAATTGCCATAGGTGCACCAAACGGAATAATGTATTCCGTGATGCTCGGAAAAATTATAAAGTCGGATATAGAGGCATCAATAGCGGATAATCAAATCTCATTGTATTCTACCGATATGGCATGTGTGTCGACGAGCAATGGCATTATTTTAAACACTGACGGTCAGATGGTAGGTTTTATAAACAACAAATTCCAAAATCTTACCGGCGAAAAAAATATGGCATTTGTTTCGATAAACAGTGTACACGATATTTTGGAATTGCTCATGCGCGGAAAAAATACGTCATATCTTGGAATTGAGGGAGTAGATGTTGATTCCACAACAGCAGAGCAGCACAACCTCGTAAGAGGTATATATGTAACATCTGTATATCTTAGCTCACCGGCATATATAGGAGGAATGCGGGTAGCAGATGTTATTGTGAAAGTTGATGGAAAGAGCGTAAAAAATATTTATGCATTACATAATACGCTCATAAAAAATAAGAGCGGTAAAGAGATAAAAGTTGAAGTATCAAGAAAAATTAAGAATATAAGAAAAAATATTACTTTGAGTATAACGTTGAGTTAGAAAAAGAGCTGCACGCACAACTGGCATGCAGCTCTTTTTTTAACGGCTTATATTATCCTCCTTAATTATCTGAACAAGTTTATGTCTGAAAGCCTTTTCATAAACATCATCATCATGGAAAGCAAAACGGTTGAAATCAAATTGTGTTTCAAGCACCATGCGCCTTGTAAAAAGTGTAAAGTTTTTATTGGTATGTGGCGGCCAGAATATACATATGCATCCGTCGGCATTAATTTCGGGGATGCTGAAACTTTCGGCGAATTTTCCGACTAATTTCTTATCTATCATAAACACATGAGAATAGTGGCCTATAACCTTAGCAAGTCTTGTACCGTTTATCGTAAAGGTGTTCATATCATAGCCGTCTTTATATTCCTGAACAGCCTGACTGCCGGGTTTTGCGGCTGATGTTTCACATGAACTTCTCTGGGCAATTGCCACTATTGGAAGTTTGCGGTTGTCATTGCAGATAAGAGAATAAAAATCATTATAGTCATTATCATCCGTTACAAAGCCAGCTTTATTTCCGAGACGAATAATATCGATAATTCCTATTTTGTTAGAAATATCAGATAAAAATGAAGGCTTTAAAAATGTATCTTTTTGACTGATACCACGCGGCAGGTCTTTTGAAGTCATATGGTAAAAATGGAGTCTGCCGTCATCAAGTTTTGCGATTGATGTGTGAATATGCCAAAGTGTACCTACATGCTTACTGTCAATATAACTTATTTTTACATGAAAAACCATATTCCCAGCATCATACTTTATTTTAAGCTGATACCCCGGAAGTTTGTTTTTATAAGATGTTGTCTCATCAGGCATATCTTCAAAAACAGGATTCATTTTAAAGCGGACCCATTTATAAATTATTGCCGATGCATTTATAAATTCGGTATCTAAAGTTCGTGAATCTTTGTGCAAAAGAGGAAGTTCAAGATGGAATAATATATTTGATTCCAGCCTTGCAAGTGTTTCCTTTTTGTAAGTACGGCTGTCGTGCGGCTCGTCGATTTTGTCGCAGACAAGTCTTATAAGTTGGTTTTTAACCAATTTGTTGTTTACAAGTTTTATGATAAGATTGTAATTTATTTCGGGGTTGTCAAGTTTTAAAAGTTCACGGATAAGAATAATTCGCGGGCATTTGTAAAATTGTTTTGCTATTTCCTTATCCTGATTAAAAATTGCGATTATGTCAGGGTGCAGATGACTTGAATCTTCAATTTTGATACGGAAGTGGCTTTTTAGCATAAGCTCCCAATTCATATTTTTATAATGGTTATATGAGAGTTCTTCAAAAAGTTTTACCAAAGACCAGTCACTTAACTCAAGGTTTGCAAGTATACAGTTTAACATTCGTGAAAGTTCTTCACTGCCTTTCCAAAACTGGTCATCGCTTATGCGGCTTTTGTATCGCATATCGTGTTCAATTTCATGCCATCCCTCAAAAAATACGGTGCGAAACTGCATCTCAAAAGTTGTATCTATAGGAAGAGTCCAAAGTTCCTTTTTGTATAAATTAAAATATTCTGCAGGATACTTAAATACTCCGTTTATTTTTGTCGCACGAAATTCATCTGACTCAAAAAAGTTTCGTGACCATTCATCAATCATCTGAAATGTTCTTTCCATAATGTCACGGCATATGCTAAGATCATCATAGTAATAAAGTATAACACGCAGACCGATAAGATCCTGGATTTTTTTGGGGTTGTTCAGTGTTCCGTATTTACCGCGGAAGAGCTTTGAGGCTATTGACTCAACTGACTTGACTCTTGAAAAAATACGAAAATACAAACCACAGGATGTAAGTATCTCAGTTATGGCATTTGTAATGTGTTCACAAAGCTCATTTAACTTTTCAAAATCAATTTCCTGTTTTATAATTGCTTCGAGTTCTTCTTTACTGTTATAATTTTGTATAATTACAGACAATAGTCCGGTACCCCCCTTTTATATCTTTTTATTCAGGTAAAAATAGTTTGATTTACCTGCATTCTTATAAGTATAACATAAAAAGTGTTGTTGTGTATTGTTTTTTTATCTAAAAAAACTTATAATCATTATTAAAACAGTACAACGAATATATCAAAGATTTAATTTTCGTTGTACCGGAAACGGAGGAATTTGATGACTGAATTAAATTTTGATGCAAAGCTTAGTGCAGGAGAATTATATGCATTTTCAATGAGACATACTTACAGAAGCATGTCTGGAATTTTTGGACTTATTATAAGTTTTGCCAGTATTATAATATGTGCTGTCAGATTTAAGTATCTTGACAAAACCGCTGTTATGGCACTTATAATAATAGGTCTTATTTTCACTGTTATACAGCCGCTTATGCTTTGGAGCAAGGCAAAGGCACAGGTCAGGAAAAATAAAAGTATAAATGAAATACTTCACTATACTATAAATGATGACGGAATAACTGTTTCACAGGGGGAACAGGAGGCAAAGGTAAAGTGGTATCAGATACGAAAAACCGTTGTTGTAAAAAATGCCATTTATGTATACATGTCACCAGTAAGAGCTTTTATTTTTACTAAAAATCAATGTGGTGAAGATTTTTCTGACCTTGTAAAAAATATACAGAAAAAAGTAGAGCAGTACAAAGATTATGAGCCTGAAGAGGACGAGACAGATGTTGAAAGCGGAGGAACCGATGAGTAAAAAAATAGTTGAGAGTATGTGTGAGAATGACACATTTGCACTTGGTAGGGAACTTGGAGAAAAATGCAAGGCGGGAGACATTATTCTTTTGAATGGTGACCTTGGAGTCGGAAAGACTGTTTTCACAAAAGGATTCGGCAGAGGGATTGGTATTGATGAGCCTATATGCAGTCCGACATTTACAATAATGCAGATATATGAGCAGGGAAGGCTTCCTTTGTATCATTTTGATGTATACCGCATTGCAGATGTTTATGAAATGGACGAAATCGGGTATGAGGATTATTTTTTTGGAAATGGTGTGTGTCTTATAGAATGGGCAGAGCTTATAAGTGAGATAATTCCGAAAGAGCATATAAGTGTAACGATAGAGAAAAATCTTGAGAAAGGTTTTGATTACAGAAGAATTACGATAGAGCAGTTTTAAATTAGAAAAATATAAGTGGAGATAAATGCGGATTATGAAGATATTAGGAATAGACAGCTCAGGGCTTGTTGCATCAGCAGCGATAGCCGACGAGAAAAATATTATTGCTGAATTTACGGTAAACAATAAACAGACGCATTCCCAGACACTTCTTCCGATGATAGAAAAAGTTGTGGATATGTCGGGGATTGAGCTTGAACAGATAGATGCCATAGCTATAGCAGCAGGACCCGGTTCATTTACGGGACTTCGTATCGGTTCAGCGACAGCAAAAGGTATAGGTCTTGCTTTAAAGAAGCCTATAGTATCGGTTCCGACTCTTGAGGGACTTGCTTATAGGGTAAGCGTGTTTGACGGTATAATCTGCCCTATCATGGACGCAAGGCGCAATCAGGTCTACACAGGCATTTATAAAATGGATAAAGGAAATCTTGTATGCCTGTCTGAGCAAAAGGCAGTTGATATACACGAGATTATGGAAGAACTGGAAAAATATGATGAGAAGGTTATTTTCCTTGGTGACGGTGTCGAGGTTCAGCGTGATACAATCGAAAAAGAATTTAAAAAAGAATATTGTTTTGCACCGATTCATCTTTCAAAACAAAGCGCGGCGGCAGTTGCAGTCTTGGGAGAGATATATTTTAATCAGGGAAAGGCTGAGGATGCGGCAGAGCACAAGCCTATATATTTGAGAAAATCACAGGCAGAGAGAGAAAGAGAAGAAAGGTTAAAGAAACAGG
The DNA here is from genome assembly GCA_934320845.1 of uncultured Lachnospiraceae bacterium. Classification (GTDB taxonomy): domain Bacteria; phylum Bacillota; class Clostridia; order Lachnospirales; family Lachnospiraceae; genus Butyribacter. Next base: position 108,442 of record CAKRFU010000002.1, read on the forward strand.
ACTAAAAAGTGGAAACATTTTTTAAAATAAAAGATATGACTTTAGCTGATGCCGATAATTGTGCGGATTTAGAAAAAAAAATATTCGCTCATTCATGGAGTAAAAAAAGTATTGAAGACACACTGGCAGCTAAAGAAAATGTGTGCATGACTGTTACCGACAGTGATGGCAGTTTTGTGGGATATTGCATATTTACGACTTCGTTTGATGACTCCGACCTTTGCCGGATTGCAATATCTGAGAAATACAGACGAAATCATATAGCAGAAAGCCTGCTTGAAAATGCGTTAAATAAACTGAAAAAAAAGGGCATAAAAAGAGTTCTTCTTGAAGTGAGGGAAAGCAATGAGCCTGCAATTTCTCTATATAAAAAATATGGATTTGAACAAATTGGTATAAGAAAAAATTATTACAGTGAACCGGTAGAAAATGGTTTAGTATTTTTACTTGAAATTATACCATCTATTACCACTGTACATTAAATTTTTTCGGTATTATTATATATGCAAGTTATGATGTTATGTCAAAGACAGATATAAGTCCGTGACATTAGTTTTGACTGCAGCAGTAGAAAAATACCGGGAGGAAACATGAAAGATATATATTGTAATGTATGTGGAAAAAAATTATTTATAGAAAACGGAATATTAAAAGAAGATGCATTTGAGGCAAAAAAACAGTGGGGATATTTTTCAAATAAGGACGGAATATTGCATTCATTTGTTATTTGTGAAAAGTGTTATGATAAGATGATTGACAGCTTTGTAATACCTCCTGAGATCAGGGAGGTTCATGAACTGTAGTTTTGTACTCATATGTCTATCTGGATTGTGAGGAAAAATGTTAGATTTATGTTTACTTGGAACAAGCGGGATGATGCCGCTGCCGGGCAGATGGCTTACGGCACTTATGGTAAGGTTCTCGGGGAGCAGTCTTTTGATAGATTGTGGTGAGGGAACCCAGATTGCGATGAGACAGAGAGGATGGAGTGCCAATCCTATAGATACCATATGTTTCACACATTATCATGGTGACCATATAAGTGGTCTGCCGGGGCTTTTACTTTCAATGGGAAATTCTGACCGTACGAAACCTGTCACACTTATTGGACCAAAAGGACTTGAAAAAGTTGTAAATTCCCTGCGAATGATAGCACCGGGGCTTCCGTTTAAACTTGAATTTATAGAATTAACCGAAAACTGTCAGGAGATAGATATAAACGGATATCATCTTACAGCATTTAAGGTAAATCACAATGTCACATGTTACGGATATACGATAGATATAAAAAGGGGAGGACGATTTTTCCCTGAACTTGCAAAAAAGAATGATGTACCGATGAAGCTGTGGAGCAGACTTCAAAAAGGGGAACATATAGAATTTGAAGGCAGGATGTACACTCCTGATATGGTTATCGGGGCTGAAAGAAAAGGGATAAAGGTTACATACTGTACGGATACAAGACCTGTTAAAAGTCTCATTGATAATGCAAAAGAAGCAGACCTTCTGATTTGTGAAGGAATGTACGGAGAAAATGATAAGAAAGCGAAAGCCGTAGAAAAAAAACACATGACATTTTATGAGGCGGCAAAAGTGGCAAAAGAAGCAGATGTAAAAGAAATGTGGCTCACTCATTACAGTCCTTCACTTATTCATCCGGAAGAGTATATGGGGGGCGTCAGAAAAATTTTCAAAGATGCTTATCCGGGAAAAGACGGAAAAAGTGTTACTCTTACATATCCTGAGGACGATTGACCGTGGCATCATATAAGAAAGTGATTATAATAATGAAATTATTTAAATAATCCGAATATATATATAGAAGATTTCGAAAATAGTTACTGTTTGCACTTACGGTTTAGCAGTGACGACAAATAAGCATTTATAGGAGCACCGGTATGATGTGCGGAAAAGAGGTTTACTATGGATAAAAACAGAAAAAAATTGATGAGTGCATTTATGATTATGCTTGTAATAGCAGCATTGGCAGTTGCGGGATATTATATTATCAACAAACAGATAACACAGAAAGCACAGGATGAAGTTAATTTACCTGATACAGAGGTTGGAAAGCTTCTTGCAAAAGACCTTGATGTTGCCTATCCTGAAACACCGACAGAAGTTGTAAAACTTTATTGGAGATTAAATCAGTGTATGTACAACGAGAGCATGGATGACAAGGAATTTGAGGGACTTCTTAAACAGCTTAGGAAGCTTTATGACCAGGAACTTCTTGACAAAAAGGAAAATTCATGGGATGGAATGCTTTCAAATTTTAAAGATGACAAGAAAAAATATTCTAAAAACAAACAAAAAATTTCCTCATATATGGTTCAGGAAAACAGTGCAGTTGAATTTGGAAAAAAAGATGGTAAAGAATGTGCAGCACTTCTTACAAATACATTGATGAAAAAAGGAACAGACAGAGTGAAACTGTACGAGAAATTTATGTGCCGCAAGGACTCTTCCGGAAAGTGGAAGATATTGGGATGGAGCAGTGCGACAAAAGAAGGAAAAAAATATTTTGAAAATTAATTCGGAGGCATAAATGAAAGAAGATGTTTTGATACTCGGCATAGAAAGTTCGTGTGATGAGACGGCAGCAGCGGTAGTAAAAAACGGCAGGGAGGTTCTCTCAAATGTTATATCTTCGCAGATAGCCATACATACATTATATGGAGGTGTTGTGCCGGAGATTGCGTCAAGAAAGCATATTGAGAAGATAAATCAGGTGATAGAGCAGGCACTTGCAGATGCAGATGTCACACTTGAAGATATAGATGCCATAAGCGTAACTTACGGACCGGGACTTGTCGGTGCACTGCTTGTCGGAGTGGGAGCAGCAAAAGCGATTGCATATGCAGCAAAGAAGCCACTTGTCGGCGTACATCATATAGAAGGACATATCGCGGCAAACTATATAGAGCACGAAGATTTGGAACCGCCATTTTTATGTCTGGTTGTATCGGGAGGTCATACACATTTGGTGCGTGTACTGGAGTATGGTAAATTTGAAATAATAGGCTGCACACATGATGATGCAGCAGGAGAAGCATTTGATAAAGTGGCAAGAGCTATAGGACTTGGATATCCGGGAGGACCTAAGATAGACAAACTTGCAAAAGAGGGTAATCCACACGCCATAGAATTTCCGAGAGCAAAAATTGACGGAAGTAAATATGACTTTAGCTTTTCAGGTGTCAAATCAGCGGTATTAAATTATCTTAACGGATGTGAGATGAAAAATATTGAGGTGAACAGAGCAGATGTTGCCGCTTCATTTCAACAGGCGGTTGTCGATGTGTTAGTCGAAAGAGCCATAGATGCCGCAAAACGTCTGGGAGAAGACAAGATAGCCGTAGCGGGCGGTGTAGCATCAAATTCCGCACTCAGGGAAGCAATGAAAAAAGGGTGTGAAGAGAGTGGAATTACTCTGTATTATCCATCACCTATATTCTGTACGGACAACGCAGCAATGATAGCTGTGCAGGGGTATTATGAATACATATCGGGAACAAGAAGCGGTTTAGACCTCAATGCTGTTCCAAATTTAAAAATAGGTGAGAGATAGGCAGTTCATTCTTGACATGCTCATAGAAAAAGTATAAAATTGATGTGTTGTAGTATGTAATAAATATAGATGGTTTTTTTTAATTTGCTATATAGCTGTTTATATTGTGTACATTACAATGAATATTTATAAGGAGGTGCTCCTGTTCGATGGTAGCAGTGGTTATAATAGCCATTGTGATTCTATTGGTTGGGATTATTGCCACAGCGCTTATTACTAAAAATGTCGCTATTACAAATTATAAAAAGAGCGAGGAAGTAAAAGTTGGAAATGCAGAGGAAAAAGCTAGAGGAATTATAGATGATGCTTTGAAAACTGCCGAAACTAAGAAGCGTGAAGCACTTCTTGAAGCAAAGGAAGAAGCGATCAAAACTAAAAATGAAATTGAGCGTGAATCCAAAGAGAGAAGGGCTGAATTGCAGCGATATGAAAAACGTGTATTGTCGAAGGAGGAAACTCTGGATAAAAAGTCAGATGCACTTGAAAAGAAGGAAGTTAAGCTGAATGCAAAAAATGCTGAACTTGATAAGCAGAAAAAAGAACTTGACGAACTTAAAGAAAGTCATTTGCATGAACTTGAGAAAATATCAGGTTTGACTACTGAACAAGCGAAGGAATATCTGTTAAAATCTGTTGAAGAAGACGTAAAACATGAAACGGCTGTTCTTGTTAAGGAGCTTAACAAGAAAGCTAAAGAGGAAGCGGACAAGAAAGCAAGGGATTATGTTGTCACAGCTATACAAAGATGTGCGGCAGACCATGTTGCAGAGACAACTATATCAGTTGTACAGCTTCCAAATGATGAAATGAAAGGTAGAATCATTGGACGAGAGGGTAGAAACATTCGTACTCTTGAGACTCTTACAGGTGTGAATCTTATTATTGATGATACACCGGAAGCAGTTGTTTTATCTGGATTTGATGGTGCGAGAAGAGAGGTAGCAAGAATCGCACTTGAAAAACTTATTGTTGATGGAAGAATACATCCGGCGCGTATTGAGGAAATGGTCGAAAAGGCTCAGAAAGAAGTTGAATCAATGATGCGTGAGGAAGGTGAAGCTGCTACATTGGAAGTAGGAGTGCATGGTATTCATCCTGAACTTATCCGCCTTTTAGGAAAGATGAAATTCAGGACAAGTTATGGACAGAATGCACTTAATCATTCTATAGAGGTTGCACACCTTGCAGGTCTTCTTGCAGGAGAGATAGGTGTAGATGTTCGTACAGCAAAGAGAGCAGGTTTATTGCACGATATAGGAAAAAGTGTTGACCAGGAGATGGAAGGTACTCATGTGCAGATAGGTGCAGACCTTTGCCGTAAGTACAAAGAGTCGCAGATAGTTATAAATGCAGTAGAGGCACATCACGGGGATGTTGAACCGGAATCTCTTATTGCCTGTATAGTTCAGGCTGCCGATACAATTTCAGCAGCAAGACCAGGTGCAAGAAGAGAAACTTTAGAAACATATACAAACAGATTGAAACAATTGGAAGATATTTCAAATGGCTTTAAGGGTGTTGAAAAATCATTTGCAATACAGGCGGGCAGAGAAGTGCGCGTTATGGTTGTTCCTGACAAGATAAGCGATGACGATATGGTATTGCTTGCAAGGGATATTTCAAAGCAGATTGAAGAAGAATTAAAATACCCAGGTCAAATTAAAGTTAATGTAATCAGGGAATCCAGAGTTACAGATTATGCTAAATAGACACAGTGGACTGTAAAAGTAAGGAATCGCCTTATGGCGGTTCCTTTTTCTTGATTTATAAGGTGATGAGGTATTTATGGTAATCGTCAGGAAAGAAAAATTTAATTCAGAAAAATCAATACAATACATTTCTGAGAAAGCAGAAAAAACAGAAAATAAAAGTGGCATGGAAGATTTAAAGCTTGGGGCGGCAATAGACATAGGAACAACAAGTATTGCTGTTGGGCTGTTTGATATGGAAAATGAGGTTCTGCTTGGAAATTTGACGCAGACAAACTGTCAGACTAAGTTTGGAAGTGATGTAATGATGAGAATAATGCATTGCACAAACGGGAAAGAACAGCTTTTACATGATATGCTGATAGAACAGATAGAAAATATAATAACGGTTATAATAGAGCAGAACATATCGGAAAAATATAAATCATATGTTGTGGAAAGGATGACTGTTGTCGGAAATACAACCATGTGCCATATATTTTTAAACAGAGATGTCACAGGACTTAGCGGTGCACCTTTTAGCATGGCATACAAGGGTATTGCAAATGTAAATTCAAAGGAAGTGGGATTAAAAAAATACATTATACCTGAGATAATCGTACTTCCGAATATCCATTCACATGTCGGTGCGGATGCCATGTCGGTTCTCTGTAATGAGAAGCTCTACAAAAAAGATGTAAATGAGATAGCAATAGATATAGGAACAAATGCTGAAATTATATTGAACAGACATGGTGATGTGTATGTTACATCAACTGCGGCAGGACCGGCATTTGAGGGAAAAGGAATATATTCCGGAATTCGTGCGGGAGCGGGAGCAATAAATTCCATAAAAATAAGCAGGGTAAACGGAAATATTATACTTGGTATGCTCGATGATGGTACAAAACAATCTCCGAAAGGAATATGCGGTTCAGGACTTATAGACGCTATTTCCGAACTTTTAAAAGCGGGCGTGTTGACCAAGGACGGGTATTTGTTGACAAAGCAAGAAGCTGTGGCGGCAAATGTTAATATAAATCTGTGTAATTGTCTTGACAACAGTGATGAAAAGATTGAAAATTATTTCGTTTTATCAGAAAAAAATAAGATAATTGTCACTCAGAAAGATATAAGAAATGTTCAGCTCGCAAAGGGTGCAATACAGGCAGGTGTCGAAGTTTTGCTTGAAAAAGCCGGAATTACAATGAATGATATTGAGAAAATAAAAATTGCAGGAGTATTTGGAAAATTTATACATGCTTCATCTGCTATGTCATTCGGTTTACTGCCATCCTATCCGGACAAAATAGAATTTATAGGTAATGCCGCCGGAAACGGTGCGGCTAGGGCATTATTCGATGCAGATTTTGTGAAGAATACGGAAAAATTAACAGAAGAGATAAGACATATAGAACTTGCAGACGAAAATGATTTCCAAAATAAATTTTTGAATGCAATGGAGCTAAAAGAGTGGTATTATAAATAGTGTTGACTTATATATGTGCTGCTGTCTGTTTTGAGCGAAAACAGATGGGACTTTGGAATGAAGGAATGAAAAAGGCGCAGTGTCTTTATAAAATGAAACGCTCAGAAAAGAGGAAGAATATGAAATTAGGATTTATAGGTGCCGGAAATATGGCGCAGGCAATGATAGGCGGAATATTGGCAAAAAACATAGTAAAAAAAGATGAGATTATTGCATCAGCGGCAACTCAGAAAACAATAGATAAGGTTTCAAAGGAGTTTGGTGTTAACGTTACACTTGATAATACTGAAGTTGCAGAGGCTGATATAGTATTTCTTGCCGTTAAACCTGTTTACTATCAGGAGGTTATAGATGAGATTAAATCTGTTGTAAATGAAAATCAGATAATTATAAGTGTAGCAGCAGGCAAGAGTGTAGAATGGGTTGAAAACGCTTTTGGAGGAGAGAAAAAGATTGTAAGAATTATGCCAAATACACCTGCTTTGGTAGGAGAAGCGGTTACTGCGATATGCCCTAACAAAAATGTAAGTGATGAAGAAAAGAAAGTGGTATCTGAACTTTTATCATCATTTGGTATTGCGCAGTTTATAAATGAAAATATAATGGACGCGGTTATAGCTGTAAGCGGAAGTTCGCCGGCATATGTATTTATGTTTATTGAGGCGATGGCTGATGCGGCAGTAGCTGAGGGAATGCCAAGAGCACAGGCGTATCAGTTTGCGGCACAGTCTGTTCTTGGAAGTGCTAAGATGGTTCTCGAGACTGGAAAGCATCCGGGAGAGCTTAAAGATATGGTTTGCTCACCTGCCGGAACAACAATTGAGGCTGTAAAAGTTCTTGAAGAGAAAGGGTTCAGAAGCAGTGTGATTGAAGCAATGAGTGCATGCGCTGACAAATCAAGAAATATGTAATTTTATGTTTTATACGGCTGTTTACATAAAAAAATAAAATAAAGCATATTATTAAAAAAATATATTTGCAATTAAGAGTTGCCTGGGAGTAGTTTTGTCAGATATATTAAAAAAGTTTCTCAAATATAAAAGATTTATAACTTTTGCAGTATTAACGGTTGCTTTATACATGTGTATAAATTATATTTGTACATGGGAAAGACAAACTAAATTTGAGTACGGATTTATATCGGGAATAAACAAAAATATTTCAAGGGAAACCGGTGCGGAAATTTTACGGGAATGTAAATGTTTTCCGGTTTTAAGACAGGGAAAAAGCACTTGCTTTTTTGATGATGGATATGGAGAGGGAAGAAGTTTTGGAGGAAACAGACACCATGAAGGAATAGACATTATGCCATCGGAAGATAAATCAGGAAAACTTAAGGTGAGGTCTGTATGTGATGGCGTGGTTGAAAAAAAGGGGTGGCTCAGACTTGGAGGATATAGAGTCGGAATAAGAAGCAGACATGGGAATTACTATTATTATGCGCATTTAGATTCCTATAGAAAAGGTCTGAAATGCAATGATACGATAAAGGCAGGAGAAATTATAGGATATATGGGGAATACGGGTTATGGTGATGAGGGAACAAGAGGTAAGTTTCCGGTACATCTTCATTTCGGGGTATATGTGAGAGATAAGGCAGGGGAGAAAAGTATCAATCCCTATTATTTATTAAAAAAACTGGAAAACAGATAGCTTTGGAAAGGAAAACAGATATGGAAATACAGCTTTGGAGAGAAATATTGGAGCCTTATGGCCAGGCAGTAGACGAACTTGTCGTAAAATTCAATCATATTAAGCAGGAATATCAGAATGCAAGAATGTATTCACCAATAGAGTCGGTTTCGGGAAGAGTAAAAAGTATATTGAGTATCATGGAAAAAGCTCAGAGAAAAAATGTCAAGATAGAAGAGCTGGAAGATAAGATAGAGGATATTGCGGGAATAAGAATAATATGTCAGTTTGTCGAGGACATAAATACAGTTGTAAAAATTATAAGAAAGCGTGGAGACTTAGAGGTAAAGCAGGAGAAAGATTATATAACAAACAGCAAGCCGAGCGGTTACAGAAGTTATCATATAATAGCTTATTATACAGTGCAGACGATATATGGACCTAAAAAGCTTGAAGTTGAGATTCAGATAAGAACGCTTGCGATGAATTTCTGGTCTACAATAGAACATTCACTTCAATATAAATATAAAGAACATATGCCGGAAGAACTCAGAAAGAGATTGCTGAGTGCGGCAGATGCAGTAGGAGTTCTTGATAATGAGATGGCTTCGGTCAGAGATGAGATTATGGACGCACAAAATCACAACAGACAGAAGGCTAATATTATTGCAGACATAGTAAGAAGTATAGAAGAATTATATTATGTGGCAAATAAAAGAGAAGTCGAGAAAATACAGGATGAATTTTATAAGATATATAAACAAAATGATATGACCATGCTAAAGCGTTTTAACAAACAGCTTGACATAATAGCAGAGACATACAGGGCACAAAGCCTTAATGCTCGCAGTTATAGTGTGATACGAAATCATTGAGAGTGAATTATGAAAGGAACTTTAAGAGATGAAGATTTCAAGAGGCCAGCTTGGGTATTTGGAATACAAAAAGAAAAGAGCAATTGCAGGAACAATAACAATGGCGGTGTTTGGTATTATTGTATTTCTTGTCGGATTTTTTTTGAATGAAATGTCAAACAGGAATATATTTACGGTTATTGCAGTATTGTTTGCACTTCCGGGAGCGAAGTTTCTCGTTGCGTTTATTGTAGCATTTCCATATCATACTGTTGGAAAAGAGCAGTATGACAAAGTGAAAAAACATCTTGGTGACGGCATGGAATTGTATACCGACCTTGTCATTACATCATCAGAGAAAGTAATGAGCCTTGATTTTATTGCTGTAGGAAACAATCAGGTTATAGGACTTACAAGTGATAAGAAAGTTGAGATTTCATATATAAGAAAGTATCTGACGGACGGTGTGGCAAATTGGGGAGATAACTATAAAGTTAAAATTGTGGAAAGTGAAAAACTGTTTTTAAATGAACTTGATAATGTAAAAGTTGTTGAAGCGGACGAAGAACAGGAAGAAAATGTAAAATCTTATATTGTCTCGCTTATTGTATAATTTGTTTCGGATGCTTGTAAATATCTAAGCAGATAACCATGAGATTAAATTGACGGAAAGGAAATACAAATGAGAGAGATAAGTGTGAGTCCGGTTGATGAGGGACAAAGGCTTGATAAATATCTTGCAAAATATATGCCTGAAGCACCTAAAAGTTTTTTCTATAAAATGATGCGAAAAAAAAATATTGTCTTAAATGGGAAAAAAGCTGCCGGCATGGAAAAGTTATGCGATGGAGATAAGATAAAATTATTTCTTGCGGATGAAACCATAGATAAATTTAGAAATGCGAAGAAAGATGGGAAAAATGCTGAGGAAAGTACAGCAAAGCCAAAGTTTAAGCTTAATGTTATTTTTGAAGATGATGACATACTGGTAATAAACAAACCGGTAGATATGCTTTCACAAAAAGCCGATAAAAACGATGTTTCACTTGTGGAATATATATCATGGTATCTCGATGAGAACAAGTATGAAGAATACGGAGAGTTTAAAGGGTTTAAAGCGGGAATATGCAACAGACTCGACAGAAATACGAGCGGTCTTATAGTTGCAGGCAAATCAATAAAAGGTCTGCAATGCATGAATGAAATTTTTAGAGAGAGAAAGTTAAAGAAATTTTATTTATGTATCGTTAAAGGAAGGATAGATGGTTTTAAACGTATAGACGGGTATCTTACAAAAAATGAAAATCATAATACTGTAAACATTTCAAAAGAAATGACGGAGGGTGCATTTAAGATAGTGACTGAATATGAACCGTTAGCATATGGAAAGCTGCAGGGGGAGACATATACCTTGCTTAAAGTGCACCTTGTAACAGGAAAGTCACATCAGATAAGAGCACATTTAAAGAGCATAGGACATCCTATAGTAGGTGATTCCAAGTATGGCTATAAAGATGTATATAAAGTATTCAGAAAAGAATTTAATTTGAGGCATCAGCTTTTGCATGCATGGAGACTTGAACTGTCTGCAGATGAGATAGTACCTGAAAAATATAAAAATAAAGTTTTTGAAGCGGAACTGCCAAAAGAATTTTTAAAGATATTAAGCGGAATTGGAATTGATAAAAAGGTTTTGGGATAAAAGATTTTAGCGTAAAAAGAGAGGAGTTTGTTATGGGAGCATGGAATTCGAGAGGGCTCAGAGGTTCGATGCTTGAGGAGGCTATAAATTTTACAAATCAGAAATACAGTCAGGAAAATCTGGCGCTTGTGCAGAAAATACCGACCCCCATAACGCCGATAGAAATTGATAAGCAGACAAGGCATATAACACTTGCCTATTTTGAACAGAAAAGTACAGTTGATTATATAGGTGCAGTGCAGGGAATACCTGTCTGTTTTGATGCAAAAGAATGCAGAACCGAGACGTTCCCTCTTCAAAATATACATGAGCATCAGATGAGCTTTATGGAAAATTTTGAAAGGCAGCAGGGAGTAGCTTTCTTTATTATTATGTTTACGGGGGCAGGAAAATGTTTTTATGTTCCGTACCGTGACGTGAAAGTGTTTTGGGACAGGGCAGCAAATGGAGGAAGAAAGAGCTTTAAGCTTGCGGAATTAAAAAGTGAATATGAAATAGAAATAACAAATCAGATATTTATACATTATCTTTCTCAGATAAATAGAGATTTGAGTGAGAGGGATGAGTAAAAAAATCTTTACTAGATAAAAAATATATTTTATAATAAAAATATACTAAGGTTGAAGGGGAGTTTAGAATACTATGAGCGAAAATTTGAAAACAGAATTACTGAGCCAAGGTGTTGATTATACAACAGCTCTTGAAAGATTTATGGGTAAAGAGGAATTATATAAGAGATTTCTTGTAAAGTTTCTTGCAGATGACAATTTCAATCAGCTTGAAGTGAACATTGAATGTGGAAATATAGATGAAGCATTTAAATGTGCGCATACACTTAAAGGCTTATGTGGAAATCTGGGATTTGATAATTTGCTTGAAGAGGATGCACAGATTGTAGAAATTCTCAGAAGTGGCTCGATGGATGGCGTCAAAGAATTATTTGGGACATTGAGCACAAAGTATCATGAACTTTGTGAAACGATTAAAAAATATGAATAATATAAAATAAATAGTGTCTTTGCTTTTATAATGACCGAAAATCAATATAAGATTTTTAGAAGTTATGTCACACAAAAAGCTGTATACAGTATTGAATATACTGTATGCAGCTTTTTAAATTGCAAGTTTTTAATTATAAATGAAGTACACGTTCCTTTATTTCCTGAGTTCTGCCCTGATTCCAGAATTGTGTTCCGATGTATCCGCAGGTTCTTCTTGCGACATTCATTTTATTTTGATCTGTATTGCTACAGTTAGGACATTGCCATATAAGTTTGCCACTTTCATCTTCAACTATCTGAATTTGACCGTTGTATCCGCAGCATTGGCAGTAATCGCTTTTGGTATTGAGTTCAGCATACATTATGTTGTCGTAAATATATTTTATGACTTCAAGCACAGCAGCTATGTTATTTTCAAGATTTGGAACCTCAACATAGCTTACGGCACCACCCGGCGAGAGTTTTTGGAATTGTGCTTCAAATTTTAATTTATCAAATGCATTTATTGGTTCAGTTACATGTACATGATAGCTGTTTGTAATGTAATTTTTATCGGTGACACCCTCGATTATGCCAAATCTTTTTTGGAGGCATTTAGCAAATTTGTATGTCGTAGATTCAAGTGGTGTTCCGTAGAGACTGAAATCGATATTTTCTTCTGCTTTCCATTGGCTGCAATAATCATTAAGCTTTTTCATTATCTCCAATGCAAAAGGTGTTGCATCAGGTGAAGTGTGGGATTTTCCGGTCATATATCGTACACATTCGCACAATCCGGCATATCCGAGGGAAATAGTCGAATATCCATTGTAAAGGAGCCTGTCTATTTTTTCACCCTTTTTAAGGCGTGCGAGAGCACCGTATTGCCAGAGGATAGGTGCAACATCGGATAATGTACCTTTCAATCGGTTGTGTCGGTACATAAGAGCTTTTTTGCAAAGCTTCATGCGCTCATCAAATATTTTCCAGAATTTGTTTAAATTCTTTTCGGAAGAGCATGCAATGTCAACAAGATTGACTGTTACAACACCCTGATTAAATCTGCCGTAAAATTTAGGCTTACCGTTTTCGTCATGATATACGGTCAGAAAAGAACGGCATCCCATGCATGGATAGCAGTTTCCGTCTTTTAAATCAAGCATGACTTTTTCGGAAATATAATCAGGAACCATTCGCTTGGCTGTACATTTTGCAGCCAGTTTTGTGAGATACCAGTATTTTGAATTCTCTGATATATTATCTTCTTCAAGTACATAGAGAAGTTTCGGAAAAGCAGGCGTAATGTAAATGCCTTTTTCATTTTTTACACCCAGTATGCGTTGATTAAGAATTTCTTCTATTATCATGGCAAGGTCTTTTTTGGTGCGTTCATCTTTTGCTTCATTAAGATACATAAATATAGTGACAAATGGAGCCTGTCCGTTAGTGGTCATAAGTGTGATGACCTGATACTGAATCATCTGGACACCTCGTTTTATTTCATCCTTAACACGAATTTCAACGACTTTTTCAACCTGTTTATCTGTGTAATCAAGTCCGGCTGCCTCAAATTCAAATATTACCTGTTTGAAATATTTTTTACGGCTTACATCTACAAAAGGTGCAAGGTGTGCCAGTGAAAAACTCTGTCCGCCATATTGTGAGCTTGCAATCTGTGCAATGCTTTGTGTTGCAATATTGCAGGCAGTTGCAAAGCTTTTTGGTGTGTCAATCATAGTCTCACTTATTACGGTACCGTTTTGAAGCATGTCTTCAAGGTTTACAAGACAGCAGTTATGCATATGCTGTGCAAAATAATCAGAATCATGAAAATGGATGATTCCCTGTTCATGTGCTCTTACAATATCTTCCGGCAGCAGAAATCGTTTTGTAATGTCTTTGCTTACCTCACCTGCCATATAATCACGCTGAACGCTGTTTACAGTAGGATTTTTGTTGGAATTTTCCTGCATAACTTCTTCATTGTCACATTCGATAAGACTTAAAATCTGCTTATCAGTCGAATTGGATTTTCTGACAAGTGCCCTGTTATATCGGTAGGTAATATATTTTCTTGCGAGCGCAAAGGCACGCTTATTCATAATCTGATCTTCAACCAAATCCTGAATTTCTTCGACATTCAGGGCTCTATGCATATCTTCACAGATTTTTTCAACATTTGATGCTATTTCGCGTATCTGTTCTTCTGAAAGTCTCTCTATGGTAGGGACTTCGATGTTAGCTTTACTGATAGCGGCAATGATTTTATCAGCGTCAAATTCATTTTCAGAGCCGCTTCTTTTAATGATTTTCATATAATTCCTGCTTTCTTCAATGGATTTTTCTTATTTGTTTTTCTTGACCTTTGTATTTATATATCCAATCATCTCCTTTACAGATATTGAAGATTTATTTTTAGGGATGAAACGCATTGTCGGAAATGCATCGACTATACGTCTGCTTCCAAAGAATAAATGTCTTGTTTTAAGGATAGAATGACTTTTTTCGCGATATTCATTTAATTTGTCCTCAATAAGTCGAATTTTAGGTTCTTCAGTCACCGTCTCCTTAATAGAAGCAAGTTTTTCTCTGACAGTATCTATTTTTTCACTCAGACCGATTTTAGCAAGAAAATCGTCTTTTAAAGAACTAAGCTGCATATCCTGAAGCTGTTGTTCAAGTTCCTGACGGAATGAGTAGAGAGTTTCGAGCTGTTTCTTGAAATTTATTGTTTCGATAACGGTATATGTCAAATCAATTGCAGATATGACGATAAGAACGGCGAGTATTTTCTGACCTGTACTCTCAGGGATAAGACCAATCAGCCATTTGGCGAAAGGCTCAAGCACGTCGAATAAAAACAGTGTTAAGAATCCCCAAAACATTGACGGGATAATGGCAATCCTGCCGTTAAGATTATAAGGTGCAGTTGAATAATCCCACCATTTTGCATGAAATAATTTTTCAAGTACATATGAGGTAATATATTCAATTACGGTTGCGATAAGCATTCCTGCCACATACAATAAAGATGGATGCGTGGAAACAGGACGTAAAAGCACATATACAAGAGTTGCGCCTGTTCCGTAGAGAGGAAGCATTGGACCTACAAGAAAACCTCTGTTGACGGGCTTTTTTGTTCTGACGGAAACAAAAATACTTTCGTAAACCCAGCCTAAAATGCTGAAAACATAAAAATTCATCAGAATAAAATAAATAGAAAGACCCAATACCATATAAACCTCCAAAAAGTGATTTAGTAAATAATCGTATAATTATTCTAAAGCGTTTTGATATAATGGTATCTTTTTTAGGGCAGTTAGTCAATAGGGACAGATCGGAACTAAAAATATAAAAAATATGGCGGATGAATAGTTTACGGGCATTCAGAAGTTAAATCAGATAGAAACTGAAAAAACTGAAAAACGGGCAATGAAAACAACTTGACAGCGGCTTTAAAAGTAAATATAATCAAATACATCTGGGGAGCTTAATGCTGAGAGGGATTTTATCCGACCCATATGACCTGATACAGTTAGTACTGTCGTAGGCAGATATTATTTATATTGATTACGGTTTTTGTATGATATACTGTTTGATATATATTGTTATAATTATGCATGGTCACTCCGGATGACGACTTTATATCGTTTGTCCGGAGTTTTTATTTGGAAAAAATCTTCCCCTATACAACATATTTAAATGATGTTTGGGTCAAAAGGTATTTTGAATCTTGCATCATTTAAATTAATACATAAATTTCGACAAATTGTTTAACGGAGGTAAAAAATGGAATACGCTACACAGATGGATGCCGCAAGAAAAGGCATTTATACAAAAGAACTTCTTGCAGTTGCAGAAGATGAAAAATTTGATAAGGATGAGCTTATAAAACTTGTTGCAGAAGGAAAAGTAATAATTCCGGCAAACAAAAATCATAAATGTTTAAAGCCTAGCGGAATCGGAACAAAACTCAGAACAAAGATAAATGTCAATCTTGGAACATCAAGAGACTGGACGGATCTTGACATGGAGATGGAAAAAGTAAAAAGTGCAGTAGACATGGGCGCAGAAGCCATCATGGACTTAAGTTCATGTGGTGACACACAGGTGTTCAGACGCAAACTTACAAGTGAATGTCCTGCTGTTATCGGAACTGTTCCTATATATGATGCAGTTGTATATTATAAAAAAGCACTTAAGGATATTACTGCAAAAGAATGGATTGATGTCGTGAGAATGCACGCTGAGGACGGCGTTGACTTTATGACTATTCATTGTGGTATCAACAAGGAGACTGCAAGAAGATTTAAGAGAAATAAAAGACTCATGAATATTGTTTCAAGAGGTGGTTCGATAATCTATGCATGGATGGAGATGACAGGAAATGAAAATCCATTCTATGAGTATTATGACGAAGTGCTTGATATATGCAGACAGTATGATGTGACAATGAGTCTCGGTGATGCATGCCGTCCGGGATGTCTCAAAGATGCTACGGATGCAGCTCAGATTGAAGAACTTATTGCACTCTCAGAGCTTACAAACAGAGCATGGGAAAAGGACGTTCAGGTAATGATAGAAGGACCGGGACATATGCCGCTTAATCAGATAAAAGCAAATATGGAAGTACAGCAGGCAATGTGCAAAGGAGCACCGTTCTATGTACTTGGACCACTCGTAACAGATATTGCACCTGGATATGACCATATTACAGCTGCAATAGGTGGCGCGATAGCCGCAACATACGGAGCATCTTTCCTCTGCTATGTAACTCCGGCAGAACATCTTAGACTTCCGGATGTAAATGACGTAAAAGAAGGAATTATTGCATCAAAGATAGCCGCACATGCAGCCGATATAGCTAAAGGTGTTCCGGGAGCAAGAGACTGGGATGACAACATGGGACAGGCGAGAAAGGATCTTGACTGGGAAAAGACATTTGAGTATTCAATCGACCCTGAAAAAGCTAGAGCATATCGTGCATCAGCAAAACCTGAGAAAGAGGATACATGTTCAATGTGCGGAAACTTCTGTGCAGTAAAGAATATGAATAAGATACTTGACGGAGAAATCGTATCTATATTTGATGAATAATTTAATCTGATTTTTATAAAAAAACGCAACGCAGACTGAGTTTTTGTTTTCAGTCTGCGTTTATTGTATAAAACTAGGAGGGTTTTACCAGTATTTCATCAGCATTTTTTAAAATTTCGTCCCATTCATTTTTAGCAAAATCATCATATACTGCTACTGTTTTACAGCCTGCGGCTTTTGCGGAAAGAATAGAGTATAGTGCATCTTCGTATACAATTGTATCTTCGGGTTTAAAGCCGAGAGAAGCAGCTACATTTATAAAAGTTTCAGGTACGGTTTTATCTGTCTCAAAATCCTGGCATGAAAAAAGTTTGTCGAAATATTCTAGGATGTTGAGACGCTTAAAAGCTGCCTCGGCACATTGTACAGGTGATGCTGATAAAATGATTATTGTCTCGCCGTTTTCATGAAGCTTTTTTAACAATTCTGTCATTCCGGGCTTTGCCGGTATTTCATTTTTATATTTGTTAAGCGAAAAATCATAAATATCTTTTACTATTTCATCTACGGTTTTATCAAGACCGAGTTCTATAAAGTATTTTGCAGCATTTTCGAGAGTATACGACTCAATAAGTTTATTTACGCCTTCATCATGTGGTATATCATATGACTCGAGATAATCTGATGCTATGGTCGACCACATTGGCATTGAGTCAAGTATCGTTCCGTCCATATCGAATATATGCAGCTTGTGGGTTGTGTTCATCGCTACCTCCTTGCAAAGTGTTTACAATTGCTTGTTATAAGCTGTTAAAAGGAAAACTGTTTCGTTGTTACAAATCCATAATAACATACAATATTATAAAATAACAAGAAAGAGGGCTGCAAAAGATGTTTTGCAGAAGGCGTTTATTAGTATTATAAAAATATTTCAAAAATATCTGATTTATTTTGTTCAAAAACAAAAAAATGTGGTATAACTAAGGGGATAGCTCTAAATATGTTAAGGAAGAAGAAATGGGACAGATGGAAGAAGTTTTGGCGATGTTAGAGGACACTCGTGTTGAAGTATCGCCGTAAAGAGCAAATAAAACTTATACTAGGGAGGGATGTTATGTTTAAAAAGACAGTAAGAAATGCTGTGATAATAGCATTTGCAGCAGTTATACTTTTGGGAGGAGCTGCATTTTCACTGAATAAGTCACAGGCGGCAAAAAAAGTAAGTATAACAAAAAACGTAAAAGTATATGAAAACACAGAAACAAACAAGATTTCACCCTATCTGAGTATTACTCGGTCGTTTAATTCAAGAAAATTTGAATCAGGGATGGGCAGCAGATGCTTTTTTTATGATATTAAAGAAAAGAAACTGGAACAAAAAGGAACAGTGCCATATAATTCTTCACATCCGCTTACTCTGTATTCAACCAGAAATGATAAGATATACTATTCGGCATTTAGCGGAAAAGGGAAAGGAAACCAGATTTATTTATATAAGCCCGGAACGAGAGTAAAAAAGACAAATCAGTTTTGTGATTTTAATTATTTTATCCAGTGTGGGAAACAATATTTTATGGCAGCTAACTTACTACACTATTACTGTATTGAACCAATTGTCTGTGATGCAGAGTTTCAGAATTGCAGCCGTGTTATGTTCGATAAGAAAGATGACCGTTTCACATGGATGGTAAGTACAGTTCCAAAGGAAAATAAAATAGTTTTCTCTTACTATTCAGACAGTGAAATGAGAAAGGCAGACGACGAAGGTCGTAATGCACCTTCTAAAATTGCCATGCTCGATATGGAGACAAAAAAGACAAAAACTGTTTATAAAACGAAATATTATATAGACGGAATAGCGTGCGAGGGAAAAAAGCTGATATTAAGTTGTGCACCTAATGGACTTACTACCAGACAGAAACATAAAATCTATGAGGTAAATTTAGATACAAAAAAGCGTGTAAGACTGAAACTGCCTTTTTATATAATGGATCAAATGGCTCTCTATGACAATGTTCTGTATTTCCTAGGCTGGAAAGGGGATACAAGGGGCATATATGCTTATAATCTTACTACAAAAAAATATGATGTTATTATGGAAGAAGTAGAAGATGAGTTTATTAATGGATTTTCATTAAATTATTAAGCTTTATTTGCCTATATCGAGTTTACTCGAATATAGGCAAGTAAAGCAGAATGTCAAAATTGTATTTTTACTGAGAGTACGTCAATAAATCAAAGGCTTAGTAATGCTTAAAATCATGTTATAAAAGATTGATTTTAAGCATTTTTGTTTTGCCTAATGTATTGCGATAAGTATTATTTATATTTATTTGATTATTATTTAATAACATCTTTCATAATTGAAACAAGTTCTTTTGTAGCTTTGCCGGGGTTACTTGCTCCAAAAAGTGCGGAGATTACGGCAACTCCGTCTATATCGGTTCCCTTAAGTTCTCTAACATTAGAATGGTCGATGCCACCGATAGCAACGACAGGAATGGAAACGCTGTTGCATATTTCTTTCAGTGTGCTAAGTTCAAGTGGTTTTGTATCTTTTTTTGTGTTTGTGCTAAAGACTGCACCTGCACCGATATAATCTGCACCGAGTTCTTCTGCTTTTTTTGCAAGTGCAACGCTTGGAGCTGTCATTCCGATAATTTTGTTATCTCCGAGAAGCTTTCTTGCTTCAACATAATCCATATCATTTTGACCTATATGAACACCGTCAACATCTGCTTCCATAACAGCATAAATATCATCATCAATAACGACGGGAACATTATACCTGGCAGCAATCTCTTTGATGTGTACCGCTTCTTTTACGAGTTCGTCGTGCGTCATGTTTTTTTCACGGATTTGTAAAAATGTGGCACCGTTTTTAAGAACTTCCTCTACCTGCTGTTCAAGAGTCTGTGTGCCTGTCCAGTGTCTGTCTGTTATAGCATATACAAGCATGCTTTCTTTATTTACTTTCATTTATATATCCTCATTTCTTTATAATTATTGCAGACATTTTTAATATTGATTTTTAACGAAGTCTGTTGCATTCATAATGCTCATGTGTTTCAAGACAATTCAAAATTGTGTCAAAATGCTGTTCCTTGCTGCCCTCATCGAGAACAAGGTCAAGAGTAACGGCAATATTGTTAAGCATAGTATCATTAAGATATGGTTCAAGACTTGAAAAAATATGGCGTTTATCGTGATAATTTTCAGCATCAAGGAAAATCATAAGACCTTTTGCAGCCAATTGAGTGTCTGAAATTTTTCCGGAAAGTTTTCTTTCGACCTGACCCGATAAAAGTGCATCAGTGATTTCTTCGTCTGATACGGTTATAGTTTCTTTGGCAGGTATGATATTTGTATCTGCAGTTGATTTTTTAGACTGTACGGTGCCTGGTTCTGCAACTGCGATTCCTTGATAAATTGATTTTTGTTCCATGTTTGATTTTGCCAGTGGTTCGGGAGATTTCATAGAATTTGGCATACAGTCTGCATCCTCTGTCTTTTGGCAGTCATCGAACATGATTCTTTCAAATCTATATTCCTGCGTTGCACCGGGATATTTTTCTTTATCAAGTTTTTCAAGAAACATTGAAAGAGGTCTTACCCAGATTTTAAAAGGAGTGTACATCGCTTGATATACAACCATTGGCGTATTGTCCTCACTGTTTTCTGCCAATGCTCTTACCTGATATATCTGTCCTTTAAAATGTTTGTAAAATTCTCCGGCATTTACGGTTTTCTGCGTCATAAAAACACGACCTTTCAAAATAATAGTATGATATATGTATGAAAAATAGTGTTAGATTTAGGCTCATATATCATAATGTATATAGTCTAACACAAAATCGTATATGTTGCTAAAAAAATATCATTGTAAAAAATAAAGTTTTTGTCTGTTTTTTGCAAAAATGACAAATAATGACGAAAATTTAATTTCCTTTATAAAGAATATACAGAAAATAAAATGTATTTTTGTAAAAAAATCATATGGAAACGGATAGTACAAAAAAATATAATTTATCTGTGCAAAAAATGATTGACAATTCTATATAAAAAATATAATATAGATGTCAGGAACATCTGTTCGTAAAAGGAGGATTTAAAAATGGCAAAACCAAATATTGATGAGAACAAGTTAAAAGCATTAGAGTCTGCTATGGCACAGATAGAGAGAAATTATGGAAAAGGCGCAGTTATGAAACTTGGAGATAATACGCATCTCAATGTTGAAACAGTGCCATCAGGTTCACTTTCTCTTGACATTGCTCTTGGAGTCGGCGGTGTTCCGAAAGGAAGAGTTGTTGAAGTGTATGGACCGGAGTCAGGAGGAAAGACTACAGTAGCCCTTCATATGGTGGCAGAGGTACAAAAAAGAGGAGGCATTGCAGGATTTATAGATGCAGAGCATGCCCTTGATCCGGTATATGCAAAAAAGATTGGTGTAGATATTGACAATTTATATATATCACAGCCTGACACAGGTGAGCAGGCACTTGAGATTACAGAGACTATGGTTCGTTCAGGAGCTATAGATATAGTTATCGTGGATTCAGTTGCGGCACTTGTTCCAAAGGCTGAGATTGAGGGAGATATGGGTGACAGTCATGTGGGACTTCAGGCGAGACTTATGTCTCAGGCACTCAGAAAGCTTACAGCTATTATAGGAAAAACAAGTTGTACAGTTATATTTATCAACCAGCTTCGTGAAAAAGTAGGTGTTATGTTTGGAAATCCTGAGACTACTACAGGTGGTCGTGCACTTAAATATTATTCATCTATCAGACTTGAGGTAAGACGTGGTGAGCAGATAAAGAAAGATGGTGAAGCTATCGGAAACCGTACACGCATAAAGGTTGTGAAAAATAAGGTTGCACCACCATTCCGTGAAGCGGAAGTTGATATTATATACGGAGAGGGTATATCAAGAGAAGGAGATATTCTTGACCTTGCTGCAAAAGAAGATATAGTAAACAAGAGTGGTGCGTGGTATGCATACGATGGAAATAAGATTGGTCAGGGAAGAGAGAATGCAAAGACATATCTCAAAGAACATCCAGATGTTATGGCTGAGATTGAGCAGAAGGTAAGGGAAAAGTTTTCAAAAGAAATTAAATCGGATGAAGAAGAAAGCGTATTTGCTGATGAGACAGAAAATACAGAAACACCGGCAGACAGCATTATTGAAGAGAAAGAAAATTAAGATTTGTCATGGCAGTAAGTGAAGAAAAAAATGATGAGTTATTAAAAGCAAAAAAGAGAGCCATGCTTATATTACAGCATAATGACAGAACAGAGTGGGAACTTACAGACAAACTGTCAAAGGCGGGCTTTAGTGACGAGGCCGTAAACGAAGCTGTAGATTATGTCAGAAGTTTTCATTATATTGATGATGAGAGATATGCAAGGAGATTTGTTGAAATATATCATGAAAGCAGAAGTATAAAGAGACTTAGACAGGATCTTTATAAGAGACATGTTTCAGAGCATTATATAGAGCTGGCACTTGAAAATATAGATTATGATGACAGTGCGGCACTCAAAAGACAATTTGAAAAGCTTGGGATTGACGCAGAAAAAGCTTCAGAACTTTCATATGAAGAAAGTCAGAAGATTGTAGCAAAACTTTATAGAAAAGGCTTTTCTGTTGGAAGTATTAAAGATATGCTGTACGATTTGAAATCCAAATAAAATTGCCAAATAAATTTAGAAAAAAGTCTTGACAAGCGCATACTTACTTATTATACTGAGTGAGTGTGCGTTTTTGCATACATTAACTTTTTGACTATAAACATAGGAGGTGAAATTAATGCCAACATTTAACCAGTTAGTAAGAAAAGGAAGAAAGGCCTCAACAAAGAAGTCTAATTCTCCTGCACTTCAGTACACTTACAATTCTTTGAACAAGAAAACAGTAGCACAGAGCTCTCCACAGAAGAGAGGTGTTTGTACTGCAGTTCGTACTGCTACACCTAAGAAACCTAACTCAGCTCTTAGAAAAACAGCCAGAGTTCGTCTCTCAAACGGTATCGAAGTAACTAGCTACATCCCAGGTGAAGGACACAACCTTCAGGAGCATAGCGTAGTTCTTATCCGTGGTGGTAGAGTAAAGGATTTACCTGGTACAAGATACCATATCGTTCGTGGTACACTTGATACAGCAGGTGTTGCAAACAGAAAGCAGGGTCGTTCTAAGTATGGAGCAAAGAGACCTAAGAAGTAAGATTCACTAATTTGGAGAAGTGCCGGATTAATTTCACATAATTAACCTGGTGCGGACACTTAGAAATTGTGAGTACCGATGAATTAATGATAGTGATACGAAAATGCAGTGTCGGCTGTTAGTATTACTAAATAATGTTAAGGAGGGAAGTAACGTGCCACGTAAAGGACATATACAGAAAAGAGACGTGTTAGCAGATCCAGTTTACAAGAACAAAGTTGTTACTAAACTTGTAAACAACATCATGTTAGATGGTAAAAAGGGTGTTGCTCAGAAAATCGTTTATGGTGCATTTGATGAAGTTGCAGAAAAGTCTGGTAAGGACGCTATTGAAGTATTCGAGGAGGCTATGAACAATATCATGCCACAGCTCGAGGTTAAGGCTAGACGTATCGGTGGTGCAACATATCAGGTACCTATCGAAGTTAGACCTGACAGAAGACAGGCTTTAGCTCTTCGTTGGCTTACACTCTACTCTCGTAAGAGAAGTGAGAAAACAATGAAAGAAAGACTTGCTAACGAGATTTTAGATGCTTCTAACAATACAGGCGCATCTGTAAAGAAGAAAGAAGACATGCACAAGATGGCTGAAGCTAATAAGGCTTTTGCACATTATCGTTGGTAAGGAGGTAAAGAGTCTTGGCTGGAAGAGAATATCCACTTGATAGAACTAGAAATATCGGTATCATGGCTCATATCGATGCCGGTAAGACTACATTAACAGAGCGTATCTTATATTACACAGGTGTAAACTATAAGATCGGTGAGACACATGATGGTGCCTCAACAATGGACTGGATGGAGCAGGAAAAAGAAAGAGGTATCACAATTACTTCAGCTGCTACAACATGTCATTGGACACTTGAAGATCATCATAAGAAGAAACCAGGTGCTTTAGAGCATCGTATCAACATCATTGATACACCGGGACACGTAGACTTCACAGTTGAGGTTGAGCGTTCACTTCGTGTACTTGATGGTGCTGTAGGTGTGTTTGATGCTAAGGCTGGTGTTGAGCCTCAGTCAGAAAACGTATGGCGTCAGGCTGACACATACAATGTACCTCGTATGGCATTCATCAATAAGATGGATAAAATGGGTGCAGATTTCTTCATGTCTGTACAGACAATTATTGATCGTCTTGGAAAAAATGCTATCCCTGTTCAGATTCCAATCGGTAAGGAAGACAGCTTTATCGGACTTATCGACCTTTTTGAAATGGATGCATATTACTATAAAAATGATGAGGGAACAGATATTGAAATCACTACAATACCTGATGATCTCAAAGACCTCGCTGATGAGTGGCACAACAACCTTATCGAGAAAGTCTGCGAGTTAGATGATGACTTGTTAGAGAAATATCTCGAAGGTGAAGAGCCAACAATCGACGAGTTAAAGAAAGCACTTCGTAAAGGAACAATCGCTTGTGAAGCAGTACCTGTATATTGCGGTTCTGCATATAAGAACAAGGGTGTTCAGAAGTTACTTGATGGCGTAGTTGAGTTCATGCCTGCACCAACAGATATCCCTGATATCACAGGTACAGACGAAGAAGGTAACGAAGTTGTTCGTAAATCTTCTGATGACGAGCCATTCTCAGCACTTGCATTCAAGATTATGACTGACCCATTCGTTGGAAAGCTTGCATTCTTCCGTGTTTATTCAGGAACATTAAACTCAGGTTCATATGTTCTTAATGCAACAAAGCAGAAGAAAGAGCGTGTAGGTCGTATCGTGCAGATGCATGCTAACAGCCGTAGCGAAATCGACAAAGTTTACTCTGGTGATATCGCAGCAGCAGTAGGATTTAAGATTACAACAACAGGTGATACAATCTGTGATGAGCAGCATCCTGTTATTCTTGAATCTATGGAATTCCCTGAGCCTGTTATCGAGCTCGCTATTGAGCCTAAGACAAAGAATGATCAGGGTAAGATGGGTGAAGCTTTAGCAAAACTTGCTGAAGAAGATCCAACATTTAAAGCTCATACAGATCAGGAGACTGGTCAGACAATTATCGCAGGTATGGGTGAGCTTCATCTTGAAGTTATCGTAGACAGACTTCTTCGTGAGTTCAATGTAGAAGCTAATGTAGGTGCTCCACAGGTTGCATACAAAGAGACATTTACAACTGCTGTTGATATTGATAGCAAATATGCTAAACAGTCAGGTGGACGTGGTCAGTACGGACATTGTAAAGTTAAGTTTGAGCCTATGGATCCTAACGGTGAGGAACCATTCAAGTTTGAGTCAACAGTAGTCGGTGGTGCTATTCCTAAGGAATACATTCCAGCTGTTGGTGAAGGTATCGAGGAAGCAGCTCAGGCTGGTATCCTTGGTGGATTCCCTGTACTTGGTGTACATGCTACTGTATGGGATGGTTCATACCATGAAGTCGATTCATCAGAAATGGCATTCCATATTGCCGGTTCTATGGCATTCAAAGATGCTATGAAGAAAGGTAACGCAGTATTACTTGAGCCTATCATGAAGGTTGAAGTTACTATGCCTGAGGAATACATGGGTGATGTTATCGGAAGTCTTAACGCTAAGCGTGGACAGATTGAAGGAATGGATGACATCGGAGGCGGAAAGATTGTTAGAGCTTTCGTTCCACTTGCTGAGATGTTCGGATATTCTACAGAGCTTCGTTCTACAACACAGGGACGTGGTAACTACTCAATGTTCTTTGAGAAGTATCAGCAGTGTCCAAAGAATGTTCAGGACAAAGTTCTTGCAGGTAAGAATGCAGAGTAATTCTTAAAGATATAAAATTTATCATGGAAAAGATTTTTGAAATAATGAATTTTAAGGGTCTTTTCCATGTAAAAGTCTTTAAAAAGACTTGAAAAATAGATGTATTTGCAATATAATGTTTTTCATAGTGTTATAAAAACGCGAAAATCGAAAATTGGAAATTAGTTAGGCAAAGCCTATGAATTTAAGGAGGATAATTAAAAATGGCTAAAGAAAAGTTTGAAAGAACTAAACCTCATTGCAACATTGGTACTATCGGTCACGTAGATCATGGTAAAACAACACTTACAGCTGCTATCACAAAGACACTTGCAGCTAGAGTTGCAGGTAACGCAGCAGTAGATTTCGAGAATATCGATAAGGCTCCAGAAGAGAGAGAAAGAGGTATCACAATCTCTACAGCTCACGTTGAGTATGAGACAGAGAAGAGACATTACGCTCACGTTGACTGCCCAGGCCATGCTGATTATGTAAAGAACATGATCACAGGTGCTGCTCAGATGGATGGTGCTATCCTTGTAGTTGCTGCTACTGACGGTGTTATGGCTCAGACAAAAGAGCATATCTTACTTTCTCGTCAGGTTAACGTTCCTTATATCGTAGTATTCCTTAACAAGTGCGATATGGTTGATGATCCTGAGCTTATCGAATTAGTAGAGATGGAAGTTACAGAAGCTCTTGAAGAGTACGGTTTTGAAGATTGCCCAATCATCAAAGGTTCAGCTCTTAAAGCTCTTGAAGATCCTAACAGCGAGTGGGGAGACAAGATTATGGAACTCATGGACACAGTTGATGAGTACATTCCAAACCCAGAGCGTGATACAGATAAGCCATTCCTTATGCCAGTAGAGGACGTATTCACAATCACAGGTCGTGGTACAGTT
Organism: uncultured Lachnospiraceae bacterium; assembly: GCA_934320845.1. Lineage (GTDB taxonomy): Bacteria > Bacillota > Clostridia > Lachnospirales > Lachnospiraceae > Butyribacter. Next base: position 135,268 of record CAKRFU010000002.1, read on the forward strand.
GCTACAGGTAGAGTAGAGCGTGGTACACTTCACCTCAACGACGAACTTGAAATCCTTGGTGTTAAGGAAGAAGTTGGTAAGACAGTTGTAACTGGTATCGAAATGTTCCGTAAGATGCTTGACGAGGCACAGGCTGGTGATAACATCGGTGCTCTTCTTCGTGGTATCAACAGAGATCAGATTGTTCGTGGACAGGTTCTTGCTAAGCCAGGTACAGTAACATGCCATAAGAAATTTACAGCTCAGGTTTACGTTCTTACAAAAGACGAAGGTGGACGTCATACTCCATTCTTCAACAACTATCGTCCACAGTTCTACTTCAGAACAACAGATGTAACAGGTGTTTGTGAGTTACCTGCAGGTACAGAAATGTGCATGCCTGGTGATAACGTAGAAATGACAATCGAGCTTATTCATCCAGTAGCTATGGAGCAGGGTCTTAACTTCGCTATCCGTGAAGGTGGACGTACAGTAGGTTCTGGAAAGGTTGCTACAATCGTTGAGTAATTTATATTGATTGATTGTACATTATTACAGCATCAAATTAGAGTTTTATATAGAGAACAGCTTTGTTGTGCTTTGCATGACAAGGCTGTTTTTTTGTATATAAAAAATATTTATGAAAAAAGTGAGGGATTTTTAACATAATAAACCAATAGTAATATGAAGGCCTTAAAAAATACAACAAAGGAGTGGTCAGAGTGGAAGTAGAAAGACGGGAAGAAAAAGAAATGCTTCGTTTGCTTGATATTGATGCTTCAAAGGCAATGGAGAAGATTATTGACAGATACGGTAACGCAGTTAAGACTATATGCAGTTCGATACTTCTTGGATTTACAGATGAGGATCTAGAGGAGACGATATCTGATGTTTTTGTGGCATTATGGATGGCAAGGAGAAAAGTGAAAGTCAGTAGGGACAGCGGTCTTAAAGAATATTTGTACGGAATAGCTAGAAGGACAGCTCTAAATCGCCGCAGAAAACTTATGAGGATAAAGTCGGGAATGTCTGATGAGGAGATTGACAATGTGGATGCATCAGGCAGGCTTATCGCAGATGATAATGTTGAGCATGAGGTGATAAAGAACAGCGAATATGTTCTGATGCATCAGCTTATCGAAGAAATGAAGAGTCCGGACAATGAAATATTTTCATTCAGATATTTTGACGGGTGCAGTGTAAAAGAAATTGCTGAGAAGATGGGAATTAAAGCAAAAACAGTTGAGAACAGGCTGTGCAGGGGACGGATAAGATTAAGAACACAGCTTATCGAGTGTGGGATAGAGATGGGAGGCTGATTGTTATGAAGGATTTAGATAAAATGCTTAGTGATATGGGGAAAGATTCAGATATAAAAGAAGGTGGGAATATGATGACAAGTGAAGAAAAACAGCGTATATTAACAAGGACAATGGAAAAAATAGGAAGAATAGAAGCAGAAAGTAATATAGCTGCTGCAGATGGTAACATAAAGGTAAAATTTATGTCACGAAGATTTACAAGGGCTGCTGCGGCGGCTTTAGGAGTGACTCTGCTCGTGGGCGGAACGGCAGCAGCTACATTAAAACTTAATCCTGCGATAAGCAGTTATTTTGGAATAAATGGCGGTACACAGGAAAAGCAGGCGGCTGAAATGGTTTCAGATGCACAGGCAACAGCAAAGAGCGGCGATGTAGAGGTTTCTATGGGACAGGTCATGGCTGATGAATCAGGATTTTATGCGGTAATTGATGTGAAAGGACTTAAAAAGAGTAGCGAAAAACTCTTTTTCAATAATTATGATTTTTCAGTCAAAAATCATAAGATAGACGAAGGAGGCATCAATTTAGGGGTGTGTAAAAACTGGTTTGAGGGAGATACTGCAAAATTTTTAATATCAGTATCATATGATGATGATTGGAAAAAAGGAGAAAGCCTGTCAGGAAAAGAGGTGACATTCACATTGAAAGATATAGGATATTATGATTATGACAATGACTGTGAATTTATAACAATATGTAAAGGTGAGTGGAAATTAAAGTGGAAACTTGAGGTCAATAGTAAATCCATTGTAAAAAATATAAATGTTCCTATGAACTTAAACTGTTCTGATGTTGTATGGAATAAGTTTGAACTCACACCGTTATCTTTAACAACTTATTTTAAAATAGAAAAATACAGGGAATTTGAGGGAACTAAAGAGGAGTACGAAAGACAGGTGGAAGGAAAAGACAGACTTGTTGTAAAATATCTTGACGGAAGAAAAATAGACAGCAGATTTGTAGGGTATGGTGCTGAACAGGATTATCATGTTTTAGAGTCAAATGGTTATTATAAGATTGATTTCAAAGAGATCGTTGATCTTGACAAGGTTGAGAGTGTTTCGTTTAATGGACATGAGTTCATACTTAAAGAAAACAAAAATGAGCCGTCTTACAAGAGATTTACAACTAATGCGAACTTTACATTGGATGTGCTTTCTGACACAGCAAAGTATCTTAAAACTGAGGAAAAAGATGGAGCATACAATAAAGATATAGGCTGTAGACAGGATATGGTTACATTCTATGGCGAAAAAGACGGCATTAAGCAGGAACTGTTTACTATCTACAGATTACATACAACTGATATGACGCAGATAGAGGACAATATGGCTGGCATGGAGCGTGTTGGATTCAGTGATTGTAAGAGAGGTGGATGTACTTATATGATAAAGTATAATGAAGTTAAAGATAAGAAAGCTATTGAGACATTTTCTGATATTATCAATAATCAGCTTCCATATATTCTTGCAGGATTTGAGTATATTGATTAGAGTGTCATTGATAACTTCAAAATCTTAAACAAATCTTAAAGATTTAACTGCTTTTTTCTTAATATTTTTTTTGAGATAATATGAGCTGTACCGGGGAGATGGAAGTTGTTTAACAACAAAATTGCGGTACGGCTCACAGATATGTATGCCAAAAATTTTAAATTATTTTGCAAAATAAAAATTCAGACAAAATTTCATACATAAGGATGGAGAGAGAGATGTACAATATAGTAATTTGTGATGATGAGAAAGACATAGTAGAAGCCATAGCGATATATTTAAACAGCCAGGGATATAATGTTTTAAAAGCGTATAATGGGAAAGAGGCAGTGGAAATTGTTGGGAGAGAGAAAGTTCATCTCGTGGTTATGGACATTATGATGCCTGTTATGGATGGAATATCTGCAATGAGCAAGATAAGGGAAAATTCAAATGTTCCGGTTATTCTTCTTACGGCAAAGAGTGAGGATACAGACAAGATACTGGGTCTTAATGTCGGAGCGGATGATTATATTACGAAACCATTTAATCCGGTAGAGCTTATTGCAAGAGTTAAGGCTCAGCTTAGAAGATATATGACATTGGGTGGTGGAGAGAAAGCAGACGAAAACGCAAAGTATATTCTTAGAGGGCTTGAACTTGACGATATTGCAAAGCAGGTGTTTGTGGACGGAGAGGAAAAGGAACTTACACCTACGGAATTTGAGATATTGAAATTATTTTTGAAACAACCCGGAAAAGTAATTTCACCGAAGGAAATATACAGGGAGGTGTGGAAAGATACTCCTATGGGAAGTGAAGGAACGGTCGCGGTACATATCAGACATTTGAGGGAAAAAATAGAGATAAATCCTTCAGAGCCGAGATATTTAAAAGTAGTTTGGGGACAAGGATATAAGTGTGAAAAATAAATAACCGAGGGATTTGATTTTAATGAAAGGTGGGAGTAAATTATGAAAGATATTGAAAGAAGAAAAGAAAGCAGCAGTAAAAGGAAGCTGACAGTTGTGTTTAACATAATTCAGGCTGTATCATTATCAGTATTTTTAGTAATGGGTATGATTCTTACTGTAGCCGCCGGTAAATATGGTGTAGGGAAGAGTGGTGTGCAGGCCGAAATAAAAAGCAGAATACGTGCAATGAATAAAGGGGCGGCGAGGTATGCAAAACTAGCGTTAAATGAAGATGCATATAATGATGTGGTAATGGAAAGCCGTTTAGAAGCAATATTAAATCTTAAAAAAGAATACGTTAATAATAGTAACTCGAATTATATGTTTATATTTGAACCGGACTGTGTAGATCGAGACATAAGAAGTGGTGATAATGGTTCAGAAATGATAGAAAACGGCAATTATAAAGTGTCTACAGAAGGAAAAGGTTATTATTTTGATACCGTTAATAATACGAGTTTTAGATTTAATAAGAAAAAATTATATAATGATGCTGTCAAACAATATTTGTCATGTACCGGGTATATCGGAAACAAAGGGAAAACTGCGTTTTCTATTCTAAAAAAGATTTATCCGTATCAGAGAATGAATTTAGATTTTTATTCTACTGAGGGAGAAATGGTTTGCTCTGTTACATTTGATGAAACTTATGCGGAAAGAAAAATAAAAGAATTATCATCAAAAAAGACAGACGGCATAAAGGTTGACAGACAAAGTTTTTTGTGGGAAGAAGCAACTTTTAGTTCTGACGTGGATTCCAGCAGGGTCAGTCCGTTTACAGGAGAATTTAGAAAAGGAGTATTAGAGACCTGCGATGGAGCTGAATTGTTAAAAGGAAATGTAATGATTGCCGTACATAGTTTTGAGGAGAAGGGTGACAACTGTTATGTAAATGCAGCACAGTATTTAAAAAATGAATATAACTATACAATTACCGGAATGTTAAGCAATAAGTTAAGTTCAAACGATAGCTTCTATTATTTATGCTGGTATGAAAACCATGAGAAAAGTTTAACAATTATGACTTACATATCAGGAATACTACTTATTATTTCTTCAATTGCAATTGCATTGCTGGCAAAGTCATCAACAAATGAAAGTGGAAAGATTAAACGAATTTACAGGATACCGACTGATTTTGTAATTGTTCTGATTGGAATAGTAACGAGCATGATGCTTGTAGTATTATCGACTATACAAAAGAGTGAAGTAAAACAACTGATACGGTATGGATTTACAAATCTTATAACAGCAGGAATTTTAACGGGAGTTGTTGCAGGAATTTTTATTACAATATTCTACACAGGTTTTTGTGCACAGATAAAAGATAGAGCTGTTATAAATAATATGTTTATAAAAAAATTGTGTACAAATGCAGCAAATGCAGTTAAATCACTTTTGGCAATGGTAAAGACAAGCATACTGGTATTTACGGTATATTGGACAGCCGGTGTTATTGAATGTATTCTGGCAGTTTTTAGCGGTTCAGAAGTAGCATTTTTCACTGTGATTATTGCTAAAATTCTTGGAACATTTATGATTGCGAGGGTATTAAGGGATATATCAAAACTTCATGCAGGCATAAAACAGATGGCAGAAGGTGAAGTTAAAGGAAAAATAAGAACAGAAAATATGCTTGCACCGATAAAAAAAGAAGCCGAGAATATTAATAATATAGGTGAGGGTATGAAAAAGGCAGTAGATGCCCGTATTAAAAGTGAGCGAATGAGAACAGAGCTTATAACAAATGTATCGCATGATATTAAAACACCTGTTACGGCAATTATAAGTTATATAGACCTTTTAAAGAAAGAGGATTTGAAAAATCAAAATGCAGTAGGTTATGTAGAGGTACTTGACAGACAGTCACAGCGTTTAAAGAGTCTTATATATGATTTGCTTGATTTGTCGAAGGCTTCAACGGGCAATGTGGAAGTGAATATGTCAGAACTCGATTTGCCGGTTTTTATTGAGCAGAGTCTCGGTGAGTATATACCGAAGATGGAAAAAAGAAGTCTTAAACCGGTTGTCAATTTTAAAATTGATGACGGGGATAAAAATGGACTCAAAATTATGGCAGATGGCAGACACTTGTCGAGGGTTTTTGATAACATATTCCAGAATATATGCAAATATGCCATGGAAAATACAAGGGTTTATATAGATGTGGAGCTTATTTTAGGAAAGGCTGAAGATAGCAGCACATACGAAGCAAAAAATAAAGTATGCATATCAGTGAAGAATATGTCAGAACAGTCATTAAATATCTCAGGTGAAGAATTGACAGAGAGGTTTGTAAGGGGTGATGTATCAAGAAATACTGAGGGAAGCGGACTTGGTCTTTCAATAGCGCAGAGTCTTATGAAACTTCAAAATGGAAATCTTGATGTAATTATAGATGGTGATTTATTTAAGATTATTTTGACATTAGATGAAGCAGCTTGTGATTAAAAATTGTGATTAAAAAATATAATGATGTTGGCATCAAAAAGCATTTTGAATCTTACATTATAAATTTAAAATAAAAAAGTGCGGCAGTTATCCGTAATGTCATATGACATGAAAAAGGATAAGGCCGCATTTTTATTATGTTATAGGAAACTCCTTGTTTCCTATAACATAATAAACACTCCGTGAGGATGCGCATTTCGCGGAAAAGAAATAAATGCTACGCATTCCGATCAAGCGCGAAAGAGTCGCAAGCGACTCTTTGTTCAGGCGTGTAAGTTTCCTGTAAGATTTCTGATTTATAATGATTTACAAAGATGTTATAGTTGTCGTTTAAAGAAAGGAAAAGTGCTTATGAAAAAAATTATGTGTATTTGCCTTGTGGCAATAATGTTACTTACAGGATTGAAAAATAAAAACAGTTTTACGGGTATGGAAAAAAGTATCAAAGATACAACACAAAAAAACAAAAAAATAATAGAAAAAAATTCAGATAATAATATAGAAGCCGCATTGCAGTTATATAATGGAGAAAAATATTTTGACGATGATAAAATAGAAAAAAAACTGAAAGAAGAAAAAGAGCTGAAAAATCATATTGTATGGTGTGTGCCAACGGTAAGTGCAGATACAGATGTTATAAGCAGGGAAAAAATAAAGAAAATAAATGGTTATCTTTCGCATAAATATAAATGTTATATGGATATTTTATATGTGACGGATGATGCAGAGGGTAGTTACAATAAAGGTATTTTGGGCTATCTGGACAAACAATATGTGGACGTATTTTTTAGTGGTTTTACATATGATGAGGATGATTACAATGCATATGAAAATTTAATTGAAAATAATTATGCATATGATATGGCTGATGATTTAAAACAACAGAAAAATGCATCACTGTATAGTGCGTTTAATGAAAATGAATGGGTAGGAATGGAAAAAGACGGACATGTTTTTGCAATTCCAAACCAGAACTTTTTACCGCACAGATGTTATGCTGCATTTAAAAAAGATAAATTTACAAAATCAGAAATTAAAAATTTACCTGATAATATTGAAGATACATTAAGCTGTATAGAAACAAAAAATATGGGTAAAAATCAGCTGCTATGGGATATTTCTTATTATGATATATTAAATTCTGTTGGCTTATGTGATATGGGAGGATTATGGTTCAGTCATACGGACGGAAATGTAAAATCGACATTTGATGATGAGAGATTAAAAAGTATAATAAAATCATTGAACAATCTATACAATAAAAATATAATAAGCGGAAATATTTCACTGAATGAATATGAGGTCGAAACACTTGGCATTATAAATCAAAAAGAAAAAGATATTGCTTTTTTTGCAGATAATGCAACAGCAGAGAATTTAAAAGATGATTATTATATTAAAACATTCAAATATTATTACAAAACATATGATTATTCTAATACAATGATAAATGCAAAATCAGATAAGCACAGTCAAAGCATGTTTATTATAGATAAAGTTTTAAATGACAAAAAGGTAGCAGTTTTATTGGTAAACGGAGTGAAAAATAAAGATTTTAAACTGGTTAACGGATATGCGTATGATACTGATGGGAATGAAATGCCGTCAAACTATATAAGAACGTTTTTTGGTGTATCAGATAATGTGTATAATGCGGAGTCATCTGATTTCGGAAAGGATTGGGACAGGAGTAAAAAAGAATATTTTAATTCTGAGAATTGCAATATTTCTTATATCAATGGTTATATGCGTGATTACAGAAATACAGAAGATTTTGAAGAATTATATATCAAATTAGACGAGCTATGTAAAAGTGCTGACTTTGAAAAAGATTATAAAAATGCGGTTATTCAAAGCCGAAAAAAAGAAGAAAAGGTGAGAAGTCTGGAAATAAAAAAAGTAAAAAGATTTTTATTGGATAGATAGAGATAAATAAAAAATTTGATAAAAAATATTGTTCTGATGTTCGGATATTGTATCTTTCGAGAGGAGAATTTGATAAAATGACGTTGATGTCAAAATGTGTTTTGGCACTTGCATCATAAAATTATGATATTAAGGAATGACATATACATAAATAAAAATGTTCAGATAGAAATGCACACAAGGAGAAGAAATTGAAACACAAAATTTTATTGGTTGAAGATGATAGAAGTTTAGGAAAGAGCATAAGAGTTCTGCTTGAAGAAGCAGATTACAACGTGTTTTTAGCGGATGATTTTTATGCTGCCGAGAATTATATTTATAAGGATTTTAATGGAGAAAACAGCATCGATTTATATATTTTTGATATTATGCTTGGAAAGGAAAACGGTTTTTCGTTGTGCCGCAAAGTAAGGGAAAAAAAGAATACGCCAATAATATTTTTGTCGGCACTTGATGATGAGGAACATGTGATAGAAGGACTTAACCTTGGGGCTGATGATTATATAGCAAAGCCTTTTAGAAAACGTGAGCTACTGGCGAGAGTGTCAGCAAACATCAGGAGAAAAATGCGTGAGCAGGATAAAAAGATAATAAAAAGCGGGGAGTTGTCTTTTGTGACAGCGGAGGAAAGGCTTTTTTCAGGCAGGAGAGAAATTGAACTTAGAAAAACCGAGCTTGAATTGTTTAAATATATGATACGAAGTAATGGCAGGCTTATAAGGAGAGAACAGCTTTTAGAATATTTATGGGATAGCGCAGGAGTGGATGTTGAGGATAATACATTATCTGTCCATATGAGCCGTCTGCGGAAGAAAATAGGGAAATCTGCTGTGGGGGAATATATAGAAACGGTTCGTGGCATTGGTTACAGATGGAAAATTCAAATATCGGAAATGGGGGAAATATGAGCGGATATACGGATAAGAAAAGATATGCATTTTTATACATATCAGTTGTTTTTTTAATGATGTTTATATTTGTTTTTTTGGTATACAGGGAAAAGTGTGACAGGAAAAATGATTTTAAAATAATTGTGGGTGAGGTTTATGACAAAAGTCCGGAGGCGGCTGACATTATATTAAATCAGGCTTTTGAATTAAAAGAGAATACAAAATTAAAAACAAATACTGCCATGAATTATATATTCGGGAGTAGTAAAGTTATAAAGAAAGCAATAAAGCAGGCTGACAAGGCAGCGTATTCACTTGGGTATACTGATAAGGCATATGATATTTTATTTGATAAGGATTTTAGCGGTATAAAGAATTATGAATTATTAAGCTGTGCATTTTTTATATTACTGGCATTATTTTCGACGTTAAGTATATATCTTTGGAAGAAAAATATTATCATGTATTTTAAAAATGTTTCTGAAAGAATATCTTTAGCACTCAGCGAAAAGAAAAAGTTTAAAAAAACTGACGGAGGAAGATTTTATTTTCTTGAAAAAGATATTGAAAATTTGATAAACATTCAGATAAATCTTAAAAATTATATAGATAAACGCGAAACAGACATGCAGAAATTTATGGAGAACATAGCACATCAGATAAAGACACCTCTTGCGAGAATTCTTTTAAATCTTGATATGTTAAGTTCTCTTTTTGAGGAGTCTTTTTTAGAAAATAATGATGAAAAAGACGAGAAGACGGAGGACAAAAAAAGTGCGGATAAACTTATATCAGACAGCTTAAATTCAGGCGAAGAAATAAAGAGACACATTATGATGCTTCTTAATCTGGCAAGAATGGAAGCGGGGAAAGTGCATTTCAGAAAGGATATTGTTGACCTGACTTCGATTTTAGAAAAAATTGTTGATAGATTTGGCAGAAAAAATTTCGATGCAGAAATAAATTTCATGGGTGAAGTTTACATTGTGGGTGATGAGGAATGGCTTTTTGAGGCAATATCAAATCTTGTGGATAACAGTATTGTACACGGAAATTCACAAAAACCTATACAGATAAGAGTGAGGGAATTTGATACAGATGTGAGGGTATCTATAACTGATTTCGGAAGTGGGATAAGTAATGAGGAAATTTCAAAGGTGTTTGACAGATACTATACAGGCAGTGACAGTGATAGTTATTCAACAGGAATAGGAATGAATCTGGCAAGATATGTAATAGAAGCTCATTACAGTGAAATACGCTTGTCAGGAAGTGATGAAACAGGTCTTAAGATAGAATTTAATCTGCCAAAACCTGAATTGAAACAGAAAATCCGGACGGTGTAAGATTGCTGTAATGTCTGGCTGATAAGATAGTGAATGGTAAAAAGCAGATAGCAATGAGCAATACGTATCATCAGATGATATTAAAAGACAATAGGGAGCTAAAGGGTGAACAAAAATTTTAGTGAGGTTTTAAAAGTGCGTAAAAATAGAGAAAATATACATATAAATCTTATAAAAACGGGAGTCAGGCGGCGAAAACGGGATGGGATTTTTATGCGTACAATGACTGTTATCGTGGTGTTTTTTTTGACGGCGACACTTCTTTTTATGGATAATGCAAATGAATTTCAGATGCAGACAAATTATGATTATTATGGTGAATGGCTGCTTCGTACACCGGTATCGGATAAGATTAACAGTCCGTATCTTGAGAAAAGCGGTGAGATATGGACAGGCGGTGCGATTTATTGTCTGACTGACAAAGAAAAAAATTTATTTAAGAACGATACTAATACGGTAAAATTTGTAAATCCTGTGAGCAGTCTGCTCATGGCGGGAAAAAATATCGGTTCTATGGATAATGAGATGATAAAAAATGGTCATATAAGGTTAAAGCAGGGGAGGTTTCCGAAAAAGGATAATGAGATTGTGCTGGAGGAAAGTGCACTAAAGGCAATTGATGATAAATGCGGGATGGGAGATTATATAAGTTTTTATGTGGCATCTGATGATGATACGGTAAATCTTGCGCTTAAACATAAAAAACTAAGGTTAAGCAGAGTGACATACAGGATTGTCGGAATTATCAGGGAATATGCGTCATTGTGGAATGGCGGAGAAAAACTGCCAAATGCATTTGTGACAAAAAGTGCATTTGCAAGTCTGAATATGACAAAGTCAGGCTATGCATTCCGTAACATCAGAAAAAAATATGCAGGTGCGGATGTATGCGATTTCGCAGCTAATCTTATTGAGAGCGTGCAAAAAAGGATAACGGACAGGTTATCAGATGGTTCGGATTTTGATGAATGCGGTTATGCGGTAAATGATTATGCGTATGGAAATTCATTTTTTGGAAGCAAATCAATGTACCGTAATATGACATATATACTTATGGTACTTGGAAGTGCTGTAATGGCATATGTCATGACGGTATATTTTGCAAAACGAAAAAAAATTTATCTGAGACTTTTGGAAATCGGTGCGGACAGAAAAAGGGTATTTAAAATTTCATTGTGTGAAAGTCTGTACTATGTACTGCCGGTGGCGGTTGTAAGCTTGTTTATATCATATTTTACGGCTATGTCGGTTGTCTATATTGTGGCAAAAAGAAACGGCATAAAATATTTCTTTATTTTCAATGGAAAAACTTTATTTATGATAGCAGCAAGTTTTATAGCGGTGTTCGTCATATCATATATTTTTTCATGGATAATGCTTGGCAGCAGACGCATCACATGGGAAAAGAATAATCTTTCGGCATATGCAAGCAGGCGTTTGAAAAAAAGAGCAGAGAGGAGCAGAAAATTAAATGTCTGTGAGTACGAAAAAAGGCAGAGAATATGCTCTACGTTATCTGTGTTATTCATGAGAATAACAGGTATAGGAGTTTGTATCTGCATATTTATATGTTCTGTACAGATAAATTCAAAGGTTAAATTATTTAAGTCTGTCTGTATTGAAAATAGAGATTTTGTTGTACAGACAAAAGTAAGGAATTTTGAGATAAAAGAAGCAAAAGTTCCGGCAAAAAAGCATATGGATGAGGGTGAAGGAAAAATAACAAATTATATATATGCGGGTGAGGGGACGCAAAAGATTTACATGAAAGATGTTTTTTCAAGTGAATTTACTGAGTTTTTATCTGAGATTAAAGGGGTGAAGAAAGCAGAATACAGTCTTTGGGATGACTCACATATTTTTTCGTGGAATAAAAAAGGTACGGCTGATTACTATAAAAATCATTTGTCTGAGGGGGCAGAATATATTGACACATCGACTGCGGCAGGGAAGGAGTATGCATATGAATACGATTCCTTAATGTATAGGGGAATTTATTATAAAAATGCGAAAGACATATGGAATATTATCGGCGGTAAAACGGACAAAAAAAGTATGGATTATGATGAGTTTAACAACGGAAATGAGATAATATTGTTTGAACAGAAGTACAATCAGACAGAAAATGGGGACGAAAAAGGATTTGATGAAACTATAAAGAAAGGTGATGTGCTGACTATACAGACAAAGGGAAAAGATATTAGGGTAAGGGTCGGTGATATACTTGCAATTGAAGATTTTGATTTTCTGGGACTTGGAGATACAAAACCGTACATGATAGCCGGGAGTAATAAACTTGCAGAAAAAATAGCCGCACAGGATGGGATAAAAGCGGGTTATAATAATGTAAAGATTGATTTTTCGAGGGTATCAGATACAGCGGCAGTGGATAAAATACTTGAGAGGAAGTGTGAAAATTTAAATTATGAAAGTGAGAGCAACTATAAGAAGATAGATAAGGCTTTTAAAGTTATGGTAAGAGAGACGTTAACTTACGGAACTTTAGCAGTGATAATAACCGTAATCTACATATTTATATTAGTATGTATTCTTTATGAGGAATACGAGAGAAAAAAAGCCAAAAGAAAGCTGTTAAAAAATCTGGGTGTACAGCCAAAAGAATTTACAAAGTCCGTATTGAAAAATGGTTTGAGAGAAGCATCGTATATTTTGATAAGTCTGCCAATATCATATGTTATTTACGGGATTGGCTTTATTTTTGAATGGCAGAGAGAATATGGAGAGCAGTATAGTCAGAAAACAGGAAGTTTTAGTTATGCCGATGCGGAGTATATAAGAAGTTATCTTTTTAATAGAAAGATATTTGAACTTAACGAAAGAAATTTTGTGTTCTACAAACTGGCTGACTTGGTGGATATTTATAAGACAGGGGCATTTTTTGTGTTAATGTTTTCGGTCGTTGTTATAAGTCATTATGTGCTTGGAAAGGAGAAAAGGTATGTCGCAAAAAGTTTTAGAAGCGAGAAATATTTCAAAAACTTATAAAGGGGAGATAGAGGTTAAGGCATTAAAGAAAACAAGTATCAGTTTTGAGCGGGGAGAGTTTTGTGCGATAATCGGAAAAAGCGGTTCGGGAAAATCAACACTTTTGAGGTGTCTTGCGACACTGGATGTGCCTGACGAGGGAGAAATTTATATTGACGGTGAACTTGTGACAGGCAAAAGTGTATCGGAACTTGCAAGGATAAGGAGAAGAAAGATTGGGTACATATATCAGGATTACAATCTTTTTCCAGAGTTTACTGCATATGAAAATATAGTCCTGCCGATACATCTCGATGACAGACGGGAGAACAGGGAAAAAATAGAAAATCTGATGGAGTCGCTCGATATATTAAATTGTTGTGACAAGTTTCCCACGCAGATGTCCGGCGGACAGCAGCAGCGGGTGTCGATAGCACGGGCACTTGCAATAGAACCGGATGTGATACTTGCAGATGAGCCGACAGGAAATCTTGATGCAAAAAACGCAGAGAACATAGCAGAGTTACTTAGAAAATCGTCAGAAATATATGCCCAGACAATCGTGATGGTGACGCATGATGCACAAATGGCTGAGTATGCTGACCGTATTATAAGGATAAAAGACGGTGAAATTTCTTATAATCTTTGACAAGTAAATGGGGCAGGTATAACATGAAGCAAGGGTCTGCCCTAATATCATTATAAGAAAAAGAAAGAGAGAAGATATGATAAATTTTGATAATATAGGTTTGGTTGATTTACATCTGCATCTTGATGGCTCACTGTCTGTCGATTCGGTGAAAGAACTCATGCAGATTCAGGAAATTAAAAATTGTTACAGTGATAGTGAACTTTTGGAGAAACTTCAGGTCTCTGATGGATGCAGAGATTTAAATGAGTATCTTGAAAAGTTTGATTTTCCGATTACGCTGCTTCAGACAAAAGAGGCTCTTGAGACAGCTTCGTACAATCTTTTGGAAGAATTAAAGGTGCAGGGACTTATCTATGCGGAGATAAGGTTTGCTCCACAATTCCATACAAGTAAGGGATTGTCACAGAAACAGGTTGTTAAGGCGGTTATTGATGGAATGAGAAAATCAGAACTTAACGCAAATCTCATTTTATGCTGTATGCGTGGAGAAAACAATCACGATGAAAATATTGAAACTGTTTCGGTCGCAAAGAAATTTTTTGAAAAGGGCGTTGCTGCAATAGACCTTGCAGGAGCGGAGGGGCTTTTTCCAACAAGCGATTATAAGGATGTTTTTGAACTTGCATCAGAATTAGGTATTCCGTTTACGATACATGCAGGAGAAGCCGCCGGCTTTACGAGTGTTGAGACAGCTGTAGAGTATGGTGCTGTCAGAATAGGACATGGTGTACGTTCGGTAGAAAGCGAAGATTTGTTGAAAAAACTTTCGGATAAGGGGATAGCACTTGAACTTTGTCCGACAAGCAATCTTAATACAAATATTTATAGATATATAAGTGAGTACCCTATCAGAAAGCTTATGGATGCGGGAATTACAGTCACGGTAAACACAGACAATATGACGGTTTCAAATACAAATATAAAAAAAGAACTTAAAATTCTGGCTGATGCATTTAATTTTGATGAAAAGGATATAAGGAAGTTTGAGGCAGATGCAATAAGGTGTTCCTTTGCAAAAAATGAGTTAAAAAATAAACTCATAAGCCGGATTTGAGAATATTAAATTAAAATAATGACAATAATCTACAAATGTAGTAAGAAAATATAATATAAAAAGTTAATGTTAATTCATGCCAAATTGTATATATTTTACCAAAATGGAAAATAATATAAAATGAAATAGTGTATTTTGACTTAAAAAATCTGATAAAATGCAAAAATAGTTTTTGGTTTTATAAAAAATACACAATTGTTCTGTTGACATACAAAATTGATGGTGATATACTTTTTTTGTGAATTGTAACAGTTTTGTAATAATAATTGAAATGAGGATTAATAATGAATAGAACACATTGGATTAAGACGGCGGCAGGCTTAGGAGCCGCATGCTTTATCACAATAGGTATGAATTATACGGGGGCAGAAGCATCAGCAAACACAAATGCTTTAGACAATTATTTTATACAAAAGGATGATGTCAGCGATACTGTAGCGTTATCTGAGAGTGCTGACAGCATTCTTCTTTCTGAAAATTATTTGAAAAAAATATTTAATGAAAAGAAAACAGCAGATGTACACAAAGAAAAAGCAACAGTGACAAAAGAAACAGCAGATACCAAGCAGGCAGCAGTTGCTACTCAGGCAGCGGTTACTACAGGTGCGGCAGTTACCACATCATCTGCGATTACCACTACAGGTACAGCCATAAGTACTCCTTCAGCGGTTTCTTCATCTAAGGAGAACAAACAAAATATTGAAAAAATAAAAGCCGCAAAGAAGAGAAAAGCACTTGACAAAAAGTGGAAGAACACAGCGGTTGCGATTTCAAGCGACAATGTCATAAACATAAGAGAAACTCCGTCAGGAATGGGTAAGAAACTTGCCGAGATGGAGAATGGTGACGCTGTAAAAGTGGTCGGAAAATCAGAAAGCGGAAAATGGCTTAAAGTTAAGTCCGGAAAAGTTAAAGGTTATGTCTGGAAAAAATCACTTGTAAAGGGTGGTGTAAAAGTAGAAAAACTTGCAGATAAATATGCGACAACATATGCGCAACTTAAGAGTGACGTGAAGGTACTCAACCTTAGAAAAAAGAAAAATTTATCAGCAACAATTATTACACAGCTTAAAGCTGATGATGTATGTAAAGTTGAAAAAGAAGGAGAAAAGTGGCTTAAAGTCGAAGTAAACGGATGCAGCGGTTATGTTGCAAAAGAGTACACAAAGACATACAGTAAATTTGATACGGCAAAAGTATTAAAGACAGAGACTAAAAATTTGGATGCAGATGACAGCCGGACTACAGATGCGACACCTGCTTTCTCAAAATCAGATGAAAAACTCGGAACACAGATAGTAAATTATGCATTGCAGTTTGTAGGAAATCCTTATGTCTGGGGTGGAACAAGTCTCACAAACGGAGCAGACTGTTCAGGATTTATATTGAGCGTTTACAAGAAATTCGGATACAGCCTTCCACATAGCTCTGCAAGTCAGGCAACATGTGGTAAAGAAGTTGATATTAAAGATTTACAGCCGGGAGACCTTGTATTTTATAAACACGGCAGCAGAATCGGTCATGTTATTATGTATATAGGTAATGGCAAAGCTGTGGAAGCTATGGGTAAGAAATGGGGAATAGTAAAATCAAACGTTAATTATTCCAGAGCATGTACAGCCAGAAGAATTATATAATCAAATAATACGTGGCGTTTATAAGGAAAAATAAAAAACATCATTTATAATTTTGACATATAAATGATGTTTTTTATTTGTTTATTTTTATGTAGATAAAACTCTATGTAGAAAAATCCGGTATATTGCATCAATGACTTTCAGTTAAATAACGCAGAATAAATTTTCAATGATACAATAAATTTGTTATCAGTCATTTTCTATTATAGGTTTGATAGCAGGACTTAATAACGGATATAAAATGCTTGCTATTATAAGTCCACCCACGCCCTGGATAATATTTGCAGGAATGCTTGCGGCTGCTCCTGCGAGTGTATAGATAGGTATTTCACATACAAAATATCCGAGTGCAACTAAAACTATGTCGATTATACCGCAGAAAGCAACAGTAATCTGTTTTGAAACACGGTCTTTTCCAAATTTCTGAAAAACAAATCCGGAAGCAAAGGCTATAAGTCCTTTTATAACAAAAGTTATAGGTACATAGATAAAATATCCGCCGATAAGGTCAGAAAGGGCAGAACCGATTCCGCCTGCAAACAATCCGTATACAGGACCTAAGAATACACCTGAAAGTATAACAATTGCGTCGCCGGGGTGTATGTAACCGCCGGTTCCTGGTGTAGGGATTTTTATGATATATGTTGCTACGCAAGATAATGCGGCAAACAGAGCTGCCATAACAAGTTTTTTTAGAGATTTGTTCATTTTTTCCTCTTTTCTGCAATGCTTTTTCTTTTTGTAAAATGTATTTGTGATTAACATGCGAATCGACAAACAAAAAAATAATAATATATTTTAAATACCTGCTAAATAGTCAGATTTGAAAAAAATAAGAATATCAGATAAATATTAACGTTCAGCCATAAATACGAAATAGAGGCTTTGTATAATTGATTTTACATTTAAGATAGGTTATAATTATAAGAAAATAAAGGGATTACCGGATATTTGAAATTAAAAGGAGAAGAGGTGGGAAAATTGATTGATTTAAACACTACCATGATAAAAGTATGTGGTTTGACAGAAGTGAGAGAAGCTGAATATTTAAACAGGTTCAAAATTGATTTTGCGGGATTTGTATTGTTTTTTCCAAAAAGTAAAAGGAATATCAGTATAGAAAAAGCAGAAGAAATTATGAAACGTTTAGATAAAAATATAAAAAAAACAGCGGTTGTTGTATCACCTGCAAAAGAACAGATAATTGATATCTGCAATTCAGGGTTTGATTATATACAGATACACGGAAAAATAGAAGAAGAAGTATTGAAAATGGCACAGATTCCGGTGTTAAAGGCTTTTAATGTTGGCGATATGGATGAGTTTAAAACGTACAGTTCTAATGAAAAGATAGCAGGTTATGTATTTGATGCAGCGGAGCCTGGCAGTGGCAGATCTTTTGATTGGGATATACTTAGTCAGATTGAGCGTGATGGCAAATTGTTTATTTTAGCGGGAGGATTAAATCCGGACAACGTACGAAAAGCTGTTGCGGCTGTAAATCCTGATATGGTAGATGTATCGTCAGGTGTTGAAAATGATGACGGATTTGGTAAAGATATATTAAAGATTGAAAAATTTGTTAAACAGATAAGGAATTAGTTTTGGCTTTTATACTTTAAAACTTCAATGGATTAAGGAGGAAGATATAATGAGGAAGAGAGTATTGGCAGGAATACTTGCGGTAGTTATGGCAGGAAGCATTATGACAGGGTGTGCAGGAACAAAAAAAACGGAAAATAAAAGTTCTGTTTCTGGAGAAAACAAAAATAAATCGACTTCTGAAAAGGTAGAGCTTACTATTTGGGCAGGAAAAGAAGACAGGGATTATATCAAAACGGTTTCAGAAAATTTTATAAGTGAACATAAGTCTGAGGCTGACATTACAATAAAACATACGGATATGGTTGAGGGAGAGTGCAGGTCAAATCTTCTCGGTGATGTTTTGAAAGGTGCAGACGTGTATACCACTACAGATGGTGATATAAGTGCGATAGCAGCAGGTGGTGCGGCAGATCCAATTGAAGATGCCAAGACGGTAAAGGCAGAAAATCTCGAGGCTGCTTCAAATGCGGTTACGGTAAATAATACAATGTATGGTTATCCTATAACAGCAGATAACGGATATTTCCTTTATTACAACAAAAAGTATCTCAATTCAAACGATGTCAAGAGTCTTGAAAAAATTTTGTCAGTTGCAGCAAAAAACAACAAGAAATTTGCTATGGATTGGACAGCCGGATGGTATCTGTATTCTTTTTATGGACAGACCGGTTTAAAAGTGGGGCTGAACAGAGATGGTGTTACCAATTATTGTGACTGGAATTCAAAAAATAAATCAATTAAAGGTATAGATGTAGCAAATGCACTTATAAAAATTGGTAAAAACAAGGGATTTGAGAATACAGCAGACTGGCTTGGAGGAATAAAAAAAGGAAAAGTTATTGCCTGTGTAAGTGGAATATGGGACGAAGCCGCAATAAAGAAAATGTATGGAAAAAACTATGCAGCGGCTAAACTTCCTACATACAACTGTAACGGAAAGAAAGTTCAGATGTCGACATATTTTGGTTACAAAATGCTTGGCGTAAATCCTTATTCAAAAAATAAGGAGTGGGCACATAAGTTTGCACGCTATATTTCAAATGAAGAAAATCAGAAACTCAGATTTGAAATGAGAGGTCAGGGACCGTCAAACATAAATGCAGGAAAATCTGATGAAGTAAAAAAATCACAGGCAGTACAGGCAATTCTTGAACAGTCAAAATGGTCAGAATTGCAACGTCTTGGAGGAAATTTCTGGACACCGGCTTCAAAGCTTGGAACGGCATTTGCAAACGATTCCGTAAAAGGTGACCTTCAGAAATATCTTGACAAAACAGTGGCTCAGATAAAAGCTTCTGTTGTACAGTAAGGGGGAATGAAGATTATGAAAAAAACAATGAAATCAAGTATTCGTTTTTGGATATATTTACCGATTGTTATTTTAGGAGCAATAGCAGTAATTTCAAATGTTGCATCAGAGAGGAATATACGCAAGGTAAATGACAAAGCGACAGTTATTTCTGACAGATATCTTTTAGAAATAACAGAACTATCAAGTATAGAAGCAGTTTCAAAAGACATTCATTCGGCAGGTTTATCTCATATTGTAGCGACAGATTCAAAATCTATGATAGATTATGTCAATACCATAAATAAAAAGAAAAGCCAACTTGATAAAAAAATTCAGGAGTTGGGAGAAAATTCACAGGGGCAGGAAAGTGTTTACAATAATATAATAAAAAATTACGCTGCATTTAAAGATTCTATTGCTACCATGATTGCGCTTAGTGCAGATACGAAAAATGAAGCCGCATTCAATATTGCAAACAGCAAACTTAAAAAAGCATCCGAGGCTATGTATGCCGGAATAAACAGAATGGTAAATAATGTACAAAAAGAATCACAGGATGCAAAGAAAGAGTTGAGCCGGGATTATGTGATTGCATTTGTTACAAGTGTAGTATGTATTATAATATGTGTGATTGCATTTGCATTTGCAGCAGTAGTGGTTCAGATAAGAATTATATCACCTATTGTTAAAAGCAAAAAAGAGATTGATGAGATTATTGCTGATATAGACGAAAGAAAAGGTGATTTGACTAAGAGGATTACCATACACTCAAATGATGAAATTTCGGCTCTTGGTGGTGGAATAAACACATTTATTGAGAGACTCCAGGGAATACTTGGAATGGTTTCTGAGAGTTCAAACAATATGGACAGGATTGCAGGAGAAGTTTCCGAAAGAGTACACTGTTCAAATAACAGCGTATCAGATTTGTCATCATTGACAGAAGAACTTGCAGCTACCATGACTCAGATAGGAAGTGATGCATCACACATAAATGATAATGCATCATCTGTAAATAAAGATGTAGTAGTGATTGCAGACAGATCGGAAGAGATAAACGGTTATTCAGTAGAGATGAAAAAGCATGCTGAGAATATGGAAAATATGGCTAGAACCAATATGGATGTCACAAAAGAGAAAGTGGATCAGATTCTTGAGGTATTAAATAAAGCAATTGAGGACAGCAAGAGTATAGACCAGATAAATGACCTTACAGGCGATATTTTAAATATTGCACAGCAGACAAATCTTCTTGCACTTAATGCATCTATAGAGGCAGCGAGAGCAGGAGAGGTCGGACGAGGATTTGCGGTAGTTGCACATGAGATTGGGGATTTGGCAGATGCCAGCAGAAATACGGCAAATCATATACAGGAGATAAATTCAATCATAGTAGAGGCGGTACATAGTCTTGCGGAGCACTCGCAGGATCTTATAAAATATTTAAATGATTCCATTATGGAAGATTTTTCTGATTTTGTTAAGGCAGGTGCCGAATATCGTGACAACGCTACATATATTGAAGATGCCATGAGTGAGTTTACAAAGAAAACCGAGAGACTTAAAAACAATGTTTCGCAGATAGCAACGGCAATAGAATCGATAAGTGAAGCTATTGATGAGGGTGCTCAGGGTGTCAATGGAACAGCAGACAGTGTACAGGATCTTGCGGCCGATATAGATACTATTTCAAATGAAATGAATGAAAATCAGGAGATAGCAGGCAGTCTTAAAAAGGAAACAGAAATATTTGTGAAATTATAAAATACAGGAGAAGGATAAGTGGTGGATATTGAACAGAGAACGCGGACGGCAGAGGAACTTAAAAAACGTATAGAGGCTTCTGTATCGCCTTTTCACAGCATAATTTATGCCACAGATGAATTGGAAGAGGTGGGATTTGAAAAGCTTGAGCTTGGCAGCAGATGGAAAATTGAGAGAGGCAGAAGATATTATGTAAATGTTTATGGCTCTACACTTGTTGCTTTTGCAATTGGTGAGAAGTGGTTCGGTGAAAATTTGAGATTTGCGGCTGCTCATTCGGATTTTCCGTGCCTCAAGATAAAACCTTCATGCCAAATGGAGGCAAACGGTTACATTAAGATGAATGTGGAAGTCTACGGTGGTGCCATTTTAAATACATGGCTTGACAGACCGCTTTCTGCAGCGGGAAGAGTTGTCTTAAAGACAGATGATGTTATGAAACCAGAAATCAGGTATATTGATTTAAAAAAGCCTTTGTTTATTATTCCGAATCTTGCAATTCATATGAACAGGGAGGTTAATAAGGGAGTTGAGCTAAACAGGCAGAAAGACATGATTCCTGTTATGGCGTTGTCGGATGATACGGATAATGAGTTAAAAAAGGACACATTGAATAAATGCATTTCAAGAGAATTAAATGCAGATGAGAAAGATATTCTTGATTATGATATGTTTTTATATCCGGTTGAGACACCGTGCAGTTTAGGGATTTCAGGAGAACTTTTTTCAGCAGGAAGACTTGATAATCTTACATCGGTTCAGGCATGTATAAAAGGAATAAAGAAAAGTGTACCTGTAAATGGTATCAATATAGCTGTTGTGTATGACAGCGAGGAAGTCGGAAGTGCGACAAAGCAGGGTGCAGGCTCAATACTCACAAGAAGTATAATTAAGAGGATTTTTAAGAACTTTGATTATGATAATGAGACAATGGAATGTGCATTTGCAAATGGAATAGGTCTTTCAGTTGACGTTGCACATGCAATCCATCCTAATGTGCCGGAGAAAAATGACCCGACAAACAAACTGTTTTTAAATCATGGATTTGGAATAAAAACTTCGGCGGCAGAAAGATACGCGAGTGACCCTGTAGTAATTGGAATTATTAAGAGTCTGTGTGAAAAATACAATATAAAATACCAGAGATTTGTAAACCGCTCGGATATCCCGGGGGGAAGTACACTTGGAGCTATTGCGGTGGCAAACCTGCCTATTAGGATGCTCGATGTAGGAGTGCCTATTCTTGCAATGCATTCTTCGAGAGAGACTATGGGAATTGATGACCAGTTATATCTTGAGAGAATACTGGAAGAATTTTTTGTCGCTTTACAAAATGATGGTAATAATCTAAAATAGATAAAAAACAAACATAAAATAATGGAGGACATACACTATGAAGGAATTTTCACCGATTAAAGAAGGTAAAGTACGCGAGGTTTATGACAATGGCGACAGCCTTATTATTGTTGCAACAGACAGAATATCAGCATTTGATGTTATTCTTAAGAACAAAGTGACAAAAAAGGGTGCCATACTTACACAGATGTCAAAGTTTTGGTTTGATTTTACAAAGGACATTGTTCCGAATCATATGATTTCAGTTGATGTAAAAGATATGCCTGAATTTTTCCAAAATGAAAAATTTGACGGAAACAGTATGATGTGTAAAAAACTCGATATGCTTCCTATAGAGTGTATTGTTCGTGGATATATCACAGGAAGCGGCTGGGAGAGTTATAAGGAAAATGGTACAGTATGCGGAATCAAACTTCCGGAAGGACTTAAAGAGTCAGACAAGCTCCCTGAGCCGATTTATACACCGACTACAAAGGCTGATCTCGGAGACCATGATGAGCATATCACATTTGAAGATACAATTGAAATACTTGAAAAGCTTCATCCTGGAAAAGGTGCAGATTATGCAAAGCAGATTAAAGATTGCACTATCGAACTCTATAAAAAATGCGCAGACTATGCATGGAGTAAGGGAATTATTATAGCTGACACTAAATTTGAGTTTGGTCTTGACGAAAACGGAAAAGTAGTTCTTGGAGATGAGATGCTTACACCGGACAGCTCAAGATTTTGGCCGGTGGAAGGTTACAAGCCTGGTCAGGGACAGCCTTCATTTGATAAGCAGTTTGTAAGAGACTGGTTAAAGAAAAATCCGGACAGTGACTATCAGCTTCCGGATGAAGTGGTAGACAAGACAGTAGATAAGTATAAAGAAGCATATCTTCTTCTTACAGGAAAAGAATTTAAATAAATTTCTCTGATTGAGATTGAATTTGTGGATTTTTCTGTATACACACATAAAATAAAATGCTGTATATTCCAAAAAGAATATGCAGCATTTTATTTTTGTAAGTTGTAAGTATAGTAAGTATATTATGGGGCACGTTTTTATTCTGAAATTTTATTGTAAACCCAGTCAAGATACCAAGGTTTTTCGCTTACGACTTTTATTTTCTGATACTTTATGTTTATATGTTTTTCAAGTTTGTTTTTTTGAGAGTATCTGAATTCATCTGTTTTCAGACCTTTTTTATTATATTTATATTTGGTGATTGAAGCAGTTTTTTTACATTTTTTGTCTGTGTAATTGTAGACTGTTGTAAGTTTTCCGTTCTTATTATAATTATATTTATTTATATAATAAATTTTTCCTTCCTTTGAAAAATATTTTTCAGTTACAAGCTTTCCTTTTTTATAAAAATATTTTATGTAAGAAGTTGCATCACCTTTTACTGAATAATTTGTCTGCTGGATAATTTGTTGTTTTTTATTGTATGTATATCCTGATTTGCCGGATTGTGTAGTCCCATTTGAGTATCCTGTTTTTGTGTCAATCTGTTTGTTGTCGTTGTAAGTATAATCATATTTATAAAGGACATCATCGGTTGGAGAGTATCGATGTTCACATTTTAATGTGCCGTCATCATACAAATCCATTTTGTAGTATTCTGATTTAGCACCTTTTGAATCAAAACTTGAAAATGATGTAAGATTGTTGTCATCATTTATTTCGGTTTTGTATATGATACCGAGTCCCTGAGTGTCGTACCCCTCGATTTTGACAAGTTTATTGTCCTCATAGTCAAAATTATAATAGTGGTCGATAGTCTCGTTTTCATTGTATATATTGTAGCTCCTTATAACATAAATTGGTTTAGTGGGTGTTTCGCTTTCACTTGTCTTAGCAGGCTGTTTTGTTTCAGGAACAGTTGTGTCCGAAACTTTCTGTGAAGAAGAATTTCCTTTTTCGGCACTGTTTGAACTTTGACAGCCTGAAACTGCTGATATAACAAAGAGACAAGATAATGTAACGGTTATTATTTTTTTAATCCTGTTCATAAGTATAAATCTCCATTTCTGATGTACATTGTTTGCAGTTTCTTAATTTCATGATTTTGTATTTCAGCTTGATTCCTTTTCTACGAGTGTCCAGGAAACAGTTTCTGAATTTACTTCATTTTTATCTATAAGATTAAGCATCTGCATTGCGGCTTTTTGACCGATTCTTCTCGTTCCGTGTGCAAGAGATGTGATTTTTACAGGAGACAATTCGCTTAACTGGCTGTTGTCAAAACTTACTACGGCGATATCATCCGGGATATTTACACCTTTATTTAGAAGTGTTTTTACAAGATAATATGCTATCTCATCATTGTAACATACAACGGCAGTGCATTTTTTGAGTACAGTTTCGCAGAAACTGTCAAAAAATATGTGATGGTCATTTAAAAGATGTTCTCTTGAATCAGTGTCAAACCAAAGTACATTTTTATCCGAAAAACTTAAATTTGCATCTGTAAGAGCTTTCAGATATCCATTGTATCGTCCGTGTCCCTGAAGATCGTCAATTTTGAAGATTCCGGCAATATTCGTATGTCCCTTGTTTATAAGATAGTTTGTAAGCTGATAGCCGCCACCTGAGTTATCATCGGTTATGGAAGTGTGCTTTTTGAGCTGAGGGTAACATCCGTAAATAAAAAGTATCGGTATGTCACGTTGTTCAAACTGCTGATACAAATCTATATTTGGTGACGGAAGAGCAGTTTTTGAACCTTCCATTATAAGACCGTCAATATTTAGCTGTAGAAGATTTTGCAGGATTTTGCGTTCTTCATCCACACGATTTTGTGTAGCATATACATAAACTGCATAATTCTTTTTGCTAAGGCTGTGCTGAATGTCTTTTAGGACATTTGGAAATATGTAGTCGTTTATATAAGTAGTAACTACGGCAATACTATTGCTTTTGATATTCTTTTTCTGCTTCACAATACGTGAGCCGCTTCCCTGACGGCGTTCAATCATACCGTTTGCAACAAGCACAGCAAGAGCATTGCGTGCTGTCTGCCTGCTCACGTTGTTTTTTGAAGCTATCTCTAATTCAGTTGGAAGAAAACCGGTGTCATTGTATATACCTTGAAAGATTTCTTCCTGAAGTTTATTCGCTATTGTTAAATACTTGGCTGGCATAAGTACCCCCTTTTTTTAGATTAATATTTTTTCTTTTTTAATTAAATATATTATACTACAAATTTAACGGATTTGCAATTTATTTGTATTATATATGATAATTCAAAAATACAAATGTATAACAAAAGAGCAAGGTAAATTCAAAAATAATATTATATTTATATATATATTTATATAAAAAACAAAAATAATTTATATAAATATGCATATAATATATGGATAAATCAGCATATAAATATAATTATTAAATAAAAATATAATTGAAATAATAATACGATAAAAATTGAAATTGGATGATAAGATAAAAATAACCAAAATTCTATAAATGCATATATTAAAAATAACTAATATGTATTTGAAAGAAATGACTGTTGTAAAATTTGTTATTGGAAAAGTGCACAAAAAAGCATAATAAAAGTCAAAAATGATTGACAAATATATTTGTAATGACTAATATATATGTATAAAATAAATTGATTTAAGCACAATCAATAAAGGAGGAGTAAATTATGAGAATGAAGAAATTTTTAGCAGCAACACTTACAGCAGCTATGGTATTTTCACTTACAGCTTGTGGAAGTTCATCAGATTCAAGTTCGGGAAAGGGTGACACAGCTTCAAGTTCAACTAAAAGTTCAGGAGGTAAAATTTCAATCGGATTTGCACAGGTTGGACATGAGTCAGATTGGCGTACAGCGAGTACAGAGTCTTGCCGTTCAACATTTTCTGAGGAAAACGGTTATGACCTTAAGTTCGTTGACTGTGACAACAAATCAGCAGACCAGCTTGAGGCAGTAAGAAACTTTATTGAGCAGGAAGTTGATTACATAATCATTGACCCTATCGTTACAACAGGATGGGATACAGTATTAAAAGAAGCAAAGGATGCAGGTATTCCGGTACTTGTTATTGACCGTACTATTGAAGCTGATGAAAGTCTTTATACAGCTTGGGTTGGTTCAGACTTCACAGCAGAGGGTCAGGCAGCAGGTGCATGGCTTAAAGCATATCTTGATGCCAAGAAGATTACAAAGAAAGTTAATATTGTAACTATCGCAGGAACAAACGGTTCATCAGCTCAGATTGGACGTACAAAAGGATTCAATCAGTATGTTAAGTCAAACGGATGGAATCTTCTCGATGAGCAGGACGGTGACTTCACTCAGGACGGTGGTCAGAAGATTATGGAATCATATCTTAAATCATACAAAGATATTGACGTAGTTGTATGCCAGAATGATAATGAAGCATTTGGTGCAATTGATGCATTAAAGGCAGCAGGTAAGACTTATGGTAAGGACGGAGACATTATCATTATCTCATTTGATGCAACAAATGCGGGTCTTACAGATGTTAAGGACGGAGCTATCAATGCAGACTTTGAGTGTAACCCTCTTGCAGCACCATATGTTGAGGACATTATCAAGAAACTCAAAGAAGGAACACAGCCTGACAGCAAAGAGATATTCGTAGATGAAGCTTGCTTCGCTTGTGATGACACAGTTTCAACATTTAAGACTGATGAAGGTAAAGATATTACAATGACGGTTGTAGATGACAGTGTTCTTAAGGAGCGTGCATACTAATAAAAAGTATGTTATATGAATGAAAAGAGTTTAGGAATGAAAAGAGTTTAGGAAATTTAAGCAATAATAATATTAGAGAATCCGAATAGCATTTTTGAAGGTACAGCATTTTGTTGGAAGTCTGCCCGAGAGGGAACAGACGGTGACGATGTTGAAGTGCTGTACCGGATTCTCTTATTTTACTTTTACTAAAAATATATGAAAGCTTTAAGATGGTTTTTTTGAAATTAGATTTTTCATATGTTTTTAAGAAAACATGAAAGGAGACGGTGCAGATGAAGGAAAATGAAGTTTTAACCATGCGTGGTATCAATAAAACTTTTCCGGGAGTAAAAGCATTAAGCGGTGTTGATTTTACACTTAGAAAAGGTGAGATACATGCCCTTATGGGTGAAAATGGTGCCGGTAAATCAACACTTATAAAAGTTCTTACCGGTGTATATGATTTTGAAACCGGTGAGATAAGAGTTGATGGGATTGAAGGACCTGTCATAAATCATTCGACACAGGAGGCGCAGCAAAAAGGTATAGCGACAGTTTATCAGGAGGTAAATCTTTGTCCGAATCTTACGGTCGCTGAAAATCTTTTTATAGGAAGAGAGCCAAGAAACGCTCTTGGACTTATCCAGTGGAAAAAGATGAATAAGATGGCACAAAAGATAGTCGATGATCTTGATATAGACATAGATGTTACGGTAACTCTTGAAAATTATTCGGTTGCGCTGCAGCAGATGGTTGCAATTGCGAGAGCAGTAGATATGGATTCAAAGGTTCTTATATTAGACGAACCGACTTCTTCGCTTGATGACAGCGAAGTAGAAAAACTGTTTAAAATGATGCTTAGGTTGAAAAAAGAGGGTGTAGGAATTGTATTTGTTACACATTTCCTTGAACAGGTATATGCGGTATGTGATACGATAACTGTTTTAAGAAACGGTGAGCTCGTAGGCGAGTATCCAGTGGCAGAACTCCCTAGAGTAGAACTTGTCGCAAAGATGATGGGTAAGAACTTTGATGACCTTGCTTCAATAAAAGAGGCAGAAAGTTCAATTCAGGATGAGATTATCATAGATGCAAAAGGACTTGGGCACAAGGGAAAAATCAAACCGTTTGATCTTATTATACATAAAGGTGAGGTTATTGGTCTTACGGGACTGCTTGGTTCAGGACGAAGCGAGCTTGCCAGAGTAATCTATGGAGCCGACAAATCACAGAGTGGTACACTCAAGGTAAAAGGAAAGGAAGTTAAAATAAATTCACCTATAGATGCTATGAAATTAGGAATGGGATTTCTTCCTGATGACAGAAAGGCAGAGGGTGTAATTGCAGACCTTTCGATAAGAGAAAACATAATACTTGCAGTTCAGGCAAAAAGAGGTATATTCAGACTTTTGCCGAGAGCAGAGCAGGAAAAGATTGCAGACAAATATATCAAAGAAATACAGGTTAAAACTCCTAGCATGGAAGTGCCTATAAGCCAGTTGTCAGGTGGTAACCAACAGAAAGTAATTCTTGGACGATGGCTTGCAACAAATCCTGATTTTCTTATACTCGATGAGCCTACAAGGGGTATTGATATAGGTACAAAAACAGAAATTCAGAAACTTATAATTAAACTTGCAAAGGAAGGCAAGGCAGTAATATTTATCTCATCTGAGATTGAAGAAATGCTTAGAACATGTGATAGGATGGTTGTACTTAGAGACGGAGTCAAAGTTGGAGAGATTGACGATGAAATGACACAGAATTCTATCATGAAAGCTATTGCGGGAGGTGACAAGGATGAGTAAGGAGAAGAACTCGTTTTGGAAAAAATGCACTGGAAGTAAATTGTTTTTCCCTACTGTATGTTTGATATTAGTAATTCTTGTTAATGTAATTAAATCACCAAGCTTTTTACAGATTTCAATAAATAACGGTGTATTATATGGAAGACTGATAGATATAGCAAACAGAGGAAGTGAGATAGCTATACTTGCTATAGGAATGACTCTTACGATTGCAGTATCAGCAGGAACAGATATATCCGTAGGTTCGGTTATGGCACTTGTTGCTTCATGCTGCTGTACATCACTTGTAGGATATGGAGTAAGTTCAGCATCAGCAGTTAAACACCCTATCATATTTGGTGTACTGTTTGGAATATTTATAGGCGGTATCTGTGGATGTTTTAACGGTTTTATGGTGTCAAAGCTTAAAGTACAGCCGATGGTTGCGACACTTGTACTTTACACGGCTGCGAGAGCGATAGGTCTTGTTGTAAGCAACAACCAGATAACTTATGTGCGTGTAAAAGAATACAAATATCTCGGAAACTTTTGGCATATAGGAAAATGGGAATGCCCGGTACCAACTCCGATATTTGTAGCTATTATATGTATAATACTTGCTACAATTCTTCTTAAAAAGACAGCACTTGGAATGTACATACAGGCTGTTGGTATAAATCCAAAAGCAGCGAGAATTATGGGTATCAATTCAGCACTTATAATTTTTATATGTTATGTTATATGTGGTCTTGGCGCAGGTGTTGCGGGAACCGTTGCATCATCAAGAATTTATTCGGCTGATTCAAACAATATAGGTTTAAATTTTGAAATGGATGCAATCCTTGCGGTAGCACTTGGAGGAAACAGTCTTGCAGGCGGTAAATTCTCACTTGCAGGTTCTATCATCGGAGCATATACAATACAAGCACTTTCTACAACACTTCTTGCCTTTGGTGTAAAGACGGAGCAGGCACCCGTTATCAAAGCTATTGTTATTATTATAATTGTTGCGATTCAGGCTCCGGCAATTCAGAGTTATATTAAAAACAGAAAAGCACGCAAGGCTAGTGCTACCGGAGGGGAGGCTGTTGCGAAATGAAGAATAAAAATAAAATAAAAATTGGCGGCAATAATCTTTTATTGCTTATTACGATAGTTCTTTTTATAGTTATGTATGGTATAGGATGCGTTGTATATGATGATAAGGGATTTGGTCATTTTCAGACATTTTTAAATCTTCTTATTACAAATGCAGGTCTTATATGTGTTGCCTGTGGTATGACATGTGTAATGCTTACAGGCGGAATCGACATTTCAGTAGGTTCACTTGTCGGACTTGATTGTATGATAATGGCATACGGTATGACAAATCTTAAATGGAGTCCGTTTGTTGCCATAGCAGTTGTACTTATTGTAGGTATTGTGTTTGGTGCAGTTCAGGGATTTCTTATTGGTGTACTTGGTATTCAGCCGTTCATCATATCGATGGCAGGAATGTTCTTTGCAAGAGGTATGATAGCTGTTATCACTACAGAGATGGTAAACATCAACAATGCAACATTTGTTAAATGGGCTGACTGGAAACTTGAACTTCCATTTGGAGGATATACAAATAAACATGGTGTTATGATGAATCCTTTCATCAGAATGCCGGTTATTATAGCACTTATTGTAGTAGCAGCTACATTCATAATACTGAAGTTTACAAAGTTTGGACGTTCACTTTACGCTGTTGGAGGAAGTGAATCATCAGCAAAACTTATGGGACTGAATGTAAAAAAGACAAAGATGAAAGCTTATATGTTATCTTCATTCCTTTGCTCAGTCGGTGGAATCTTATATTGTTTGAACAGTATGTGTGGATTCGTCGCTCAGGCAAAATTCATGGAAATGGATGCGATAGCTTCATCAGTAATCGGTGGAACACTTCTTACAGGTGGTGTCGGAAACGTAATCGGAACATTATTTGGTGTACTTATCAAAGGTACTATTGATACACTTGTACATACAAATGGTAAACTTCTTTCATCATGGTCAAGTATCGCTATTTCAGCATTGCTTTGCTTCTTTATAGTGCTTCAGGCTGTATTTGCACTTGTAAAAGAAAAGAGAAAAGAGTGATAAGGGCACAATGTAATCACTGCCTGTTGCACCGTATATGTGAACGGTAGCCAAATTGAGAAAAAAACCATATTTTTATTTGTAACAATACTTGATTAAATCTTGAAATTAAGGTATTATTAGTATGGTGTTAAGAAAAAACTAAATTATTTTAGGAAAAAATATCATCTGATGTTTTTGGCGGTCTTAACAGCCGGAAACATCAGATGTTGTTGCATTTAAAACAAAAAATATAACGAGAGGAAAAGGAGAAAAAGATGGAAGTAAAAAATTATAAATTTTGGTTTTGTACCGGTTCACAGGATTTATATGGAGATGAGTGTCTTGCAAATGTTGCAGCACATTCAAAGCAGATAGTTGAAGCGTTGAATGCTTCAGGAAAACTTCCTTTTGAGGTTGTGTTAAAGCCGACCCTTATTACAAATGAACTTATCAGAAAAACATTTAATGAAGCTAACAATGATCCTGAATGTGCAGGTGTTATTACATGGATGCATACATTTTCACCGGCAAAATCATGGATTTTAGGACTTCAGGAGTATAGAAAGCCATTACTTCATTTACATACACAGTTTAATATGGAAATCCCATATGATACTATAGATATGGATTTCATGAACGAAAATCAGGCGGCACACGGTGACAGAGAGTACGGTCATATCGTTACACGTATGAAGATTGAGCGTAAGGTTGTTGTAGGACACTGGTCTGACGAAAAAGTTCAGGAGAAGATAGGCTCATGGATGAGAACAGCAGTCGGTGTTGTTGAGAGCAGCCATATCAGAGTCATGCGTGTTGCTGACAACATGAGAAATGTTGCAGTTACTGAGGGTGACAAGGTAGAAGCTCAGCTTAAATTTGGCTGGGAAGTAGATGCATATCCTGTGAATGAGATTGCAGAGGCAGTAGCAGCAGTTTCAGAGTCAGATAC
The DNA here is from genome assembly GCA_934320845.1 of uncultured Lachnospiraceae bacterium. Lineage (GTDB taxonomy): Bacteria > Bacillota > Clostridia > Lachnospirales > Lachnospiraceae > Butyribacter. The sequence continues at coordinate 167,508 of CAKRFU010000002.1, forward strand.
AAATGCACTTGTCGATGAATATTATGACAAATATGACATCTTGCTTGAGGGCAGAGATCCGGCAGAATTTAGAAAGCATGTCGCTGTACAGGCTCAGATAGAAATCGGTTTTGAAAGATTTTTAAAGGAAAAGAATTATCAGGCAATAGTAACTCATTTTGGTGACCTTGGTGCACTTAAACAGCTTCCGGGACTTGCTATTCAGAGACTTATGGAAAAAGGTTATGGATTTGGAGCAGAGGGTGACTGGAAAGTTGCAGCTATGGTTCGTCTTATGAAGGTTATGACAGCTGGCATGAAAGATGCAAAAGGAACATCAATGCTTGAGGATTACACATACAACCTTGTTCCGGGCAAAGAGGGAATACTTGAAGCCCACATGCTTGAGATATGTCCGTCAATCGCAGAAGGACCAATTCAGATTAAATGCCAGCCACTTTCTATGGGTGATAGAGAAGACCCGGCAAGACTTGTATTTACATCTAAGAATGGTCATGGTATTGCAACATCACTTATAGACCTTGGAAATCGTTTCAGACTTATCATCAACGATGTTGAGTGCAAACAGACAGAAAAGCCAATGCCAAAACTTCCGACAGCTACAAACTTCTGGACACCGGAACCTGACCTTTATACAGGAGCAGAGGCATGGATTCTTGCAGGTGGTGCGCATCATACAGCATTTACATATGACCTTACGGCAGAGCAGATGTGTGACTGGGCTGCTATGATGGGAATTGAAGCAGTAGTTATAAACAAAGATACAAATATCAGAGACTTCAAGAGAGATCTTATGCTTGGTGACATTGTTTATCGTTAGAAATCAGGAGGAAAATATAAATGAAAGATATAATTGAAAGCGGAAAGACAGCCCTCGGTATCGAGTTTGGTTCTACAAAGATAAAAGCAGTTCTTATAGATGAAAACAACAACCTTATTGCGACAAGTGGTCACAAATGGGAAAATAAATATGAAAACGGTGTATGGACATACAGCCTTGATGATATTTGGACAGGACTTCAGGACTGCTACAGCAAACTTGCTGCAACAGTAAAAGAAAAATATGACGCTGAAATTACAAAAATCGGTGCTATGGGATTTAGTGCAATGATGCACGGTTACATGGCATTTGATAAAGATGATACTCTCTTAGTTCCATTTAGAACATGGAGAAATACTATAACATCAGAAGCTTCTGACAAACTTACAGAGGTATTTGATTTCAATATTCCTCAGAGATGGAGTATCGCACATCTCTATCAGGCAATTTTAAATAAAGAGAGTCATGTAAAAGATGTAGATTTCTTCACAACTCTTGCAGGCTATATTCACTGGCAGCTTACAGGCAAAAAAGTTCTCGGTGTAGGTGATGCATCAGGAATGTTTCCTATTGACAGTACAACAGGAACATATGATGAAAAAATGCTTGGTCAGTTTGATGAACTTGTAGCACCAGAAGGATTTGCATGGAAACTTAAAGATATTCTTCCGGGAGTTCTTTCAGCAGGTGAAAATGCAGGTGTACTTACAAAAGAAGGAGCAAAGAAACTTGATGTTTCAGGAAAACTTCAGGCAGGGACTCCTATATGTCCTCCTGAAGGTGATGCAGGAACAGGAATGGTTGCAACAAACAGTATTGCTGTAAGAACAGGTAATGTTTCAGCAGGAACATCTGTATTTGCAATGATTGTTCTTGAGAAGAGACTTAAGAAAGCATACAGACAGATAGATATGGTTACAACTCCTGTAGGAGATGCAGTTGCAATGGTACATTGTAACAACTGTACATCTGAGATAAATGCATGGGTTGACCTTTTCGGTGAGTATTCAAAGGTCATGGGATTGGAAGTGACACCGGAAGAGATATTTGACAAATTATTTAAACAGGCATTGCTTGCAGAAAAAGACGGTGGCGGAATTGTTGCTTACAACTATTTCTCAGGCGAGCATGTAACAGGATTTGAAGAGGGGCGTCCATTACTCGTAAGAGAGACAAATGCTAAATTTAATCTTGCAAACTTCATGAGAGTACAGCTTTACACGGCACTTGGTGCATTAAAGACAGGTCTTGACATTCTCTTTAAAGAGGAAAAAGTTGAAGTTGACTCAATATTTGGACACGGAGGATACTTTACAATAAAGGGTGTAGGACAGAAGATTCTTGCAGGAGCCATCAACACACCTGTATCAGTTATGGAAACAGCAGGAGAAGGCGGTGCATGGGGAATTGCAATCCTTGCATCATATATGGTAAACAAAAAAGAAGGACAGTCACTTCAGGACTACTTAAGCAAAGAAGTATTTGCAAATCAGAATGGTGAAGTTGTAGACCCTGATCCGGAAGATGTAAAGGGATTCGATGAATTTATCGAGAAATATACAAAGTGTCTTGCAATCGAAAGAGCAGCAGTTGACAATCTTAAAAATACAAGATAGTATATAACGATTAAACAGTTTTAGAAATATTAAAAGCCAGTGAATTATATCATAATGATTCACTGGCTTTTTCTTGCTAACTTTTTTTTCACATAGTATAATTAAAATAATTTAATGGAGCAATCCAGGGCATTAGTTGTAGCCAAAAGATATTTTGATGATTTATGATTTAGCTTGTCAATGTTGATTAAATAAGATAACGTAAGGAGAAAGATATGACTTTTATAGAGAAAATTGAGAATATATTGCCTGAGATAGACATAAATACAGGGCTTATGTATTGTGGGGATGATGAAGAACTGTTTGAGGAAGTTGTCGGAGAATTTATTGCTGGAGAAATGACAGCATCTATTGAAGAAAATTATAAAAATGAAAACTGGAAAGATTATCAGATACAGGTTCATGCGGTTAAGGGAACAAGTCTCACAATCGGTGCACAGAAACTGCATGAGGAAGCAATGGATATTGAACAGTCGGTCAAAAAAGGCGAAATTGATTTCGCAAAAGAGTATCACGAGGCATTTATGAGTCATTATAAAAATGTTTTGGAAGGACTCAAAAGATGTATAGAGTAATGATTGTTGAAGATGATGACATTATAGCGGGGACAGTAAAAAAACATCTGGAACAATGGCAGTATTCGGTTCATCTAGTATCGGATTTATCAAATGTAATAGGAGAGTTTACAGAGTATTCTCCGCATATTGTTCTTATGGATATAAAACTTCCGTTTTATAATGGGTATCATTGGTGCAGTGAAATACGCAAAGTCTCAAAACTTCCTATTATGTTTTTGTCATCTGCTTCAGATAATATGAATATAGTTATGGCTATGAATATGGGAGCAGATGACTTTGTGACAAAACCATTTGACCTTGAAGTGCTTACGGTGAAGATACAGGCACTTATAAGAAGAAGCTATGATTTTTCTGTCGGGAACAGTGTTATATCTCACAGAGATGCCATGTTAAATCTTACTGACGCAACAGTTGTTTATAAGGATAAAAAACTTGAGCTGACAAAAAATGAATTAAAAATCTTGCAGATGCTTATGGAAAATAAGGAAAAAATAGTTTCAAGGGATGATTTGATGGCTAAAATCTGGGAAAGTGATGATTACATAGATGAAAATACGCTTTCAGTTAATGTAAACAGATTGAGGAAAAAGCTTTCAGGCATAGGACTTGATGATTTTATCATAACGAAAAAGGGACTTGGTTATAAACTGGGATAGTGTTATGCCACGAAAATCGGAATGCCAAATCTATAGAAGAATGGAAAAAAACGTATGAAAATATTTATTTCTTATATAAAAACAAATATATTGTGGGTTGTTTTTTTTGTGGCACTTATTTTGTTCCAAACAGTGTATATGCGTTTGGCTGGGATTAGCCAGAATGACTGTATATATGGAATGGCTCTTGAGAGTATAGTATTTTTGGCAGTATTTTGTGGTGCATTTGCAGTGTATTTTACGAAATATAAAAAGCTTAGAAAGATTGAACTGCTGGATATTGATGAGCAGTCCGACATGCTGGAAACATCGGATTGCATTGAACAGTTGTACCAGGATATTGTAGAAAACCAGATTATAAGCCGAAAACAAATGAGGGCTGATAAAGATAAGACAAACAGTGAAATGCTGCAATATTACGGAATGTGGGTGCATCAGATAAAAACACCGATAGCTGCAATGCACCTTTTATTGCAAACCGATTTAAATACAGCAGATGAGAGTGATGAAAGTGCGGAAGAAATATATTTCAGAGTCGGTGAATTAAAAAAAGAATTGTCAAACGAATTGTTCCAGATAGAGCAGTATACGGAAATGGCATTGGAGTATCAGCGTGTACAGTCAGAATCAAACGACTTTGTATTGGGAAAAATAAAACTCGACAAAGTTATAAGGGAGTCCATAAGAAAGTATGCAAAGATATTTATAAGAAAGAAACTTTCAATGCATTATGAGGGAACGGACATAGTAGTTGCAAGTGATGAAAAATGGCTCAGTTTTATAATAGAACAAATTCTTTCAAATGCAATTAAATATACAAAGGCAGGGAGTATTACGATAAATGTATTGCCAAATGCCTCAAAAAAAATAGTCTGTCTGGAAATTGCCGATGAGGGAATTGGGATAAGTGCGGAAGATATACCGAGAGTGTTTGAAAAAGGATATACAGGCTACAACGGGCATGAAAATAAGTCATCAACAGGAATCGGACTTTATCTTTGCAAGCAGGCAGCAGATAAACTCGGTCATAGGTTAGAAATTGAATCAGAGAAGAAAAAGGGAACAAAGGTGAGGATATATTTTTATACATAAATTTCCGTTTAGGGGAAAAATCAACCATAACCATTTAGACACGAAAATCGACCATTTAAGCATGATTTAACAAATTATCAAATAAATGTAATATAATAATCCAACGAGTCAGATATGATTTAGAAAAATGTTATATGAAGAAAACACAGGGAGAGGATTGTTTATGTTAGAATATTTGATTGATGATTTGGTTATCTGGGCATATAGGAATGAATTGCTCAAGGATTATGAAAAGAGATATGTTTACGAATATGCTATACAGGTTATATTGTATAATATGATGCTGCTTGTAGTGACACTTCTGATAAGTGTATTTACTAACAATATTCAGAGCTTTATTATGTTTATGATATTCTTTGTAATGCTTAGAAGAAATCTGGGTGGTTTTCACTTTAAAAATAAATATATCTGTATGACAGTGTCAATAAGTATGTATGTTATAATCACATTTTTTGGCGGTGAAATATTTCTGTTATATGAGAACTATATTTTTATAATATGGGGAGTTTTAGCGATATTATGTTTGTTTATGCCGGCATTGAAGGATAAGAATTATAATAAAAAAGTTGTTAATGTAATGATTTGCATTCATATTGTGTTGATGTTTACAGGAATTTATCTGAAAATTCAATGTGTGTCATGGGCAGTACTATTTAATATAGCTGTGTTGTCTATGTTTATATTTCAAAAATTTATGGAAGTTTTAAATTGGAATGCGGAAGAGGAAAAATAATGGTAACCATAGTGCTTTGTGATGATGAAGTTGAAAGTTTGCAAAGAACTGAAGCTGAAATAGAAAGAATAAAAGAAAAATTACCATATCCTGTCGATGTGGTAAAGTATGCGGATACAGATTATCTTATGGAGAGAATTGATAATCGTGAGCTGCAAAGTGATATATTGATAGTGGATGTAGATATGCCTAAAATGTCAGGGCTTGATATAGCGAAATATATAAGGCAGAATAAATTGGATATTATTATAATTTTTCTGACGGGGCATGATGAATATGTATACAGTTCCTTTGAATTTGCACCATTGAGGTATATAAGAAAAGAATTTATAAAAGAAGAATTGTTGTATGCTTTGCTGGCAGCCTGCAGAAATGTTGATACTAAAAGAAATGAGTATGTGTGGATAAAAACAATAAATGGAGACTACAATGTCAAAACAAGTGAAATTTTGTATTATGAAATTGAAAATAGAAGGTGTAACATATATATGTCAGATGGGGTGGTGTTTAGCACAAAATATAAAATAAAAGACATTAGGAAGTTGATAGAGCAGAAAGACGATGCGTTTGTACAAATAAACAGCGGCTGTGTTGTGGGAATCAGACATATTAAATTTATGAGTAAAGGTGACATAGGAGTTAAAACGGATAAAATATTGCAGATAGCAAGGCGGAAAAAGGCTGAAGTAGAAAAAATTGTGTTAGATTACTGGGGGAATAAGTTATGAATACATATGTGCTGAGTGTTTTGTTAAATTTGGTTTCATCTCTGATGGAACCTTTTTTTTCGATAGTATTTGTAAGTGCATTTATGGGGGAAAGGTTTGATAAACGAAAGAAAGATATAGCGGCTTTGATAATAATAATACAGTTTATTTTTTGTATGTTTGCAGACAAAGTTGCGATATTTTCGATTTTAAAGTTTTTAATTTGTCACTTGATTAGTTTAACCGGTTTGTGGGTGATATATTTGAAAAATTATGACAGAGTATTTTTTATAACCATAATAGATATGGTGTCAATTGTGTTTATTGAAAGTATTGTTGCATATGCCATAGCATTTGTTTTTCAAGCTCCACTGAAAATTATTTTACAAGGAACAAGATACCGTGTTGTTGGAATAATATTGGCATTGACATTTAAGTGTATTTTTGCTTTTGGAATAAAAATATGCTTTAAGGATGCAAGGATGCTGAGAAGAAACAGCATGATAGTTATAGCACTTTTGTCATCAGGTATTATGGCATTGACATTATATTTAAGCAATGACTGTTTAAAGAAAGCCGGTGTATCTTTCTTACAAATGCTTATGGCTGCTATATTAACAATAATGTATATTTTAGTTATATTCAGTATATTTATGCTAGATGACAATAGAAATAAAGGCGAAGAACTGGCACTTATCACTTTACACAGTGAAATTTTAAATAAGTCACTTTTAGAGGAACGGACAACATTCGACATGTGGAGAAACAGGCTGCATGATTATAAAAATCAGCTTATTTATATAAGAGAATTATTGGAAAAACAACAATATAAAAAAATATCAGAAATTGTAGATAAAGAGATTGGAGAATTAAAAAGACAGTCAATATATATAGAAAGCGGCTATTTGGGAATAGATGCGATAATAAATTCAAAACTTATGTATGCACAGGGAAAAGGCATACATACGATATACAATATTAAGATACCGTCCGGGTTAAAAATTGATGACGAAGTTGTGGCTTCAATTTTAGGAAATCTTATAGATAATGCAATAAGAGCTTTACTATTAACGGAAGAGAAATATTTTGAGATAAATATTGTATATGTGTTTGAAAATCTTAATATAAAAATATCTAACAGTACAAGCTCTAAAAGAACCAATTTTGAGAAGAGCAGCAAGTCAGAGTCAAGGCTACATGGAATAGGGATAAACAGCGTGAGAAACAATGTAAAAAGATTGCATGGCACATTTGACATAGCACAGCATGAAAATATAGTAGTTGCGGCAGTAAAAATACCTGTAAAAAAATAGATACGGCTGATTTGCGACCATTTAGACACGAAAATCGACCATTTAAACATGATTTTACACAAGAGGATTTTAATGTGGTAAGGTATAGGTGTTTCGAAACAAAAAATGCTTAGGAGGTGAAAAGAATGTTTGTAAAGAAAGTTGAAGATTTTTTGGAAAATGTGGCTGTAAAGCATGCAACAAGTGCAAGCAGTTTATTTTTCTATGAGCCAAAAGTGCCAAAGAAACTTATGCAGATTATTAAAAAGGAAAGCAAGTAGTACTTAAGGAAAAGTATTAAAAGAAATAAGCACAAGATAAGTTAAAGTACAAAAGAAATCAGTAATGTTTTTATAATAGGGGAACAATAAAATCTCTCACCCTTTAACTCTACCCGGGGTGAGAGATTTTTTTGATTCTTGTATTAATTTTTTAGTAAGAATATTATCAAACGCTTTAGATAATCTTTCTAGATTTCCAAGATTTTCATTTTGGGTGTCATCAAACAGTGAAATTTATTCAATACGAACAACGTGTGACCATTTAGACACGAAAATCGACCATTTAAGCACGATTTTACATAAAAAGATTTTTATGTGGTAAGATATAATTGTTTCGAAACAAAAAATACTTAGGGAGGTGAAATAACGAAGTTAGGTTTAAAAATAAGTTACAGAGAAAAAATTGAATAAGTATACATATTATATTATGTAATAGTGTTATATGATATGTACGGAGATTAAAATTGATAATGTCAATAGTAATTTTATAACTCATGATACATATAAGGCATGGGAGAATGGAGAAAAAATATGAATAAAATAGTAAAATCAATAATTTCAATTATGATGTTATTAGCAATGATTGTTTGTATAATTCCAACAGAGGTGATGGCAACTGAAATATCTGAACAAGACTATGGTATTTCAGTTCAAAGATTTACTATCGGGAAAAAATATACAATAAAGGATAATTATGACAAAATAACGGCTTATTTTGTTTCAAAAAATCAATTGTGCGTTGAATGTGAAAATATAAAAGGACAGAATAGATATACAGAGCTGTATGTTTCAACTATGAGTAAGAATTTTAAGAAGAGAACTTTTGTACTTAAAAAAGACAATCCACACTCTGAAATATATAGTATAGATGCTTTAAATACGAGTAAAGTTACAATAACAATATATCCGCACACTTCTACAAGTCCATCATCAGGTTATACAGATGCATTAACTGGAATTATGTCTGAATAGATAAAAGCATGTTAAAATAGAACTTTAAGTTTTGTTTATAGATAATAATACCTACTTTAGGATTTCTGTTCGTTGTTTTCTATATTTATTATAGAAAACAGCGGACAAAAATGATTAGAAATAAGAAAAATATAGTATGATAATATATTTATATAATTTATGCAAACAGGTATTAAAAGGAGTAAACAGGTATGAAAAAATATTTTTTGATTTTGATTGGAATTTTTGTTTGTCTGGTCTGCGTTGACGGTAAAAAAGCAGATGCATATTCGGTCGAACTGCAGAAAGATGGAATATATGCGGAAACATTACCAAAACCGGTTGTAGATAATTCAGTTGTTTTATTTAAAAAGTATGTAAATAAGGCAAGAAAATATTATAAGAAGTATAAGAAGAATAATGCATATACACTTCTTTCTAATGTACCGGAAGAATATCGTATTTTTATTCCGATTGTGAAGGACATTAAGCCATCAGACAAGATTGTAATAAAAACTCCGTTTTATATTTATGACCCTACAGACGCTGCGGGAAGTACAAGTTATGAATATTATTTTGTTGCAGAAAAGAATGGGAAAAAAATGTGTATATTCTGCATTAATATTTCTACAGATAACAATAAAATTTCTTTTTATTATGATAATGTCATAGACAAATATGCTAAATTTGATGAAAAAATGATGAGTGAAGGTGCTATAATTTATAAAATTGACAGCATTATCTATGAGCAGACAAAAAACAAGAAGATTGTGATGTTAAATCAGTCTGATACTGTCGGAACAGAGGAAATGATAGGGAATACTGATACTAATCTGGAGAATTTGATTGATAAATTCCAAAGTAAAAGTTTTGACGATAAAAAGAAAGAAATTTTTGAGTGCCTTGCCGGAGTAAAAGAAGAAAAGGTTGTCAAAAAGTCGGAAGAAAATTTAAAACTTGATTTGAAAGATGAGTATGTAGGTGATGAAAGTATAGAAAATAACAGTAGTAAAAAAGGAATATATATTGGAATTGCTGCTGCTATTGCAGCTATTATCGGAGCAGGTGTCATGGTGAAAAAATACAGGAGAAGATAGCTAAAGGAGCTTTCGATGAAATATATATTAAAAAACATTAAATCTTTTGTAAAAGATTATACAAAAATATTTGTGTTATTGATTATCACAATCTCTGCATCAACTTTGATAATTCATTTGTCTTATGGAATGTTTCGTGAGTATAAGGATAGGAGTGAATTGAGTAAGAGTGTAACAAATAGGATAGATTTAAAACTTAAAAGCTCTTATTCAAAAAGGATTGGGTCAGATACAAGCGGTACGTTTGAAACAATGGGAGATTTGAATAGTCAGATATATGATAGGACCGCCGATGTACGGGATGTAACAGTGCAGGATGTAAAAAAGTTTGCCAAAGAGCTTGATTTTGAAACGGCAAATAAATTGTTAAATGTTCAAACAGGTATTTTACAGGGAAAGTATAGATTTGAGACAAATTTTTTGATTGCAAAGGGAAAGATTACAAACAGTGCCGAGTATGGATTTGATTCACTTTATAATTTTACTTTCGGATACCAAACAACGAATACATTTCAATATGGAAGATATTTTAGTGATGAAGAATATTCCGACGGAAAAAAGGTGTGCATAATGTATGGTTTTCAAAAAAATCTGCGTGGTGAATATTTGGAAAAAAAATTGTCAGATGATGGAACTGTGATTATTGATGGGGAAAAATATAAGATTATAGGACTTCAAAATGGTATCGGTACAGGATATATTCCTATTACAGCGGTAAAAGGGGAAAGTGTTCTTCTTGATAAAATTACTTTTCAGTTTAAGGATAATATATCTCTGCGTGAAGTTAATTTGTTGTTGGGAACGGCAAAAAAAGTTTTTGGAGACAGCGTTGATGCTGAGTATAAACTGGTACAATCGGATGAAAATGGTTCTTTTTATAGTACGGTTTTAATTCTTATAGTTATGGTATCAATGGTAGCAGCATTTAATTTTTGTGCATTGTATCATTATATACTGATGACACGTCGAAGAACACTAAATATATTGAGAATATGCGGATTGAGTTATAGTAAGAGTATGTGGCTTTATTTGGGCGAGTGTTCAATATTATCAGTTGTGACATATTTTGTAACCGTTGTTTTATTCCGATTTGTACTTATGCCTTTTTTGAGTGGAAAAGTAAATGTGTTTGATTTTCATTATAAAATGCAGGTATATGTTATACTTTTTATGGTTTGGTATTTATCCTCTTTTTTGCTTCAATATGTGATGATTAGATGGAACTTAAAAAAGATGGTTGTTATTGCTTAATCATATAAGGATGGGGAGGAAAACGGTATGACATGGAAATATGCGATGCGTGAATGTAAAATGCATATTGTGATGTCTGTTTTATGTTTTGTACAGGCAGTATTTTTGTTTGCAATTGTTATTGGAATGATTTCAATTTTTATGAGCAGATATTCGGGGTATCAGCCTGTGCAGAAACTCGTAGAACAGAAAGGATTTATCTGTAATATGACAGGCAGCCAGCATATAGCAGATGGAGACTTAGAAGGAAAGATGGTAGAGAATTCAGAGGCGTATGAAAAGATGTTGAAAAATGCGAAAGTCTGTGGTCAATACAGCGTTAATGCATTTGTGGGAGAAGAAAATGAGGAAATAGAGGAAAAACGTAGGGAAGGTTCTTATTTCCAAAATTTAAGAGCATATGATGATGAATTGATTAAAGGATTTGAGCCAAAGCTGCAGTCGGGAAACTGGTTGAAACAGGAAAATAAAAATGGCAGCCAGCTTGAAGCTGTAGTGCTGCAAAGCAGTGATAAATATAAAACAGGAGATATGGTATATCTTGATAACAACTCTGTAACTAAACTAAAGACTAAAATACCTGTAAAGATTGTCGGTATTATTGACAGAAATTCAGATATTATTTATCAGTCAGCTAATAACAGAAGTTTTATAGATTACCGTATACTTTTCAGTAATATGGTGGCGGAATCAGAGGATTTGAAAAAAATTTCCTATGTGGATGGTATAAATAATTTTCTGCCTGAGACATTCTTTGTATCGAAAAAGAATCTTGACAGTGTGCAGGAACATTATGCAGCTAAAGAATCAGAAAAAAATCTGTCCGATAATTATGAAAATGTTTTAAAAACAAAGAAAGAAATTTTTATGACGAGCATGGAAGGAATAGTTTTTATTACAATGGATAAAAATTGTTCAGATGCAGTATATGGGTATAATAAAAACAGGATTGCGCAGATATCGCAGTTTAGTTTTTTACATGAACTTGATTATATAAAAAACAATACATGGCAGAATATTATGGCAAATATTTCGGAACTTATTCCGGCAGGCATTGGGATGATTATATTTACAGTCATATCATTTGTTACGCTTTCTACTCTTATGTATCAAAAAAATATGCGTAAATATTCTGTTTATTATATGTATGGTCTGACCTGGCATAATATATTTAAAATCCATATTACATATATTTTTATGATTATTTTTGTAGCGTTGATATTTGGAATAGTGGTAATTTATGCTGTGCACTTTATGGGGATATGGAATATGACAAATGTTAATGTTGGAGTCATGCAGATAGCAGGCTGTCTTGTTACAATGTTTTTGCTGATGTTTGTGGCTTCACTTATGTGTCTTTCTATGGTTAATGGGAAATCGGCAAAGAGAATTATGCAGGAGGTTGAGTAGAATGTTTTGTTTAAAGAATATTGTAAAGACCTATAATAAGGGAAAAAGCAATGAATATGAGGCACTTCATGGGATATCAATGGAAGTAAGTGATGCTGAACTTACAGCGATTATCGGAACTTCCGGTGCAGGAAAGTCTACATTGCTGCATATTCTTGCATGTATTGACGGATATGATTCAGGGGAGTATACGATTGACGGCGAGGATGTAGGCAGGATTTCGGAAAAGCAGATGGCGCGGGTCCGCAATGAAAAGATAGGAATGGTTATGCAGGATTTTGCTTTGATTGAGGGATTCACAGCGTTAGAAAATGTGTTGGTTCCGTTGGATTTTGAGAGAAAGGATAAGCGCATAAAGAAAAAGGAACGTAGACAAAAAGCATTGGAAATGTTAGAAATGGTAGGAATGAAAGAATACGCTGATAAACCGGTGAACAATTTGTCAGGCGGACAGAAACAGCGTGTTGCGATAGCGAGAGCAATAGCAAATGAGCCGTCACTGATATTGGCAGATGAGCCTACGGGAGCTTTAGATTCTGAAACAACGGGAGAAATTATGAGATTGTTCATTGAACTTAATAAACAGGGAAGGACAATTGTTATTGTTACACATGATATGAAAGTTGCAGAACAATGTAACAGAGTGATAAGGATTGAGGACGGAAGAATAGTTGATTAAAATGCTGCTGATATGGCAGAGAGGATACGAAAAAAATACCGTATCTTACAAAAATGTAAGAAATAAAAGAGAAATGTAAGCTGTTTCGATAGCGGACATTTCTTTTTTTTGTTAGGATAATCTCAGAACAAAGAAAACATTGTGTATAAAGAAAGGTGGAAGACATGGCAATATTATCAGTTTCAAATTTAAAGAAAACTTACACAACAAGATTTGGCGGCAGTCAGGTACAGGCACTTAAAAATATCAATTTTTCCGTAGACAAGGGAGAGTATGTTGCTGTTATGGGTGAGTCAGGTTCAGGAAAAACTACTCTTCTTAATATTCTTGCGGCACTTGATAAACCGACCTCAGGCAATGTGCTTTTAAACGGAGTAAATCTTTCGACAGTCAGGGAAAAAGAAATATCTGCATTCAGGAGGGAGCATATCGGTTTTGTTTTTCAGGATTTTAACCTGTTAGATAATTTTTCGCTTAAAGACAATATATATCTTCCTCTCGTGCTTGCGGGAAAGAAACATAGTGAGATGGAAGATAAACTTCGTCCGATAGCAAAGATGCTTGGAATAGAAGAAATTCTGGAAAAATATCCATATGAGGTTTCAGGTGGTCAGAAACAGAGAGCAGCAGTTGCAAGAGCACTTATAACAGAGCCGGAACTTATACTTGCGGATGAGCCAACCGGGGCACTTGATTCAAAGGCAACTGATGACCTTTTGGGGCTTTTCAACGAGATAAATGAAAACGGTCAGACGATAGTTATGGTAACGCACAGCACAAAAGCGGCAAGTCACGCAAACAGGGTTTTATTTATAAAGGATGGTGAAGTATTTCATCAGATATTCAGAGGTGGGCTTTCTAACGAGGAACTTTATGCAAAAATTTCTGATACATTGACGGTACTTGCAACAGGAGAAGATAAAGTGAACGACAAAAAATTTTAAAGATATTAGAAAAGGGAGTAATCATAGATGGGTAAGCTATATTTTAAACTGGCAAAGACAAATTTATCTAATAACAAACCGTTTTATATACCATATATAATTTCCAGTATAATTACGGTTGCAATGCTTTATATGATGTCATTTTTAAGTGACAATAAAGGGCTTAATAAGATAATGGGAGCAGATAGTCTGGCAATCATATTCAGACTCGGTGTTGGAATTATAGTAATATTTTCATATATATTTTTGTTTTATACTAACAGTTTTATAATTAAAAGAAGAAAAAAAGAGATAGGTGTTTACAATATTCTCGGAATGGAAAAAAGGCATTTATCAAAGGTACTTTTTGTCGAGACAGTGTATTCAGCAGCAATCTCTCTGGTATGCGGAATTATCATAGGGATAGCATTTTCAAAATTTATGCTTATGGTTTTATATGGAATTATGGGCATACATGAAACAGTAGAATTTTTTGTTAATATACACGGTATTATTTTATGCATAGTTTCATTTGGAATATTGTTTTTGCTGACATTTTTATATAATTTCATGCAGATAAAACTGGCAAATCCTATTGAACTTCTGCGTGGCACAAGTGTAGGGGAGAGAGAACCAAAAACAAAGATTTTAATGACAATAATAGGAGTAGTGTGCCTTGCAGCCGCTTATTATATAGCGATAACAACCGAAAATCCGCTTAAGGTACTTACACTTTTCTTTGTTGCTGTGCTGTTAGTCGTAATTGGAACATTTGCATTATTTACGGCTGGAGGTATTGCATTATTGAAATTACTTAGAAACAATAAAAAATTTTATTATAATAAGAAACATTTTATGGCAGTTTCAGGTATGCTTTATAGAATGAAACAGAATGCGGCAGGACTGGCAAGTATATGTATTCTTTCAACAATGGTGCTTGTGGTTATATCAACTACGGTAAGTATGTATGTAGGAATACAGGATGAACTTACAGCAAGATATCCAAATGATGTATGTATTACAGCAGACTATGACAGTGTAAGTGACAATGTAGGCGAAGTAGAAAAAGCAGTATTTGATGGAATTGACAGTGCGGAGGTAAAAAATATAAAAGCATACTCGTATTTATCGGTTTTTGTAGGATTAAAGGGAGATGATTTTACAACTGATAGAGAACATTTGTCATATCAGAATTCATATCTCTTTTATATACTTTCAAAAGATGATTTCATCAAAAAGGATGATAGTTTTAAAGATAAAATAGGGAATATTTCAAAGGGTGAGGCAGTAGTTATTTTAAATAAAAATTATGATAAAAAAGAGATAAAAGTATTTGGTCAGAGTTATAAAGTTAATAAGAGCTTTGAACACACAGAGGATGATGATTTATATGTGCTAAGTACACTTAACGGACTGGGATATATAATTCTTGACAATAACGAGAGCGTGCAGGAGTTATATGATGTGCAGGAAAAAATACTTGGAAAGGGAGCAAATTACTATACAAATAAAATCAGATTTGATTTTAAGTCCGGTAATAAAAAGCAGAAAATAGCAGCTTATAAAAAGTTAGACAATGCTGTTAAGAAGTATTTTAAAGATAACAAAAACAATAAAGAGGAAAACACGTCGTATTGGGTTGAAAGCAGACAGGAAAATGAACAGAATTTTTATCTTTTGTATGGTGGACTTTTCTTTCTGGGAATTTTTCTCGGAACAATGTTTTTGATGGTAACGGTAATGATAATCTTTTATAAACAGATTACAGAGGGATATGATGACAGAGAGCGTTATCAGATACTTGAAAAGGTCGGAATGAGTAACAGGGAAGTAAAAGATACAATAAAATCACAGATAAGGATAGTGTTTGTACTTCCGATATTTGCGGCAGCAATTCATGTGACAGCAGCATTTCCAATGGTGTACAGACTTCTTCAGATGCTTAATCTTAATAATGAAAAATTGTTTGCAGGATGTCTGGCAGTCACGATAATTGTATTTGCGGTTATCTATTATCTTGTATTTAAGGTGACGTCAAGGGCTTATTATAGGATTGTGAAATAGGAAATTTTAAGAATATTAAATGAAAGAGTTTTGGAGTAGTAACGTTTTTTATTAAAAGAATGATAAAACACCCCTGAGAAGTCATATTTTTCAGGGGTGTTTTTTGTCTGAACAATATATTGTTATAAACGAGCATATTTACTAAATATTTTCAGGAGAAACACTTTCAGCTTCCGGTATTGTATCAGTTTCAATTGGAAAACTAATGATAACATTAAACTGGTCGCCGTCGATTTTTATATTAAATGTGCCGCCGCAGGCTGCTGTAAATTCCTTTGCTATCGAAAGTCCAAGTCCGTTGCCGTCAGTGTTTCTTGATTTGTCGCCGCGGACAAACCTTTCAAGGATTTCTTCCGCTGTAAAATCCATTTCATATGATGCAGTGTTTTTTATTGTAAGTTTTACAGTGTTTTTTTCGATAAACTCAGTTATATAGATGCGTGTCCCTTTTAGGGAATATTTAAGTGCATTTTCTATAATATTCTGCATTACACGATATATCCTGCTTCCATCTGAAATTATCAAAACGTCTTTTTCAGGTATTTTTAACTTTATGTCAAGTCCGCTTTTTTTAATAGTATCATCCATATCGGTGAGAGTCTGTACTATCAGTTTGTTAAGACTGAGACTTGTTTTTGCTATTACAAGTTCACCGCTTGCTGTTTTTGCAAGTTCAAATACATCAAATACCATATTTTTTAGGCGGACAGCTTTTTGGGAGATTATTTTGACATAATCAACTGCCTCAGGCGGCAGGTCATCTCGTCTTTCAAGCAGGTCAACATAGCTTATAATTGAGGTCAGCGGTGTTTTTAAGTCATGTGAAACATTTGTTATAAGTTCGGTTTTCATACGTTCGCTCTTGATTTTTTCATTCAGATTTTTTTCAAAACCTTCACCAATATTAGAGAGCCTTGTTAAGGAATCATAAAAAGCTGTATGCGTTCCGGTTGAGGTATCAAGTTTGTAGTCGGCATTGTATAATTTTTCTATATTATCCTCAAGAAGTCTGCATGAAGATATAATTTTTGATGAAAAATAATGATATGTGCCAAAAATTATAAAGTATATCAAAAAACAGCTGACAAACAGTGTTTTATAATTTAAATGAGTCACAAAATATGCATAATCATACCATTCGTGTGAAACCCAGTCGGAAAGGGTGTTCAGTGGACAGCCAACCGGAATGAGATTTTTGAAGTATTCTGCACTGGCTGTTATTATAAGCATGACAACAGTTAGCAGTGCAACTGATATGACTGAGCATGCAAATAAAATTTTCACGCCTTTTTTAGTATTTAGCGGATAGTATACATGTCCAATTAAAAAAGTTTTTATTGTACCGAAAACATGTTTTAAGATTTTTACATACATTTTAATATGTTTTTTAACTATTAGGTGAACATATAGTAAATAAATTATTGCTATAAAAGCGAGAGTATTTATAACTTTTATGAAAGTGCAAAAAGTATTCCAGTTTGTTTTTAGTTTATTAAATACACTGACTTTATAGATAAGGATTACAACAGCAGAGTCACCTGCTTCATAATCAAACATTTTTTTGTATTTATAGCCGTTTGAATCAAGTATTGCAGCGTTAATGAGATCAGTATAGTTTGAAACTGAAACTATACGCTTTGTTGATGTATTAAAATATTTTTTAATACAATTTGTAAGTGCGGTCTTTTTTCGGACATCGTATGTCTGCATCATCATTTTGTTTGAGTTGACAGTATAGGCAATGTTTTGTAAAACTGAATTTAATGGGCTGTTGTGAGCTTCATAATCAATAGATATCTCCACACTTTCGCCTATATACATTTTAGCATACAGGTATGAAAAATCTTTTCCAATTGATTTTTCTTTTTTGGCGCCATCGATAATGTCGTTTTCATATGCACATATTTTCTTTATGTCGCTGTTTATATGTCTTGCGTATGCTGCAGATTGTCCATATTCGATTCCTTTTGATGCATCATGGTAAATTCCGTTTTTTGAGAGCAATATTATCAATAATCCTGCTATGATAAGAATGGCTATTGATATAAAAATAGGTATTTTTTTAATTATATTTTTCAATTTTGTAACCAATTCCCCACACCACCTTTAAATATTTTGGCTCGCTTGGATTTATTTCAATCTTTTCGCGAATTCGTCTTATATGTACCATAACAGTATTTTCAACGCTGTAGGCTGTTTCGTTCCATATATGTTCATATATTTCTTCTGCTGAAAATACACGCCCAAGATTGTGCATAAGATAATTGACAATCTTGTATTCTTTTGCCGTCAGTTTAACGGCTTCACCATCTGCAAAAAGCTGTTTTTTTGTTACGTTTAGTTCAAGACCAAGATTTTTTATTATTTCTTCATTTGAAGAAATATTGCCATATGAACCGAGTTTCAGGTATCGTCTTGTTTGTGACTTTACCCTGGCTAACAGTTCTGATGGGGCATAAGGCTTTGATATATAATCGTCTGCGCCCATGCTTAATCCGAGAACAACGTCACTTTCCTGTGTCTTTGCTGAAAGAAGTATGATAGGAATATTTTTTTCGTTTCGGATTTTAAGGGTAGTTGTAAGTCCATCCTGGTTTGGCATCATAATGTCAAGAATAATAAGATGAACTGTATTTTGAGTTAATATATCTATTGCCTCTAAACCATCGTAAGCCTTTAAGGTTTTGTAACCTTCGCTTTCTAACAGTTTACAGATAGCGTTTACGATTTCTTTGTCATCATCAACGACAAGTACATTTATAGTTTCCATATATTTCTCCTTTGCTTAAGCTTAAGTATAATTATATATTAAACTATAGGTCTGATATTTTCCAAAGATATTTCTTACAAATTTCTTAAGTTGGTTGGGGAGATGAGTGGAAGGTTGAAGAGTTATGATGAGTTAGGATAAAAGATATAAAGTTTTGGGAATGTAATCGTAAATAGCTTTGCAGCTTATAACCGCAAAGCTATTGAAAAAATGCAGCTGAAATTTTTATTTACAAAACTGGAAAGCCATCAGGTCAAATAACTGTCTGTTTTCAAAATAACATGCAGACCAGCCTTTATAGTGGCTTTTTGCAATGAGGTAGACAGCGTGTCTGCCTGTTACATGTTTTACTTTTGTTTTTAAGATTGTGCTGTCACGTTCAAATTCTACAACGCCTATTTCATTTTTTTCATTGTCTATACAGATATGTAAAGTTCCGTGGCATCCTCTTGGAAGAACTTTGCACATAAAGGTTAATTCATCATTTGTGAAATCATCTCCAAAGTCAAAATATTTCCACCCCATTATACAGCCGTCAGTTATATTAGTTATTACTCTTGTAAATGCATCAAGTTCTGTTATAAGTGCCTGCTGTCTGCCTTCTTTTAATACGCAGACGGTATCAGCATCAGTCTGTTTGTATGGGTTTAGGGACTTATCAAATCCGAGTGAAGTCATTTCAACCGGTGGTATAGTGCCATCTTCCAGTATATCTATGCGTTCTACGCAGCCACGGCGTGACATGATAGAGCCGTTTGTCATGCGGTGGTAGAAGATATACCATTGTCCGTTGATATTGCAGATGGAACCGTGGTCATTGCCACCCGGATAATCAACGCCGTTATCAACTATGTAACCACGGTAGGTAAAAGGTCCTGTCGGTGATTTTGAAGTTGCATACGCAAGACGGCTGCCAATTCTTGGAGAATAGATAAGATAGTATGTGTCGCCGATTTTTCGTGGTGAACATGCTTCAAAAAATCCGTCCTCATTTTCGTTTACAGGGATAATATCCGTCTGGTATGTGCCGTCAATGACTTCATACATATTTTCACCGTTTAACTCACACATATAAGAGCCTTCAAAACCGCAGTAAACATATACCCTGCCATCATCATCAACAAGTACGCCGGGGTCTATAAATGTTCCGTTATCGTAGTGGTTTGGAATGTTATATTTGTATTGTGATAGAAGTTCAAAAGGTCCTTCCGGTCTGTCACTTACGGCAACACAGCCTTTTGAATCTACAAGGTATGCGTAGAGATAATATTTTCCGTCTTTTTCAACTACATCGGGAGCGTATAATTCACGCTCAGTCCAAGGCGTATCTGTCTGTTTGTCGGGTTTTGCCTTGCTTCTGAATATATCACCGTGGCATGTCCAGTTTGAAAGGTCATTTACCGGTGCAGACCATACTTTTAATTTGAAATCACAAAATTCTTCACAGTCCACTCTGTCGTGTGAACCGTAAATATAAACACGGTCACCGAATACTCTTGGTTCGCCGTCAGGAATGTATTCCCATGAAGGTAAATATGGATTTGGCATAAATTTTTCTCCTATTATTATTTTTCTTTATTGACCGAGCTAAAAGCCTAAAGCATAGGATGCTTCTTGAATAGATTTGCTTTTAAACCGTATATCATAAATATACAATATAGCCGGATTTTAACAATGGATAAAATCAGACAAAAAGTACATTAACTTTAAGGTATAAAATCTAAAAAATATTACAGTAAGACAAAAAATATATGGTATTGTAATGGCTGCTGTTATAGCTGTTAGCAGTATCAGTTACGGCACGGTGAAAACTGCCGCAAATGATGAGGTTTCATAGAATGTTGAATTTTCACCAAAACAGCATTTTGTGTTGATTTGACGGCTGATGAACTCAGGGAGGATATGGGTGCAGGCTGGCTCCCAGCCTCCAATGCAATTTGCTGTATAATAATCCATCTTCCGTGACTGTATATATAAAAACAAAATGAAAATCTTGGAGATTTGGAAAGATTACAAAAGGTTTTTGATAATCTTCCTGATGAAAAATTAATACTAAAATTAAAAGAAAAACGAGGAAAAGGCAGAAATTAAGAGAAATGTTTGATACACTTGTAAAATAATGGAAAATAACAGGAGAAATTATTATGATGAATGTGCTTCATTTATAGCAGCATTAGGAGAAGTATTAGAGTCTTTAGGAAACAACGAGGCAAAAGAGAGAACACTTCAAGCCTATAAACGTGAATATCCAAGGAGAAGTGCATTTCATCGTGAACTTCGCAGATTTGGAATGAAAAAATAGGAAAGCTCTCCTAATAGACTGAATCATAGATATTTTGTTAAATGCCTTGTGCATACATTTTTAGTATGCACAAGGAGAGTTTTCTTCAATTTTATCAGCAATTTCTAAAAGAACCTGTCGTACTGCTGCAGGTTCTTTCCTTTCGGATGGAATTTGTCGTATGCAATGTTCCCATTTAGAAGAAGCAGCGGATACAACATTATATTCATCGCTTAATCTTAATCCTTTTTTGTTCATCTGAACCATCCATATATTTTGTTTGCACCAGCAGTTGATATTAGGAAGAAATGTGCCATCTTTTTTAGATGCAAGTACAATACGCAGATGTTTATGATTACATACCATATTGGCTAAATTGCGTAATTCTTCAGCATATTGTCTGGCAGTTATGATAATTTTTCTTTTGCAGGCAAGAGAAAGACTTTGGCTTACAAATTCGGATTTTCTGGCTCTTTTTATAAGTTCTTCAATTTGAAAAATATATACATATGAATCGTTGTTATAATTGTCAGTTGACATATATTGTGAAAAAAGACCGGAAAGTTTATTATTAAGTTCAAAACATTTGCCGATTGCATCTTCATCTGTTTCATTGAATTCAAGTATGTTTTTTAATAATTCGGGCTTAACTGAAATGAATAAAGGTGATGGCAAATAAGCATATAAAGTTCCATTTTTTCTGAATTTTGACACATTAAAAACCACTTTTCTTATTTCTGATATTTCAAAGTAGTTAAAAATAGGTTTACAGTTTTCTATTACACGTCTGGCAAAAAGTTCATGTTTGAGTATAAGTGCTGTATCGGTAAATATCATTGTTGAGTGATCCATGTTTGCGGAAAATCCAAGTAAAGAGATTGCTTTATTCAGCATATATATTGAGTAGTTCAACATGATATTGTCATAGTATTCATTATAGTACCAGTTTATATTACGATGGAATATAAGAGGGCTGCATTCATCAAAAAGGTGTATAAAACGACTTTTATAGGAAGAATAATGAACTACAAAAGTAGCATGAAATCCACGATGCACAAGATCTTCTATCTTTTTTGTGAACTCTGATGCGAAATCTTTATCTTCCAATAGCCATTCAAAGTCTTCATTGTCAATAAAAAGAAATTCACCTGCAGTGTTCATCTGATACGCATAGTCGAGCATTTTTAAAACAGCTTCACGTCTGCCACTGTTATTTTGAAATAAAAGAGCTGTGACTGCCGATGAATTGTCTGATTGAAGTTTGTTTTCAGGTGAGATACTGCGTGGCATACTGCTTGATAAAAGTTCGCGCAATTTGAGTTCGAGTTTGACATCATTATCAATAGTTTCGTGAGGATATATGTCTAATAAAGCATTTTTTAGATTTTGATGAAGAGTGTTTGTACTTTCTTCAAGTATGTAATCAATAATATCGTCAAAATATACAGATTTAGGTGATAGCTTACGATTACCGCTTTTCCATTTACTTACAAGGCTTGCATCTACATGTATCACCTGTGACATGGATACAGTATGTATGTTAAGTTTTTCCATAATATAACCTAGAGTTGAAATAGTTTTGTTTCGCAATAATTTTGTCTCCTTCGTATAGTGTTAAAAGTAAAAATATAATTGATATCTATGGATTTATTATAAAAAAAGAAGATAGAAAGTTCGCACTGTCTATCTTCTTTGATACACAAAAAGTATAACATAAATATTAAAAAAATCAATGCAATATGGCAACTTTTGTCATTGTACAAAGTTTGACAAATAAGAGACAGATATTGAAACACATATTTTGCAAGATTATTATGTCTGCATATAAAAATAGAAGAGGAGAGTAGCTTATGGCAAAAAATTCATTCTACATCATGGCAGCAGGTGGTTTGTGGGGAATTATATCGATATTTATAAATATTTTAAAAGATATAGGGTTTAATTCACTGCAATGTGTTGCAATACGTGCATTTTTTACGGCACTTTTATTGTTTTTTTATCTCTTTTTAGGGGATAATCGCAGATTAAAAATAAAAAAACGGGATATTATTTTTTTTGTTGGGACAGGGATTGGAAGTATAGTTTTTTTTAATTATTGTTATTTTCAGGCAATAGAAGTGATAGGTGGTGCAGCAGTTCCGGCACTGCTTTTATATACTGCACCTGTATTCGTAATGCTTCTGTCAGCATTGCTTTTCAGGGAAAAAATTACAGAGAAGAAAATAATATCGCTAATATTGACATTTATAGGACTTGGTTTTGTTACGGGTGCTTTTTTGGGAAAGGAAAGTTTGACAATAGCGGCACTTTTATTGGGTCTTGGTTCAGGTCTTGGTTATGCTTTGTATAGTATATTTGGTAAATTTGTTATAGAAAAATATGATGCTTTCACAATTACATTTTATACGTTTTTTATAGCAGCAGTGGCAGCAGTACCGATGTCAGGAATTATACATAGTGTGAATTTATTATTTTGCACAAAGGGTATTATAGCAGCGGTTGGTTTGGCTTTTTTTTGTACTGTTCTGCCATTTATTCTTTATACAAAAGGGCTGCATGGCATTGAAGCCGGAAAAGCGTCAATTCTTGCAACGGTAGAGCCTTTGGTAGCAGCTATAGTTGGCGGAATTGTATATGGAGAAAAGTTTACAATTAGCAGGATAATCGGAATGTTTCTTATTATGGCAGCAGTTATAATGCTTAATATAAAAGAAAAATCAGATAGATGGACAAAAGAGTGAAAAAAGTGTCAAATAACTGTCAATGTCCTTGAATTGACAAATAATAAAAAACTATTGCAATGTTTTGTCTGATAATTTATTATAGCCACATCAGCTGAGGAAACAAGAAAACAAAAACAGAAAATAACATATGAAAGGAAGAATGATTATGGCAAATAAAGATTTTAAATTCGTTGATGAATATAGTTTTGATGAAGATTTATTAAAGAAAGCATTTGCAGAAGCAAGAGAGATTTATAAGGAACGCGGTTTCATGCGTAAGATGGGATATGGAAAAGCACCGGCTATCACAACAGTAGATATGGCAAAGGCGTGGATGTCAGAGGGTCACCCATTTACATGCAATCATTCCAATGAAGTTTGTGCTGAAGCATTAAAGGTACTTGAGGCAGCAAGAAAAGTCGGTGTTCCAATTTTCCATACAACAACAGGTTATGTAGGAGAAACACAGTGGGATCTTCCAAGATGGGATGAAAAAATTCCAATGAGTACACTTGATATAAACAGTGAATGGATGGAAATTGATCCAAAGTTAAAACCAAGACCGGAAGAGCCTGTTATTCATAAGAAGTTTGCTTCTAATTTCTTTGGAACACATCTTGCTCAGACATTAAATTATCTTGGTGTTGATACAGTTATCGTAATGGGAGCTACAGCTTGTGCATGTGTTCGTCATACATGTATGGATTCTACAGGTTATGGTTTCAAGACAATTGTACCAGAAGGAACAATCGGTGACAGAGTACCGGGTGTAATTGAATGGAACTTATTCGATATAGATGCAAAATTCGGTGATGTTGTTCCTGTTGACGAAGTTGTAAAATATCTTGAAGGAATTGATCCTTCAGTATATACAAAGCATGACAGAAAATTTGACAAATAAGACAAGATATGTTTTATGACATTAAAATTTGAATAAAGACAATGAACGACGGTGTTCAAAGGTATTAAAACTTTGAGCACCGTCATTTTTCATAAATACAGCTTAATGAAAAGGAGTGACTCAGCATGAAGAGAATGGGTGTTGACGTTGGTGGTACGTTTACTGATTTTATATACGTTGATGATAACGGTAAGATTGAAGTATATAAGACATCTACCACTCCGCATGATCCTTCGATTGGCATGATGGAAGGTATCAATGCAATTTGCGATAAATTATCTATTAAACATGATGAAATTGACGAGATTTTTCATGGAACAACAATTGCTACGAATATGGTTCTTGAGCACAAGGGTGCAAGAGCAGGTATGATAACGACAAAGGGTTATAGGGATATTATTCATATAGCAAGACATAAAAGACCGACAAACTTCTCAATTGTGGAAGATATTCCATGGCAGAAATATCCGGTATGTAAAAGACGTGACAGATATGGTGTGACAGAAAGAGTTGTTGCTCCGGATGGTGCAGAGCTTATTCCTTTGGATGAAGATGAGGTAAGACAGGCCGTAAGAAAGATGAAAGCTGATAAGGTAGAAGCTATTGCAGTGTGCTTTTTATTTTCTTTCTTAAATCCGGCACATGAGCAGAGAGTAAAGGAAATTATACAGGAAGAATACCCTGAGGTTTATTTATCACTTAGTTCAGAGGTGCTTCCACAGTTTCGTGAATATGAGAGATTTACTACAACTGGTTTGAATGCTTATATAGGACCGACTACATCAAGATATATTAAACAGCTTCAGAAGACACTAAAAGAGCAGGGATATACTGCTAAGGTACATCTTATGCAGTCATTTGGCGGCGTTGCGTCAGCAGATGCTGCACAGGAGAAACCGGTAAATCTGTTACTTTCAGGTCCGGTTGGTGGTGTACTTGGGGCAATATGGACATCTAAACTTACTGATTTAAACAATGTTATTACACTTGATATTGGAGGTACTTCGGCTGATATATCAGTTTTGGCAGATTTGAAACCGAGTATGAAACATTTGCTTGATACTCAGGTAGGTGGTTATGCAGCTATGGTTCCTATGATAGATGTAGGTACTATCGGAGCCGGTGGTGGTTCAATGGCATATATAGATGAAGGCGGCTTTTTCCGTGTAGGACCTGAAAGTGCGGGTGCTGTACCCGGACCGGCCTGCTATGACAGAGGAGGTACTGAGCCTACTGTTTCTGATGCCAATATAATTTTGGGAAGACTTGGAACAAAACTTCTTGGCGGTCGTATGGAAATAAAGCCGGAACTTGCTGAAAAAGCAATTATGGAAAAAATAGGTAAGCCGCTTGGTAAAGATTTATACGAAGCAGCGCAGGGTATTATAGATATTATGAATAATAATATGATTCAGGAAATAGAGAAGGAGAGTGTACGACGTGGATTTGATCCTCGAGAATTTGCACTGTTTGCATGTGGCGGTGCCGGTTCACTTCATGCATGCAGTGTGGCACGTGAACTTGGCATGAAAAATGTAATTGTTCCTTTGAATCCAGGAGCACTTTGTGCTGTTGGTCTTGTAAATACAGATTTGATGTATGATTTTTCAAAGACAGAGATGCAGCTTTCTTCTAAGGCAGATATTGCAGCACTTGGAAAGGATTATGAGGTTCTTGAAAAAGAGGCCTACGAAAGACTTACTGAGGATAATATGTCTGAAGATGAAATTGTTATCCAGCGTGTAGCTGATTGTCGTTATGAAGGTCAGGGATATGAGATGCGAGTTCCTGTTATTGGCGGTAAAGTGACAGAAGAAACAATTGAAAAGATGAAAGAAGAATTTCATGTTGCACATAAAAAACAGTTCGGACGTTCATACAGGCAGGTTGAAGTTGAAATTGTAAATATTCGTGTTGTTGGAACAGGAAGTATTGAGGATCTTGAGCCTGTTAAAATTGAAAAAGGTGATGGAAATATTGAAAGAGCTGTTGTTGGTGAAAGACAGGTAACATTTAAGGTTGACGGAAAACCTGAACATATGGCAACAAAGATTTATGATAGGAGTCTTTTCAAGGCAGGAGATGATATTCCGGGACCAGCAATAATAAATCAGATGGATACAACAATTGTAATTGAGCCAGGCTGTGTAGGTCATGTTAATGATTATGGAATCATAGTTGTTGATATTGATACGGAAGAGTAAATATCGTATCATTTATGATTTATTGCAGAATACTCTTGAATTAATAAGAAGAAAGGAATGATCTAAATGAATAATATGATAGAGGGATTAAATATTCCAAGAGTTGAAGTAGATCCGGTTACTTTACAGGTTCTTGGCGGCTCTTTCAAAATGGTTGCACAGGAAATGGGAAGTGTTCTATACAGAATGTCTTATTCAAGTATTATCCGAGAATCAGAAGATATAGGTGCAGGTATTGTAGATATAGTAGGCAGACAGCTTTGTGAATCTGAGAGTACGCCGATGCATGTAGGTTCTATTGGTGGTAATGTCAAAGGTATTCTCACAAGATGGAAACTTGAAGATATCCATGAGGGAGATGTATTTATACATAATCATCCATTTTATGGAACATCACATTCTCCTGATATTCATATATGTATTCCTATATTTTATCATGGCAAATTAGTAAGTTTTTCATGTGTTCAGGCACATCTTCTTGATAATGGTTCTCATACGGCAGGTATGGATGTGGATGCAAGGGATGTATATGCTGAAACAAGAATTTACTATGCACTGAAATTGTATGATAGAGGAAAACTTAATGACCAGTTATGGCAGATGATAATGGATAATGTGCGTACACCTTCAATGAATGCAAATGATCTTAAAGCGATGATAGCATCGGCTAAGCATGGAATTAAACGCTTTACTGAGCTGCTTGATAAGTATGGTGTGCCAGTTGTATTCTCCGCGATTGAGGATTGGATGGACTATTCAGAGAGAATGTTAAGAAATGCAATATCAAAAGTACCTGACGGAACATATTATGCTGAGGGCTGGCTTGATAATGATGGAAAACATCTTGACAAAATGTTAAAGGTATGTACAACTACAACAATTGAAGGAGATCATATTACAATAGATCTT
Organism: uncultured Lachnospiraceae bacterium; assembly: GCA_934320845.1. Lineage (GTDB taxonomy): Bacteria > Bacillota > Clostridia > Lachnospirales > Lachnospiraceae > Butyribacter. Next base: position 195,446 of record CAKRFU010000002.1, read on the forward strand.
ACAGGAAGTGCAGATGAAGTTTATACTGCATTCAATGCTTCATTTGAAGGAACGACAATGACGTCGATAAGTTATATAATGCATACATTGTTTCTTGATGATAATATTTATTCTCAGTATATTCCACAGAATGATGGTATGAGGAGACCGGTAAAAGTAATCGCTCCAAAGGGATGTATATTTAATCCGAATTTCCCGAGAGCATCATTCTCAAGATTTAATCAGGCAAATCTTCTTGCCGATTGTGTAATGCGTTCACTTGCCGATGTAATGCCTGACCGAGTATCAGCAGGTACAAGTGCACATATTCATTTTGTATCATACAATGGGTTTAATAAGGATAAAGGTGAATATTGGGTATACCTTGAAGTTGATGAGGGGTCTTATGGTGGACGTTGTGGCAAAGATGCAATCGATTCATGTGATGCCCTTGTTGCAAATACACGAAATGTTCCTATAGAAGAAATTGAATGGCATTATCCGCTTAGAGTTGAGCGTTATGAACTTAATCCGTCAAAGGTTGCACCTGGTAAGTGGCGTGGCGGTCTTGGTATTGTCCGTGAAACACATTTCCTTCAGGAAGGTACAGTGACATGTGAGGGTGACAGGCATAAAGAGGCACCTAAGGGTATATTTGGAGGAAAAGACGGCACTTCAGCAAGCATGACTAAATTTACAACAGACGGTAAGGCTATAAGCCTTGAGTCAAAACTTTCTGATGAAGAATTTGGAAAAGGTGATATTTTGCAGATATGTACACCATGTGGTGGCGGATACGGAAATCCGTTTGAAAGAGATCCTGAGCTTGTGCTGGGTGATGTGCTTGACGGATTTACTGATATTGAAGATGCAAAAGAATCTTATGGAGTAGTTATAGATACTTCAACAATGAAAGTTGATGAAGATGCAACAGCAAAATTAAGAGCCTGAAATAAGCTGATGTTAAAGACAGTAATTGATTTATCAGGTTGAATATTTCTCAAAGATGGGACATTTTAAATGTCCCATCTTTGCTTTGAAAGGTGGATGAGCATATGACGGAAGTAAACAAAAAGAACACGTTGATATCGGAAGATATTTTGCCGGTTACATCAAAGAAAAGAACACTTGGTGGATTAGGCTTTGCAAATATATGGATAGGAATGGCGATAGTTATTTCTGTATTCAGTTTTGGAGCAAGCGGAATTGATGGAATGAATATATGGGGAGTGGCAACAGCAACATTGGCAGCAAACATAATAATTGCAGTAGTTGGAAGCCTTACCGGTGACATAGGAGTTGAACATGGGCTGTCGTTTGCAACATATCTTCGTGCTCCGTTTGGACTGGTTGGAGTACATTTGCCGGCAATTGCAAGAGGAATAGTTGCATCCTGTTGGTTTGGAATAAATACATACATTGGCTCAACGGCGATAAATTATTTTACACTTAATTTATTTGGAATAGATAATTGGTTTTTATGGTTTATTATATTTGCCGTTGTTCAAATAGTAAATACAATGTTAGGGATAAAAGCTATTGATAAGTTTGCATCATTTGCTGCGCCTTGTATAATTCTTATTACATGCTGGATGTTTTATAAGGTAAATAGCATTGCAGTAATTAATCATATACAGATATTTGGATACAAGCCTCCACATCCTACAACATCATGCTGGATGGTTACTATGTGTGCGAATATCGGAATGTGGGCGGCATTGGCTGCGGATATACCAAATATGACGAGAAGTCTTAAAGCTCCTGTAAATGAGAAAAATTGGTTTAAAAGAAATAAAAATAACTGGATTCCGCAGTTTGCAACATTACCGCTTATAGAAACATTTATTGCAGTAATAGGTGCAATTTCTTATCTTACAACGGGAAACTGGAATCCGGTTGAAGTTATTCAGCAGACAGCAAAAGGACCGACACTTATTATACTTCTTGTGATGGTAATACTTGCACAGTGGTCTACAAACACAGCGGCAAATCTTGTACCTCCTGCCATGTGTTTTACAAATGCAGGTGCCAGGTGGAATCTGCCATATAAGGTCGCAGTTCTTATAGCAGGTCTTATAGGTGTATGTGTACAGCCTTGGAATATACTGAATCAGCTATATACATATCTTGGATATTTTGGCTCGTTTTTATCAGCACTTGCAGGTATTATGCTCTGTGATTATTATGTAATAAGACGAAGAAGAATTAATGTGCAGGATTTGTATAAAAAAGATGGTCAATATCGTTACCATGGTGGTGTAAATATTGTTGGAATGGTTTCGTGGATACTTGGTACTGTTGCGGCTAATATAGGTTCTGACTATGGATATTTGTTTGGTGTTCCTACAGGATTTTTAGTATATTATGTATTGATGAAAGTATGGTATTTAAAGAAATTTCCACAGGCAGAAGTTGAGTCAGGGTATTCTGCTGAATATCTGGGAATTTCAGTAGGAAATGATTGGGTGATAGAAGGGTACGAAGATGTTGCCGGGGTTGGAAATAATGAAACATCAGTTATTGATGATGTTGACGTTAGCAGTTATAGTGGTGGTAAGGATTATGAGGCAGCGACAGGTCATAAGCTTATAATTACATTTGGACGTCAGTATGGAAGCAGAGGAAAAGAACTTGCCGGAATTCTTGCAAAAAAACTTGATCTTCCGATATATGATGAAGATATGATAAAGCTGGCTTCAAAAGAACTTGGTGTTGACGAGGCAAAAGCAAAACAGGAAGATGAAACGCATACAAATGAACTTGTTCATGCGCTTACAGCAGGTGGAATGTTTGCTGCTAAGGAGTATGAGGCATCAGCAAAGGATATAATGTTTAATGTACAATCCCAGATTATACTTGAACTTGCAAAAAAATCATCATGTATTATAGTAGGACGATGTTCGAACTATGTGCTTGAACAGGCAGGGATACCTACATTTGACATATTTGTTGTTGCAGATACAAATGACAGAATACATCACATCGAAGAAAGAGATCATACAAATTATGAGAAAGCAAAAACATATGTAAGACAGACAGAGCGAAGAAGAGAAGCATATTTTAATTATTATACATCTTACGAATGGGGCAATCCTCAATATTATGACCTTTGCGTAAATACAAGTAATATAGATTTGAATGAACTCGCAGACCATATTGCAGGATATATAAACATAACGGCACCTGCCAGAAAGACTGCATAATTGGCAGACGTTTAGATTTATTAAATATGTTTGTAATGTTTATGAAAATATACAGAAGGGTAGGATAATGTATGGAAGCAGAGATGAAAGATTATCTTGAAGAAGTTGCAATTAAATTAAAGATTGAAAATTATAAAGAGTTTGGAAAAACGAAAGAAGAAGCACAAATAGCAATTATGCACAAATTCAATATGTCTAAAGAGCAGGCGAGACAGAAAACAGAAGTGTTATGGAATTAGTATATACAGAAAATGTGTATCAATGAAAGTCATTGTAAAAGTTATAAAAACAGCCATATTGTTATTAAAGTAATTAGAATATGGCTGTTTTTGTTTATAATTAATTTCTAAAAATTACATTCCAATATGAGTTCTAAGCTTTCCCCTAATCTCAGCGTCAAGTTTCTCGACAAATTCATCAAGTGGAAGAACAGTTGTCTTTTTCTCTCCGTGGAGACGGAATGATACTGTTCTCTCATCTTTCTCATTAAATCCGACTACGAGAAGATAAGGAACTTTCTGAATCTGTCCCTCACGCATACGGTAACCGAGTTTTTCAGAACGGTCATCAAGGTCTACACGGACTTTGTTTGCTTTGAGAGTGTCACAGATTTCTTTTGCGTAAGCGTTAAGTGAATCATCATCTGTCTTAACAGGCATTACACGAACCTGTACAGGAGCAAGCCATGTTGGAAGATTACCCTTTGTTTCTTCAAGAATATATGCCATAAAGCGGTCAAGAGAACCGAGTATTGCACGGTGAAGTACAACAGGTGTCTTCTTTTCGCCATCTCTGTCAATATATGAGAGATTGAATTTTGCAGGGAGACAGAAGTCGAGCTGGCATGTGGAAAGTGTAATCTCATTACCGACAGCAGGCTGAACATTTACGTCAAGTTTTGGACCGTAGAAAGCAGCTTCTCCGATTTCCTCAGTGTATTCGATGCCAAGACCATTCATAACATCACGAAGTGCATCTTCCGCTTTGTTCCACATCTCGTCATCATCATGGTATTTCTCTTTGTTCTCAGGGTCACGAAGTGAGAGCACGCAGCGATAATTCTCGATGCCAAAGTCTTTGTATGTGCTGAAGATGAGGTCTACAACTTTTGTAAATTCATCTTTAATCTGCTCAGGTGTTACAAAGAGGTGGGCATCATTCTGGCAGAAATGTCTTCCACGCTCAATTCCCTTTAATGTTCCGCTTGACTCATAACGGAAATCATGTGCAATTTCACCGATACGGATAGGAAGGTCTTTATATGAATGTCTTCTGTTTGCATATATCATCATGTGATGAGGGCAGTTCATAGGACGAAGTACAAAGGACTCGCCCTCCATTTCCATAGGAGGGAACATATTCTCTTTATAGTGATCCCAGTGGCCTGATGTTTTATAAAGGTTAACTGTTCCGACACAAGGAGTCATAACATGGAGATAACCGAGGTCTCTTTCCTTATCTTTAATATAGTTTTCAAGCTCCTGCCAAATTGTATATCCCTTTGGTAAAAACATTGGAAGTCCACGTCCTACAAGGTCGTCAACCATAAAGAGATTCATATCTTTGCCGATTTTTCTGTGGTCTCTTTCTTTTGCTTCCTCGAGGAGTGTAAGATGGTTTTCGAGTTCCTCAGGAGTAGGGAAACATACACCATAAATTCTCTGAAGCACCTTGTTGTTGCTGTCACCTTTCCAGTATGCACCTGAATGACGGATAAGTTTGAAATTTCGGCAGAGTTTCACGTTATCAACATGAGGTCCACGGCAAAGGTCAGTAAAATCACCCTGGTCATAAACAGTGATGTTTCCGTCCTCAAGGTCTGAGATAAGGTCAAGTTTGTATTCATCATCCTTAAACATTTCTAATGCTTCTGCTTTAGAAACTTCTCTGCGGAAAATTTTCTTTCCTGATTTTGCAATTTTTTTCATTTCTTTTTCAATCTTAGCGATATCTTCATCACGGATAACATCTTCACCAAGATCGACATCATAATAAAATCCCTCGGCAACTACAGGACCAACCCAGAATTTTGCCTGTGGATAAATGTGTTTGATAGCCTGAGCCATAAGATGTGCACAGGAATGGTTTAATGTGTTTAATTGTTCATCTTCTTTAAAATTTACCATTGTTTTAAAGTCTCCTTTTTAATTTTTAGTGAAATATGAGAAGTTCTATTTCATGAATAGATAATTTGTGGCGGATGTGTAAAATATATTATTAAAAAACACCCTTGGATACGAAAAATTCATATCTAAGGGTGCCTACACACGATTCCACCTTGATTTTTAACTCAACACAGCTTATAACGCAGCTATACGGTAACGCTTCAAAATATTCATGGATATTTCTTCTACGCACAGCTTAGGAGTGGTTTTCATGAGATTTTTCCATAAACGGCTCACAGCAAAATACCGTTCTCTCTGTAAGGTCAAATAACATTACTCTCTCCGTCAACGCTTTTAAAATCTTTTTTAAAAAACTTCATTTATTCTAACATAATGTTATATCAAATTCAATAGGTGAATACCAAAGTTTTTATAAGTATAATTTTTCATGTTTTCCACATACTAACTCCAAAGCTAATATATAGCAGCAAAGGAGCAGCTATTTGAAAAAATCAAATAGGGAACTCTTGGAAAATTAGATATGGAGGAAAATAATGTGAAAGCTACAGGAATAGTACGAAGAATAGATGATTTAGGAAGAGTAGTTATTCCTAAGGAGATAAGGCGCACATTGCGCATCCGTGAGGGGGACCCGCTTGAAATATATACAGACAGGGAAGGAGAGGTTATTCTTAAAAAGTATTCGATGATAGGGGATATAGGGCAGTTTGCAAAGCAATATGCAGATGCGCTGGCGCAGACAACAGGTTATCTTATAATAGTGACTGACAGAGATATTATAATTGCAGCTTCAAGCGGTGTCAGAAAAGATATGGTAGGAAGACACATAAGTAGAGATTTGGAAAAGGCAGCTATGGAGAGAAAGATTATACTGTCAGACAATACGAAACCTGATTTTTGTAAAGTTACTGATGATATGGACGGGGATTATATAGAGGCGGTTGCACCGATTATATGCAATGGCGATGCGGCAGGAACGATAGTGTTTTTATCAAAGAATACGGAGAGAATATTTGGCGAAACAGAACAGAAAATGATAGCGGTTGCAGCAAGTTTTTTGGGTAAACAGATGGAGGGGTGACATTTAATAAGAATAAAGGCTAAAAAACCTTGATTTTATGGGATTTTTGCTAGAAAAAACCTTGACAAACAGGTATAATGAGGGTATAAATAGATTTGTAAGTTTTTTGCAATTGAGAATTGTAAGAATATGAATGGGAAAGTGAGGCGGAGGATACCGCTTTATTCCAAGAATACAAATATCGAGGAGGATTTATCCATGAACAAGACAGAGTTAGTAGCAGCTATGGCTGAGAAAGCAGAACTTTCAAAGAAAGATTCAGAGAAAGCTTTAAAAGCATTTATCGATGTGGTTACAGATGAGTTAAAGAGCGGAGAAAAGATTCAGTTAGTTGGATTTGGTACATTTGAAGTTGCTGAGAGAGCTGCAAGAGAAGGAAGAAACCCTTCTACAGGTGCTACAATGAAAATTCCTGCATCTAAGGCTCCTAAGTTCAAAGCAGGTAAGGCTTTAAAGGATGCTGTAAACAAATAATAGCTTAGCGGGATATTTTTCTGATTTTAGAGTCAGAAAAGCAAAATTTGAAAGCAGACTTAATTTAAGGGCAGGTTCTTTGAACCGGCCCTTTTTCTAAAATTAGAATATTGTAATAAGGTATTGTGCATAAAAGATAGCAGGAAAGTGAGGATTAAGATGAGGTTAGATAAATATTTAAAGGTTTCCAGGCTTATAAAAAGACGTCCTGTTGCAAATGAAGCATGTGATGCAGGAAGAATTACGGTAAATGGAAAAGTTGCAAAAGCATCTCTTAATATTAAACCAGGAGATATTATTGAGATAAGCTTTGGAGACAAACAGGTAAAAGTAGAAGTGTTAAGCATTGAAGAAACATACAATAAGGAAGCAGCAAAGGAACTTTACAAAATGCTGTAATATAAATGATACCCTCCGGCATATATTGATTATAGATATGATGCAAGGAGGGTGTTTTTGTGGAAGAAAAAAATATGCAGAATAATACGGGAGCAAAAGGAGTACATAAGGTATATCTTAATGCGAGAAAATCAGCGGTTATGTCGGGGGTTAAAGATGTACTTTCATTTGATGCAAAAGAGGTTTATCTTGAGACGAATCAGGGAGTACTTTTGATAAAAGGTGATGAATTGCATGTCAATCGTTTGTCTCTTGAAAAGGGTGAAGTTGATGTGGATGGAAGAATAGACAGTTTTGCATATTCAGATGTTGAGGATAATACTAAAAAAGCAGCGACGTTCTTTGGGAGACTTTTTCAATGAGTGAAATAATATATGGACAGGTCAGGTACCTGCTGGCATCAGCATTAAGCGGTATGGGCTGCATGTTTTTATATAGTATTATAAGAATATTTGAATCTGTACTGAAACTATACATGCCTGTCAAAATTATAATTGACATTATATTTTGGACTGGCATTGCAATACCGGTATTCTATATTTTTTACAATATAAATTCTGGAATAATAAGATGGTACGGAATTGTTATGATTATTTCAGGGGCAGTTTTATATGAGATGGGTATATACATTCCTGTAAAGAAAAGCGTTGAAAAAATCGCAGGAAAGGTATATAATAAAAACATATTTCGCAGGCGAAAAAAACTTTAGAACGGGCGTTTGCAGAGAGGATGGTGTTAAGATGGCACGCCAGCATTATGGTCATAAAAAACATATGAATAAATTTACGATTATGGGTATTGTTTTATTGTGTGCAGTGCTTTGTTTCACTATCCTTTATCGTAAATCTGCATTAGAGGCACAGTGCAAGGAGTATAATGCACAGATTACGGAACTCAAGAAAGAGAAAAAGAGCGTTGATGAACGAACAGAAGAGTTAAAAAAATTTGAAAAGTATGTTGATACGGACGAGTATGTTGAAAAAATTGCTAGAGAGCGACTCGGTCTTGTATACAAAGGTGAGATTATATTTGAGCCTGATGATGCCAAGTGAACAGTGACCATATAAAATTAAATGTGAAGGACTGTTTATTTATGATTTAAGTTCATAAAAAACAGTTCTTTTTTTGAGGTTGAGTTTTGACAAAATATACCATTTTTGTTTTATATACTTTCCCTTATCAGAATAGCCGTAGGGCATGAAAGGGAGAATATAATGAAGTATATTGGCAAAAAACTTTTTGTACAGATGATAATAGGTTTTTTTATGGGACGAATTGGAATCTGCGGTATGTGTGTGCTTGGTATATCGTATTTTGCGGCAATATTTGCGGATATGGATGCAAAACTTTTAATTGCTCTTTGTGTTATAGCGGGAATGTTTTCAAATCTTTCTATTGAGATGTCCCTGTGTGGAAGTATGGTTATATTATCAATGCTTCTTATATACGATACGCTTGAAAGACAAAAGATACATATACAGCCGATACATTCGGCACTTATTGCGGCAGTAACTTTTGTTATATACGGTGGTATAAAATTATATATGTTTCCGTACAACGAGTATGATATACTGCTTCTTATGTTTGGGACAGGTCTGGTATTGTCATTGTCGAAAGTGTTTAATGAAATATTTAATTATCTGACAGACGGCGGGAAAAACAGGGCAAAAGAGTACGAAGACATGATTGAAAACAGACTTAATGATTTTTCTCACGTCTTTGACAGAATTTCAAAGGTCATGTCGGATGATGTATCTGAAAGCAGGCAGATATGTGGCAGGGATATAAGAAAAATTTTCAGGGAAATGTCCGAAAATGTTTGTACAAGATGCGAAAAATATGAAGAGTGTTCAGGACAGACGGCAATATGCAGACCTGAGAAATTTAGAAGTCTTAGTGTTTCCGGGGATGGTTTTATAAAAATTGAGCAGATGCCGATGGAATTTGCGAGAGATTGTATTCATCCTGAACGATTTTTAAATGAGGCAAACCAAAATCTTCATATTGCGAGAAACATAATGGGGTACAGAAACAGAGTAAGGGAAAGCAGAAAAGCTGTTGCAAGCCAGATGAAAGAAATAAGTGATGCAGTAAAGAATATGCTTGACAGCATGCCTAAAATGCAGAGACTTTCAACTGAACTTGAAGAAATGTTTCAAAAAGAATTCAGAAAAAAGAGAGTTATATGCAAAAACATATATGCATATGAAAAACAGGATGGTCAGATAGAGATAATAATGAACGCCAGAACAACTAAAGGAAGACTTGTGACGGCAACGGAACTGTCTAGAATAATGAGTAGAATAATGCAAAAAAAATTAAAACCGTCAGATGCATCAAGAAAAGTAATAGATACAGAATTTGGTGAATATATTTTTGTAGAGGAGACAAAGTATAAGGCAATAACCGGAGTTGCGAGGATGACAAAGGATGAACAGGAGGTTTCAGGAGATACATTTTCTATGATAAATCTTCCGAGCGGAGAGCTTTTGATGGCTCTTTCGGATGGGATGGGAAGTGGGACAAGTGCTCTGGATGAGAGCAAGAATGTTATAGAGCTTTTAGAACAGATGTCAGAAGCAGGATTTTCACAGACCTCGGCTATAAGGCTTATCAATTCACTTTACATGTCAGACCAGGAATTTGAAAGCTATGCAACACTTGACATTTCACTTATAAATCTGTATAAGGGAGAGTGCAGCTTTTTGAAAAACGGAGCGGTGGGAACATATATCTTAAATCAGGGAAAAATGTATTGTATAGAGGGACAGTCATTGCCTATGGGAGTTATAGGAGAAGTTGAACCGTATATCGGGAAGATGAATTTATATTCAGGAGATTATATAATAATGATGACAGATGGGGTGGCAGACATGTTTTCTGATGAAAAATATAATTTAGAAAAATACTTAGGACAGATAGATGCAGTAAATCCGGGAGATATGGCTCAGGCAATAGTAGATGAGGCTGTAAGAAGAAATTCCGGATATATATCCGATGATATGAGTGTTATAGTTGCCGGAGTATGGGAGAACTAAAAAGATGAATAAATATATTTACGAAAGGGTAAAATCATTTTGTGATGATAATGTCCTGATAGAAAAAAATGACGGCATAGTTGCCGGAATATCAGGTGGGGCAGATTCTGTATTTTTGTTTTTGTATCTGTTACAGGTGCAAAAAGAATATAATTTAAGATTGTGTTTTGTTCATGTAAATCATGGAATACGAGGCTGTGAAGCCGGAAGGGATGAACAGTTTGTTAAAAAATTATGTGAGCAAAATGGTGCCATTTATAAAGTTTTTCATAAAGATATTCCTAAAATGGCACAGGAAATGTCGATGACTGAGGAGGAAGCTGGAAGGGTATGTCGTTATGAATGTTTTGAAGAGGTGCGTAGAGAGCTTGGTTACAATAAAGTAGCAGTAGCACATCATCAGGATGATCAGGCTGAAACAGTTTTGTTCCAGCTGCTTAGGGGAAGCGGATTTAGAGGGCTTGGCGGCATGAAAGCCAAAAATGCCGATGTGATAAGACCGCTTCTTGCGGTAAAAAAGCAGGATATTATTGAAGCTCTTGAAAAAAGGGGACAGAATTACTGTACGGATTCGACAAATAATGAGGATGAATATGCCAGAAATCAGATAAGGCATCATCTTATACCATATTTACAGGAGAATCTGCAAAAGGAAACTGTAAGCCATATTGCGAAAACTGCTTCCTATATGCAGGATGTTACGGAATTTATAGACTTGCAGACGGATATGGTCTGGGAAAGTGTGATAGAATGTAAAGATGGCAGACCTAAAGAGATAAAGGCGGATCTTAGTGAAATGAAAAGGCTGCATGTGGTATTGCAGCGTGAGATATTTATGAGAATGATAGAATATATGTCGGGCAGGAGAAAAGACATAACGGCGAGACATATAGATGCATTGATAAGGCTTACAGCAAGCCAGACAGGGAGAAAAATAAATCTGCCGTATGATATAGTTGCAGCAAAGTATTATGACTGTATACTTATGTCGCATAAGGACAGATGGTATCACAGTTCGCAGAGTTTTACGGAAATATATGAAGAAAAGATATCGGCAGGACAGGAATATAATGTGACATTTACCAATAATAATAGCCATACAATATCATTTCATACAGAAGAATCAGGCATAATGACAGACATTATCAAAAAAAATAGTTGTACGAAATGGTTTGATTATGCTAAGATAAAGAATATGCCTAAGTTAAGATATCCAAAAGAGGGTGATTATCTTTGGCTTAGAACAGACGGTTCCAAGAAGAAACTTAGCAGAATTCTTATAGACAGTAAAATACCGGCTGATGAAAGAAAAAATATACTGGTTCTCGCAGACGGGGCGCATATTATGTGGATACCGGAACTTTCGAGATGCAGTGCATATTATTATATTAACTATAATACTAAAAAGATGCTTTGTGCAAGCATACATTAGAGAAAGGTGGAAACAATGAAGGAAGAAATTAGTGTTATGTATTCTGAGGAAACTCTCAATAAGAAAATCGAAGAGATGGCTGAGCAGATAAACAAGGATTATGCAGGAAAGACGGTTCATTTAATCTGTATTCTTAAAGGAAGTATATTTTTTTGCTGTGAACTTGCAAAGAGACTCACAGTGCCTGTTACTTTAGACTTTATGTCAGCATCGAGTTATGGGAATGCGACAAAAAGTTCAGGTCAGCTTAAAATAAACAAAGACCTCGATGAGGATATTGACGGACTTCATTGTATCATAGTTGAAGATATAGTTGATTCAGGACGTACACTTAGCATGGTAAAGAAAATGCTTGAGGGAAGAAATCCGGCAAGTCTGAAGCTTTGTACATTGCTTGATAAGCCTGACAGACGAGAGACAGATGTTTATGTGGACTATACGGGGTTTGAGATTCCGGATAAATTCGTGGTTGGATTTGGACTTGATTATGCTCAGAAATATAGAAATCTTCCTTATATAGGTGTATTGGATTTCGTTGAGGAATAAAATAAAAGGTAGAGGAGACAATTCATGAAGAAACAGATGAAGATGAGTGGAATAGGCTTCTATATTCTTGTTCTTGCAGTCATTTTTGTTGCGGTATATTTTTCAGGAAATATAGAGAGAAATTCCGGTGATTCTTACAGTATCAGCAGTTTGAAAAATGATGCTGCTAAAAACAATATCACAAGTGTTTCAATTGATCAGAACCAGGAAATACCGACAGGTGAGGTTACCGTAAAATTGAAGTCGGGAAAAGTGGTTGATTTTTACGTGTCAGATGTAAAAGAAGCTCAGAAGATACTCGATGATGCAAATGTGTCATACAGATTAAACGATGTAAAGAAAACATCATGGGTTATAACAACATTACTTCCATACGGTCTAGGATTTTTAGCGATATTTTTCCTGTTTTCTTTCCTGTCAGCGCAGTCAGCAAATTCAGGCGGCGGCAATGCAAAAATGATGAATTTTGGAAAGAGCAGAGCAAGAAGAATTGACCCTGATGATCCTCATGCAAAAAAATTTAAAGATGTTGCAGGACTCAAAGAAGAAAAAGAAGAACTTGAGGAAATTGTAGATTTCCTCGCAAATCCGGGAAGATATACGGATGTAGGAGCACGTATTCCAAAAGGAATACTTCTTGTAGGTCCTCCGGGAACAGGTAAAACACTTCTTGCAAAGGCGGTTGCAGGTGAAGCAGGCGTTCCGTTTTTCAGTCTTTCAGGTTCAGATTTTGTTGAGATGTTTGTAGGTGTAGGTGCATCGAGAGTAAGAGATATGTTTGCGGAAGCAAAAAAAAATTCACCTTGTATAGTATTTATTGATGAGATAGATGCTGTAGCAAGAAAGAGAGGTTCAGGTCTTGGAGGCGGTCATGATGAACGTGAGCAGACACTAAACCAGATGCTTGTTGAAATGGATGGTTTCGGTATAAATGAAGGCATAATAGTTATGGCAGCTACAAACCGTGTTGATATACTTGACCCGGCTATTTTGAGACCGGGAAGATTTGATAGAAAAGTAACTGTCGGCTGTCCTGATGTCAGAGGACGTGAAGAGATACTTGAAGTGCACGCAAAGGGCAAACCTCTTGGAGATGATGTCGACCTTAAAAAGATTGCACAGACAACAGTTGGATTTACTGGAGCTGACCTTGAAAACCTCTTGAATGAATCTGCAATTGCGTGTGCAAAAGATGGCAGAAAGTTCATTGAACAGGAGGATATCAGCAAATCCTTTATTAAAATCGGAATAGGAAAAGAAAAGAAGAGTAAGATTATTTCAGAAAAAGACAAGAAGATAACTGCATACCATGAGGCAGGTCATGCTATTCTTTTCCATGTGCTTCCTGATGTAGGACCTGTTCATATGGTTTCAATTATTCCAACAGGATCAGGTGCGGCAGGATATACAATGCCTCTTCCAGACCATGATGAAACATTTATGACAAAAGGTAAGATGAAACAGGATATAATTGTGAGTCTTGGAGGAAGGATTGCTGAGTCGATTATATTTGACGATATCACAACAGGAGCATCACAGGATATTAAACAGGCTACAAACACAGCAAAAGCAATGGTTACAAAGTATGGTTTTTCAGAAAATTTAGGAATGATAAATTATGCCGATGAAGATGAAGTGTTCATTGGCAGAGATTTTGGAAGAACCAGCAGAGACTACAGTGAGGATGTGGCTAAAACAATAGACAATGAGGTCAAGGCAATAATTGACGATGCATATGCACAGGCAAAATCAATTCTTGAGGAGCACATAGACATTCTTCATAAATGTGCTAAGCTTCTTATGGAAAAAGAAAGAATTGACAGAGCGGAATTTGAAGCTTTATTTGAAAAAGATGGTGAGGCAGTTTCACTTGAAAAAGAGAATATGGTTTCAGAAGAAGTTGATGTTGAGCCGAATGAATTCTAAAAGATAAAATGCACAATTGCAATGTAAAAAAATATTGGTGGTTTAGTGAAAATTTTGGTGTATAGGAAAATGAAAGCAAAATGCACAAAAAAAACGTGAAAAAAGTAATAAGTTTGTGCACACTTATCTGCTGTAGCTTGCTATACTTACAACTGTAAACCCCAATACATTATATAGTTTTTGCTACACCCCATAAGTAACAAAAATACCTTCTCCAAAAGAGAGATTGCATTCTTTGCAGTCTCTCTTTTACTATGCAAAAATAAGCATGGTTTCGTTGACCATACATGCATAATTATGGTATACTTAAAAACATAAGATGAATGTTGTCAGTTGTTGATGACGGCATTCAAATAAAAAGAAATTTTCGTGAGAATATTCACAGGGAACAGGAAAGGAAATATTATGGGATTATTACAGGATTGGAGAGAGTACGCATATGGCGTAGAGATTAATTCAAAAGCAGGAAAGGCAATTTGGGATAAATATTTCAAAGAAGAGAAAGCGGTGTATGAAAGCCTTCTTTCAAATCCATCAGATATAGTTACCGGAACAGTTAAAGAACTTGCAGACAAATATAACATGGAACTTAATTATATGGTTGGATTTCTTGATGGAATAAATGACAGCCTTAAAGAGCCAAACCCTATAGAGGACATGACTGCTGATACAGTTGTAAAGCTTGATATTGACCTTGAAAAACTTTATTATAACATGGTAGAAGCAAAAGCAGAGTGGCTTTATGAACTTCCACAGTGGAACAATCTTCTTTCTGTTGAAAAGCGTAAGGAACTTTATCGTGAGCAGAAAAAATCAGGAACAGTTGTCAAGGCTAAAAAGGTAGGAAGAAATGATCCTTGTCCATGCGGAAGCGGCAAAAAGTACAAGTATTGTTGTGGTGCAAACAAGTAAAAATAAATAAACGTGTTATTTGACGAGCCGGTTTATCTTATACAGATGCCGGCTCAAGGTGGAGGTGCCGGAAATGACAGAAGATAAGGAAGAGAAAAATTGTTATACAAGCAGATATAAGGCATTATTTACTGACGCTGAAGACATGATATTATTCTTTGATGCTGACGGATTTGTGTGCGAAAAAAACGATGCAGTCTGCAAAAATCTCGGATGTTCCGCAGATGATAAAATTTATATGCAGGACATTTTTAGAACATGTATGTCTTTGAAAGACGGTCAGATAGACCTTATAGGTCATAAATACGGCATTAGTTTTGAGACAGTTGCATACAGAACAAATGAAACGTGTTTCTCTGTTGTTGCATATCTTGCACAGCTTCCGGAGAGTACAGGATGTTATGGCTTCTGCAAGATTCATGATATTGTCCAGCAGAAAGAGACAAAAAAAGAGCTTAGAACTGCTAAAATGGAAGTTGAGGAGACTCATAAAGAGAGAAATGAGATGGTTGCCAATGTCACCCATGAACTTAGAACACCTGTAAACGGTGTTTTGGGACTGGCACAAAATCTTCTTGATACCGGACTTGATTCTGAGCAGCGTGAGACGATAGAACTTATAATACAATGCTGCAACAATATGATAAAGATTATAAATAACATTTTGGACTTTTCTAAAATACAGGCCGGCAAATTTACGATAGAATATACGGAATTTAACTTTTATCAGATGATGGACAACATTGTGAAAGTAAACAGGACACAGGCAGAGTCAAAAGGACTAAAGCTTATCTGTAATGTTGGTGAAGATATTCCTGAACTTATGACAGGCGATGAACTTCGTGTAACTCAGGTATTAAACAATCTGTTATCCAATGCTATTAAATTTACTTCAATGGGTCAGGTTACGCTGAATGTTGTAAAGAGCTTTGAGACGGATGAGGAACTTGAATTGTTTTTCATGGTTATAGATTCGGGTATAGGCATTTCAGATGAGGAAAAAGACAAGCTGTTCAAAAGTTTTTCACAGGTAGATGCTTCTATTACTAGAAAGTTTGGAGGAACCGGTTTAGGACTCAGTATTGTAAAAAATCTTGTTGAAATGATGGGTGGAGACATCAATGTTGAAAGTGAGAAAGGGAAAGGAAGTACATTCTCATTTTCAATAAAAGTTAAAAAGATTGTATCAGAGGAAGATCATAAAGTGGAAGAAAAGGCTGAAAAAGCCGAGGAAAAGACAGAATATTCGTTTAATTACAGCCAAGGTTTTCAACTTGACGAAGCCGAGGAAGAAAATAATCTTTATAAACTTGGCTCAGAGGAAAATATAAAAGCCATAGATGAAAACTGCGAGAAGCTTGTTTTGTGTATAGAGATGGAAAACTGGAACAGGGCAAACAGTTTCGCAGATACGATAAAGCTGCTCGTGGCAGATGATCCAATGAATTTAAAAAGAAAAGCTTTCAGACTTCAGATGACAGTGAGAAAAGGTGATCATCAGGCGGCATTAGATGATTATGAAGTGTTGAAAAAAGCTATTGAGGAGTTTAAACTACAGTTAGAAAGGCGGTGATTTGGCATGACAGTAAGCATGCAGGTGAATGAGCAGCCAAATATACTGATAGTGGATGATGTATCTACTAATCTTGTTATTCTTTCTGAAATGGTAAAAGCAACGGGATGCATACCGAGACCTGTTACGAATGTGAAGCAGGCGCAGACAGCTATTGAAAGAAAGATTCCACAACTTATATTATTGGATATATCAATGCCTGATACAGATGGTTTTGAATTTTGTGCCATGTTAAAAGCTGATGTAAAGACGAGAGATATTCCTATTATATTTATTTCTGCACTTGATTCGGTTGAGGATAAAATAAAGGGGTTTAAACTTGGAGCGGTTGATTATATAGCGAAACCTTTTGAGAAAGAAGAAGTTACACTCAGACTGAATACACACCTGAAAATTTACAAACTACAGCAGGAAATGGAAGCGTACAACAGAAAACTCCATCAGGTAGTAAATGAACAGTTAACAAGAGGTGCTGAAGAGCAGAAAAATGTTTTAAATACGCTTGCTGATATGCTTGATATGCAGTCAGACGTATATGAAAGAGGTACTGACAGAATATCAACAAATTGCAGAATGCTTGCGATAAGTTTGCAATTTTCGCCAAAGTTTGATAAGTTGATATCAAGTGCGTTTATCGATGAGATAGAATCAGCATCAAAGCTTTATGATATCGGAATGTTGTCTGTAAGTGACGAAATCACGAATAAAAAGACAGAACTTACAGCAGAAGAACTGGAAAAGATAAGGAAACATACTATAGCCGGTGCAGATTACCTCAAAAAGATAAATAAAGAAAAAAATAAAAATGAGTATCTTGAGATGGCAATAGACATTGCTAAATACCATCATGAAAACTGGGATGGAACAGGATATCCAGAAGGAATTTCTGGGACGGATATACCTCTTTCAGCTCGTATAGTTGCAGTGATAGATACTTATATGGCTTTAAACAGCGAGAGAAGTTACAGGGGATCATATACGAGAGAAGAAAGCCTTTCTATTATGAGAAGTGAGGCAGGAAAACGATTTGATCCTTCAATAATAGACATCTTTTGTAAAATTCAAAAGCAGTTGCAATGTGGAGATTAGCGGGATATAGCAGGAGGAAATGTTATGGATTCTATGATGGGAATATTTTATGAGCAGAGTTCAAGGCTGATAAGTGAATTGAGAACTGACTTTTCTAATTATCAGGATAAGGAAAAGTATGGTCAGGAATTGATTCAGGAAGTATTTCGCGTCGTTCATACATTGAAAGCAGATGCTGCTATGATGCTTTTTGACGGAATTGCATACATAAGTAAGAAATTTGAAAATTTATTGTACTGTTTTAGAAATGGTCCGAAGGTTATTGAGGATACAAAGAGATTTGATAATGTACTTTGTGAATACATGAATTATGTTGAAAAGGAACTTACAAAGATACCGTCCGGAAAAGTGATGAAAGAACCTCCTGAGCATATTGCCAAAGATATTGATGATTATGTCGTTAAACTTAAAGAGCAGTATGAACTTGTTGAGAACAATCTTATGAGAGAAAGCAATATATCCGGTTCATCAAAGAAAAAAACAAGGCAGATTTATTATATTCCCGGTAATGCAGCGTCGGCAGTGCCGGAAAAAAAGAGTGGCGAAAAAGAAGCAGAAACATCATTGGCAGAGACATATAAAAATGACACGGAAAGTGAAAACGGAGTGATTGTCATAAAAAAAGCTGAAGTTTCCAAAATGCGTTCAGCGGTAAAAGAACTGGACAAAATCGTTAATAAACTGCAAATCGGAGATGTTGTAAATGAGGATTTCATTAAAGAAATTGGTGAAGTTCAGGTGGAGTTGTCTGATGTAACTGAAAAATTTACAAAAGGAGATTTCTCGGTTGTAGCGAAAAAAATGGAACTGCTTGTAGATGAAATGGCAGAGACATTGCATAAAAATATCAGGCTTTCTGTTAAAGGGCAAGAATGTATGATAGATAAAACAAAGCGTGACAAGATATCGACAGCACTTATCCATCTGATACGCAATTCTGCCGACCATGGGATAGAGGATTTAGAAACAAGGGAAAAATTAGGAAAATCTCCTATGGGTCTTATCAAACTTGAATTTTCACAGACAGATGACAAAATAAAAATTACAGTAGAGGATGATGGTGCAGGTATAAACTCTGAAAAGGTGTTGTGTGCTGCAAGAAAAGCAGGAGTTATAAAAGATGAAAAGAAAGAGTATTCAAGACAGGATATAATGAATCTTCTGCTTATTAATGGTGTGAGTACAACAAATGTACCAAATGATTATTCCGGAAGAGGAGTAGGAATGGATGTTATGAATCACAATATAAGAGAATTAGGCGGAACTCTTAACATAATTTCAGAAGAGGGATTTGGTACAAAAATAGAAATAACGGTATAAATAGATATAGGTATAAGAAATATAAACAGAACAAAAAAAGCTGTCCATTTATCGGACAGCCTTTATATCCTAAGTGTAATGTATCGAAATGTCAATGATACATTACACTAAGTGCCTCAACAGTTTAAAGAAGCTGCATCTGGACATCTTTTGTAAGAACGTCAGTATAGCTGAAAGAAACTGTTTGTACTGTATCATCTAATTTGTTTTCAACTTCAACAAGGAAGATGCTTGGATAAGTCTCGCTGATAACACCCTCTGTAATGTCAATTTTGTGTCTTCCGCGGTTTGCACGGATTTTAACTCTGTTTCCGACATTCTTATCAACCGAAGATTTTACTTTTTTAATATCTGCTTGACTCATGTTTCACCTGTACCTTTCAAAAATAGATTGCTTATAATTCAATCTGAACAAAATGCTACAAGAGAAATTATATCATAAAACTAGGAATAAGTCAATTTGGGCACTTCCCGGCAGCATTGACATATAGACAAAGTTAATATAACATAATTAAAGACTGAAAATTTAAGATATCAATTATTAATTATTCGTTGTACTAGATAAAAGCAGGAGGTGAAGTATTGAAACATATAATGATAGACCTTGAGATGAATAAAATAAAAAAGCAGTATAGGGAAGATAAAAAGCTCTCAAATGAATTGATTGAAATAGGTGCGGTAAAGATGGATGATGATTTTAATGAGGTTGACAGGTATCAGACATATGTAATGCCTGATTACGGAAAGATGGATGCGCACATAATAAAACTTACAGGGATAACTGATGATAAATTAGAGGGGGCACCGAGATTTAAAGAGGCCATGCGTGATTTTGAAAAATGGATAGGTGGAGGAGCAGTTACATTTTATTCATGGAGTCTTGCAGATATAAGACAGTTTCAAACAGAATCTTCGTTTAAAGAATATGAATCTGAAACACTAAGAAAGATGGAAAAAAATTGGATAGATTTTCAGGAAGAGTACAGCAGGCTTCTTGGGATAGACAAGAAAATAAGACTGAAACAGGCTGTAGCGTCGGCTGATTATGACTTCAAGGGGGCTGCACATACAGCACTTGCAGATGCGGTGAATACAGCGGAAATCCTTAAACTTTCTAAAAAGCCTGATGAGTTTGAACGTGTTATGAAACCAATCCTTGATCTTTTTAGAAAGGATGAAAGTGGCACGACACTTCTTGATATGTGTCCTGAATTTTTTGCAAAGGCATTGGAAAATGAAGAAATAAAAAAGAATGAATAGATGTTGAAAAGATATCTATTCATTCTTTTTTATGTTTATTGATACAATAATAAAATGTGCTATAAAATTATTTTATTTAGCGCACAGTTATGCGTACACGTGCCTTCTTTCCGTTAAATGCTTTTAATGTAATTGTTGTTCTTCCACGTCTTTTGGCTTTAACTTTTCCTGATGAACTTACTGTAGCAACAGATTTTCTTGATGAAAAGTATTTGATTTTTCGGCTATAGCAGCCTTTTGAAAATCTGACCTTTACTTTAAGAGAATGACCACGGCGCATAGTTGCCTTTTTATAAGGGCGGCTTGATATACGCTTTGGAGCATTGTATACATTAACAGTATATGTTGCAATATTTCCGTCATTAGAAATAGCAGTTATTCGTGCACTTCCTTTTGAAAGTCCCTTTATTTTGCCGGAAGCCTGATTTACCGAAACAACCTTGTTGTTGCTGCTTTTGTAAGTTATTGTTGAACTGTCAGTTTTGGTTGAAAGCTTTGCTTTTAATGTATAAGTTTCACCCTTACCAATCTTGACTATTTTTTTTGAAAATGAAACTTTTGTGTTTGTGGCTGCAATTCCATTTGATGTAAAAGCTTTTATTGGCAGATTGTTCATAACTCTGTTGTCTATAGTAGTGCAGTCGTACCATTTACTATCACCATTTACATAAATAAAACTCTGTCCAGGTTTACTGTCATATGAATAAAGCACACCATCGACTGTTTCTGACTCACCCTCAAAAGGAATGTATGCTTCGTGCCCTGATGAAGAAACATATTTATATGTAACTGTTACGGCAAATTTGCTTCCAGGTGTAAGTGTGCAGCTTGTAGGAAGCTTAACTGTATGGTATCCGCTGTAATCTGCTGTTCCTGATACCGTACATGAACTTGCAAGTGTACCGGTATCAGGAGTGTCGCCTGTAAGATTTTTATAAATCTTTATTGTATATTTCTGATTGTCGGTTATCGTGTAGAAAGATACAGCGTTTAAGGTTTCTTCAAATGATGAGCCGCTTGTGAATACATTGGCGCCTGTAACATCATTGCTTGTAAAAGCTGTACCATCAGACCAGCCGTTACCATCATACTGATAGACATTTTCATAGTTGGCAGTAGATTCAACGGCCATTGTGTAAATATCCGACAATGATGGTTCCTCGTAAGAAACCCAGAAGTAACCGTTATCATTGTAATTTGTGCCGTAACTGTTAGCGATAAGCCATGCTCCGTTGGATGAAGGCCTGTTTTCTGCTTTAAAGTTATTTTTTGAATAATTGTCATCCCAACCAATAAGAGTTACACAGTGGTTGGCAGCCTGAATAGCTGTTTTTCCGGTATACTTTGTCTGGTAGTAGGATTTACCGGAATTTGTTCCTGTCTCAAATCCGACAGAGTCGTAGTATAGAGAAATATTTAAAGCACCCTGATTCATAATTGCTTTTTTTATGGTATCTCTGCTGCTGTTGTCAAGGCAGTCTGCATTTTGAAGATGTGCGTATGAATTGTATCTAAGACTTTCACCGTTTGCTTCCATTGTTTTTATCATCTGCTGCTCATCAGAAAGAGTGTCAGCAGTAAACGGAGCAGCACTTTCATTTTCTGCACCTGACCAAGTTGCAAGTGTAAAAATTGCAGTTAGGGCATTTCCGCCTGCATCATATGCATTAAGGGTTTGTGAAACGCCCGATGGATTAAAAATGTTAGATGGCGGAGTTATGCCTGTGAGAGTGTTACCGTCACCGTACATGCTGCTTTGTGTATCTGTAATTGGATTGTATGTATACCAGGCAAGGTGGTTTTCAGAATAATCAGCCGTGTCAGCCGTATTTAATCCGTTTAGAATGGAGTTTGATTCCATAGCTTTGATTGCAGCAAATGCCCAGCAGCTTCCGGTTACTCCCTGATCCCTGATAGCTGTAGTCTGATTGTAATTTCTAAGGTCGTATGAAGATGGAATAGAGGTTGCTTCTTTTCTTTTTGAAGATGCAGAAGCGGAGGAGGTATCAAAATCTATTGCATTACCGTTTTCATCAACATATGAATAGCGTAAAAGTCCATCGTTATTTCCTGACACTACTCTTGATACTACTGACATGTTATCAAGGGTATTCTTTTCCCTGGCAGAAACCGGAGAGACATAGCTTAAACCGGAAATCGCAATACCGGCTGCAAGAGCCGTGCAGAATATTTTGTTAATTTGATTGTTTTTCATAATCTTTATCCTTTCATATAGATTGATAAAATTTTCGCTGCTGTTCACAGTAAAGAAACAGTAGCAAATTTTTGAATACGCAAAAGTATCCTTATATAGGATAACAGAAATATCATAAATATTGTATAAAGATTTTGTGAAACTTCTGATATTCTCTAATAAATGTTTCTTTTTTATGATATAGTAGCATTGTGGCAAAAAAATTGCGAATTAAAAACAGGAAAGGACAAGGTATAGAAATTGGAAGAGAATAGTAGGGAATTGAGGAAAAAAATATGCGTTCATCTTTTAGTGTGTCTGTGTGCGGTACTTGCGGTGGTTTTTGTTGTTCCTCCGCTTTTTAAACTGTTTTTGCCATTGATTGTAGCATGGCTTATAGCGATGCTGGCAAATCCTTTGGTACATTTTTTGGAAAATAAGATAAAGATAATGCGGAAACACGGTACAGTTATAGTTATAGTCGTTGTACTTGCACTTATATGTGCTGCAATTTATGGAATTATTTGTTTTATAGCTGTCCAGGTGAGTTCACTTATAGGAGAACTTCCGGAACTGTATCAGTCGGTAGTGGCAAATCTTCAAAGTGCAATGAGCAGTCTGCATGATAAATTTAATATAATTCCAGCCGACATACAGAGTATGTTTGGAAAGAGAAATATGCAGCTTAACGAATATATAATGACAGCACTTAAATCATTAAAATCAAGTCCTGTGTCAACAGTAGGAAATGTGGCAAGTTCACTTATTGACTTTTTTGTGCTTCTTATATTAACACTGATGATGACATACTTTTTTGTGGCAGACCACGATAAAATTAAGGAGGCAGTAGCAAAACATACTCCGGACTCAATAAAAAGAGGATGGCAGATGATAAAAGATATTATTGTCAAGGCGATTGGCGGATATTTGAAAGCATGTTTTCAGATAATGATAGTTATATTTGTCATATTGTTTATTATATTCCTGCTTATGGGACAAAAGTATGCTGCGCTTATTGCGTTTATTACGGCATTTCTTGATTTCCTGCCTTTTGTAGGTACCGGAACAGTTCTTACACCGTGGGCGATATATTGTGTAATTACCGGTGATTATTCATCTGCATTGATTCTGGTTGGAGCATATTTTATAACATTGTTTGTACACAGAATTTTGGAGCCTAAACTTATAGGTGACAGTGTCGGTATGAGTCCATTTCTTACGCTTATATCAATGTTTATTTTCTACAGGCTTATCGGAATGCTTGGACTCATAATTGGAATACCGGTAGGAATGGTGCTTCAGGCGTTTTACGAGGGCGGAGTGTTTGACAATACGATTCGTGGAATAAAAATTCTTGTAAGAGACATAAATCAATATAGAAAATTTTAAATAAATAATGGAGATTGCCGGGTGAGAGCAATCTCCATTTTGAATATTAAAGTAATTATTAAAAATGATATTTTTTCTGCTGTGCTCTGCTTATCATAAAATCACGGGCTGCAATTGTCTGAAAAGCGGAATTCATAATGTGGAATAGAATAACTCCTATAAGTATACCAATGATTGAAAATACACAGTCATCGATATCGGCACGACCGAGATTTGTAGAGTATTGTATAAATTCAAGTGCAGCAGGAAAAAGGATGTATATGATTATTCTTAAAACAAAGTTTAATTTGCGGAGAGCAACACGTATCATGTATCCAAAAGGAATACCGAGACAAATAAGCTCAGCTGCATATAAAATAAAATCATAAAGAGGTTTGCCTGCTTTTAAAGTCTGCTCTATATAACTCGCCGTTGCCATAAAAGGTACGAAATTGTGTGCACCAAATGCAAGTTTGTGATAAGGTGGAACAATAGGTGTAATAAAATATTGTTTTACTATTACAAAAATGTATATAAAAGTGAAGAAAATGCACATTCGATTGAAAAATTTATGGTATCCGTCAAAACGGGGACCTCTGTCAAAAAGGTCACGCAATGTACAATATAAAAACGGTACAAGCCAGTTTATGAGAACAAGGCATGGAAGCCAAAAATCAAAAGTAATCCATGCATTCGGTTGTATAAGATAAATCACTATTGCAAAAATGAGAGTTGTGACAGTCATACTTGCTGCATGCAGAAAATTGTAGTCATAATTCAAAGATGACTCCAAAAAGAAATGCGCCAGCAGTATAGCCGATACAGCGGTAAATATAACAGATACATAATGCATAGGCACAATATAGTAAAGGCACATTGTTGTGATAAGTGAAAGCAGGCTGAGTAAGAGTACAAGACTGCTTATGTTTACGGTTCTTTTGTTCATAGTAATCCTCATTTCCGCACACATAATTTTATGATTTTTATTAATTTAGCCGGTGTGCTTGACTAAACCTCCTTATAATAATAATCTGAAAAAAAAATAAGTCAATATAAAATGGAAAAAGTTGTATGACATCTTATATTAAATTGCGATATTTCAAATAATGTGATATTATAAGAATAGTATTAAGGAGAAGAATTGATTTTTACATATTTTGGACAAGAGAAAAAAAAGAGGCACGTGATTATGAAGACAAAGAGAAGATTTAATTTTAGAAAAGTATGCTATCTTATGCTTGTTCTCTCAGTTTTAAGCGGCATTTCAATGAGCTATTGCTTCGGAAATGAATTGAAAGAAAATAATGTAAAAAATGCCAAAAAGATAGTTAAGAGCAGTGCATGTGTAGGAAGATCATACTTTGAGGAAATTATTAAAGAGAGGATTACAGGACTTGAATTACTTGCAGGAAGACTTTCAAATACTGATGTAAGTAATAGGAGTGAGATGTCATTGGTATGCAAAAATCTTGAAAGATATTTTGATGATATTTCACTTGTGGATACAAATGGAGTGAGGCTTTATGGCAATTGTGTCTATAAGGAGATATCCGGGGGTGAGGGTTATGAGAAGGCACTTTCAGGAAAATCTAATATTGCAACGGAAGTTACACTAAACTATACAGGCAATGATGAATTATGTTTTTTTGTACCGGTGAAATCAAGGGGGACGGTGCAGTCAGTGCTTGTGGGTTCCATGCTTCTTGAAAATATGAGTAACAAATTATATAATTCAGGACTGTCGAAAGATGGATATGTTGTCATATTGTCGGAGAGTGGCGAAATTATTTCAGCAACGAGGGATGTATGTGACATAGGACTTGAATCAGATACAAACTTTTTTTCATATTTAAATGAAAGCAGTATTTTTGACGGATATGACAGTCAGAAAGTGAGAAGTAGGATAAAAGATAATTCTGAGACAGATTTTCAATACCGATACAACAAAAAAAATTATGTGATTACGACGATTCCGGTAAGTGTAAACGGATGGTCATTTGCTTATATATCTAAAGGAAGAAACAGGAAAATATCTGACATAGTGATCACAAGCAAATGCATGAATTATCTTAGGCTGTTATGTGTTGAACTGCTCATTATCATGGTGATGCTTATATATGCAGCAAGGAGCAGACAGAGGCTGATAAAGATACAGGAAACATATGACGCTGTAAGCAGCATAGACAAGACAATGATATTTGAATATACGTTTTCTCCAAAACGTTTTGCACTTAAAGATAAATTTGAGAATATCATTGACAAAGACATGAAACCCTTGATGGGAGAGGCAGTGTATGACGTATATGAATATATACATCCGGATGATTTGTCTATCAGAAGAAAACTAAGAAAGTTCTTTGAGAGTAAGGAAACATTCTTTACTTCGGAGGTAAGAATAAAAGGTAAAAACGGGGAGTATGACTGGTACAGAGTCTCAGGCTGTTTGGAGAGAGAAAAAAACGGTTCGCCTAGATATTTTGCAGGCAAACTTACTGATGCATCAAAGCAGATAACTATGGAGAAAAATCTTGTCCAGCGTGCAGAAAAGGATATGCTGACAGGAGTATTAAATAAAAAGACCATGGAAGAAAAGATGAGTAATCTTCTTGCAGAAAAGATGGCTGACAGATACTACATTTTCTATATGGTTGATTTAGATAACTTTAAAAATGTAAATGATACATTAGGTCATATATACGGCGATAAGGCGATTGCTGATACGGGTACCGAACTGACTAAGATATTTAAAAATCAGGCGCTTATAGGACGACTTGGCGGTGATGAATTTGCTGTCTGTTCAAGTTATGATGCGTTTGACGAGGAGAGCCTTAAAAATTATATCATAAAGAAAGCAGAGCAGATTAAGGAGGCAAACAGACGCAGTTATACGGATGGTGCAAATGTTGTAAATATAACAAGCAGTATAGGGATTTCAGTTGCACCTGTAGACGGAACTGACTTTGAAATTGTGTATAAAAAAGCGGATTCTGCATTATATCAGTCAAAGAAAACAGGAAAAGACCGTTATACATTATTTAATGGAGAGTTGTGGAAGAGATGATGAATTATGTATGTGCTTATGAAGTTGTAGCATTATTTTTGATTGGACTTGTTACCTTTTTTTATCATTATAAAAATTGGCTTCCTATGTATAAAAACAGTTTCTTTTCAAGTATTCTGCATATACTTCTGGTTGTTATTTTTTTTGATGTTATGAACAGAATGGAGAATTTAGGAATTATAGAACTCCCGGATGCTGTTGCCGGTGTTCTTACATTGTCATCTTACGTAGGAGTAATTATATCGGCGGTGCTGTTTTGGATGTATTATCTGGCACAGACATTAAGGCTTGGTTTCCTCAAAAACAAATATTCTTTTATAATGTATATACCGGCTGCTGCGATGGTAGTTTTTGTTGCTGTTTCGGCATACAATGGTAATCTGTTTTTGGTACAAAGCGGTGAAATGCTTAACAACAGCGGACTGATAAAAATATTTCCAATAGTTGTAATGTTTTACATATTTGCAGGTGCATTTGTACTTGGAAAAAACAGAAAGATTATCGAAAAAAGACAATACATATTTATGCAGATTTCTAATATTGTCATGGTGTGTTTTGTTGAATTGTATTATGTTCCACAGAAAAAACTTATGCTGATATATTACTGTGTGGCGGCGCTTGTCATAATGTATTATCTGATAATACATAATATAGATATGTACCTTGTGAGTGTCAGCGGATGCTTTTCAATGGCAGGATTTAAAAAAGTAATAGAAGAAAAAGTTACATACAAAAAAAGTTATTATTGTATTTCAATCTGCATAAGCAATATGGAGAATATGTCAAACTATTGTTTGGAAGACGAGATAAACCAGGTACATGCATCTATTGGAAATTATCTCAGGGCATATGGTGGAAGACACAATGTCTATCATATACACAGTTCGGAATATATTATCATGGTAGACAGAGAGTCTGAAGCAAATAACCTATTTGTTTCATTCAGAAAAAATCTTCCCAAAACGCTTAGGATAAATGATAAGAATATAAGCATGTATTATAAATTCTATATTGCAGGAAATTCAGAAGCTGAATATACACTGTCGGAGTTTATGAGAATTATACTGAGCATGAAAAAAATTGCAATGACAGATTCTCTTGACAGGGAGATTGTTGTTTATAGTGGCAATGTGAGGGAAAGAATAGAGAAGGAACTTGAAAATATAAGAACCATCATGGCAATGATTGAATCTGACGAGTGTGAACTTGAATGTATGCCGATATATGATATTAAAGAAAAAGATGTAAATGAGCTCGAGATTAATCCTGTTGTCATAGTTGGGGACAGGACGCTTTCAATTGAGGAAGTGTGGGAAGTCTCAAGGGAAATAGGATGCAGCAGGGATACAAATATAATGTTCCTAAAAAAAATACTCCAATTTTCAAGTGAGGAAAAACTTTTTGAGAGAGGAATTAAGCATGTAAGGATAAACATGGCATCATTCCATGTTATCAGTGAATCAATATGTGATGAGTACATGAGTTACATCAGCGAGTACAACATAAATCCTGATAATATTGTTTTTGAGCTGTTTATCAATGAGGATGTTCCGGAAGATGTGCTTTCAAGAGGGATAGCATACCTGAGAAAGAGAGGTTTACATGTCTGCTGGGACCAGTTTGGCACAAATGCATGCAATCTTAAAAATTTCATGGAAATGCCGTTTGACTGCGTTAAAATAAACAATATGGTTGTTTCAATGTATTGTAATGAAAAGAGTACGCAGCTTATATATATAATTCGCATGTTTAGGGAGAGGGGATGGATTGTGTGCCTGGATGGTGTCAGATATCCGGATGGATTTGAGATGGTGAAAAAGATGGATGTTGATTATATTCAGGGCAGAGAACTTATGAAGTTTGTACCCGAGGACAAAATCAGAGAATTCCTCTTAAAGAAAGGAGGAATTTTAGGTGATATATAATGCATATTTTGAAATGGCTACGGCTGTTATGCTTTTTATTTTAATCATAGTATATTTCTGGAAGAAAAATCTGCCGGTACAGAGCAACAGAGTATATTTAAATGTTCTGATTCTGCTTGTTATAGAGACATGTCTGAGCGCCGCACAGTGTTATTATGAGTGTCGGAATGATATAATGTCTTCATTTGCTGCATACGTTGTAAATTCAGCAGCTTTTACTGTGGGAATAATATTTATTGCAATGTACAACAATTATGTATTGTCTCTGTTTCATTATAAAAAGAAAATAAATGCGTATTGTATAATAAGTTATTCTGTTATAATAATTGCTATTCTTTTTGTCTGGACTAATCCGTTTACGGATTTATATTTCTATGTGGATGAGACTGGAACTTTTCGGGCAGGTATGGCAAGAAATATTATGAATGTTTTGTATCTGTTTATAATATTTTTTACATTATATGTGGCATGGATTAAAGGAAAGAAAAAAAATCCTGGACTGCTTAGACTTATTTTAATAGTAGACATACTTATTGCAATTTCAGAGATACTCGGGAGCACATTAAAGATGAATACGGAAGTGACTATGGTAGTAGCCAATCTGTGTGCATTTCTTGTGTATTTTTCCCTCAGAAGTCCGGATTATTATGTTGACATAAGAACAGGCAGATTTAATCTTAATGGTTTTATAGAGGTACTCAAAGAAAAATATGACTATGATGAGAGTGTATCATGTTTTATTATAAGAGTAAAAAATTATCATGCAATATGCAGGATATACGATGAGGAAAGCCTTCAGGAAGTCCAAAAGCAGATTGCGGAAATAGTCAAATTTAAATCAGGTGACAAAGATATATATCATATAGGTGCTGCCACGTTTGCTGTGTTGGTGGACGGTACTAAGGAAGCAAAAGAACTTTATGAGAAGATAGTGAAAGTTATGCCTTATCAGTGGAATTTAAAGAGAGAGGCGGTTTCTCATGAGTACAGTTATTATTATGTGACATTTCCGGATGATTCGGATGATATTGAGGATATAATACAGCGTATTCATTATGCAAGATCAGACCATAAAGGTCATCATAAGCCGAATGAGCTTATACATTTGCGCACGGAAGCTCTTGCAGATGCAACAAGGTTTAAGGAGGTTGCTCACAGGATAGAGGAAGCAATTCTTGATAATTCTCTGGAACTGAATTTTCAGCCAATATATTCATTTGCAGAAAACAGGATAACATCGCTTGAAGTGCTTTCAAGACTTAAAGATGAAAAGCATAAATACATAAATCCTGAATATTTTATTCATGTTGCAGAAATAAATCATACAATAATACAGCTTAGCAGGCAGATGTTTGAGAAAACATGTCAGTTTGCGGTAAACAACAACATATTTGACAGAGGAATAAATGATATGAATATAAACATATCACCTATCCAATGTCAGGATGAGCATCTTGTTGACGAATTGAAGCGCATTGCTGCAAAATACAGGATACCGTTAAAGCGTTTTCATTTTGAGATAACAGAGAGCAAGCTTACAGATGCAAATGCTGTATTTGATACATTAACAAAACTTAGAAAATGTGGGGCAAAGGTGGCACTTGATGATTTTGGAACAGGTTATTCCAATATTGCCAGTATCATGCTTATGCCGATAGACTTTGTAAAGATTGACAAAAGTCTTTTATGGTCATATGCGAGTGGTGATAATGAATTTTTAAATGAACTTATGCCAATGATAAGAAGTGAGGGCAAAAAGATTATTGCCGAAGGCATAGAAACAGAAGAGCATATTGAGATATTACGAAAGATGGGTGGAGATTTTCTTCAGGGATATTATTATTCAAAACCTCTGAATGAAAAAGATTTTATAAGGTTTATAGATGCTCAAAATGAGAAAAGTAATAAATAATAAATTAGGAGGCTATAGATGGCAAAGAGTATAAAAAGTCTTGAAGAAGTGAAAATTCCTAAGACATATGAGTTGGTAAATGGAGAGTATGTAAAAGAAGTTGACAGCTTTATGCTTACACTTAAGCATAAATTGAGTGGTGCGAGAGTGCTTATATTTAGCAATAAGGATGATAATAAGGTATTTGATATTGCTTTCCGCACACCACCAAAAGATGCAACGGGAGTTCCGCATATCATAGAACATACTGTTTTATGTGGTTCAGAAAAATATCCCGCAAAGGATCCGTTTGTAGAATTGGTGAAGGGCTCACTAAATACTTACCTTAATGCGACAACATATCCAGATAAGACTATGTACCCTGTTGCAAGCTATAATGACAAAGATTTTGCAAACCTTATGAGCGTATATATGGATGCTGTTTTTTATCCTAATATTTACAAACACGAAGAGATATTTAAACAGGAAGGATGGCATTACGAACTTGAAAGTAAAGATGCGCCTATCACATACAATGGTGTTGTTTACAATGAGATGAAAGGTGCATATTCTTCCGAGGAAAGTGTTTTGGAGAGATTTACAATGAATAGTCTTTTTCCTGATAATACTTATGCGCATGAGTCAGGAGGAGATCCGAAAAATATTCCTGACCTTACCTATGAGGATTATCTTGATTTTCACAGGAAATATTATCATCCGGTAAACAGTTATATCTGTATTTACGGTGATGTCGATATAGAGGAAAGACTTAACTGGATGGATGAGAACTATCTTAAAAACTTTCCTGCAATAACTATTGATTCACATATTGAGCTTCAAAAGCCGTTTGACAAGATGAAAACTCTTTCTACTGAATATGCGGTAGCAACAGATGCGGACTGCTCTGAAAAGACTTATTATTCATTCTGTACGGCTATGGACATAACACTTGATCAGGAAAAGTGCAAGGCATTTGAACTTATTTCGTATGTACTACTTGAAATGCCGGGTGCACCGCTTAAACAGGCTATTCTTGATGCAGGAATAGGAACGGATATAGATGTCGATTTTTGTGACATTTTAAGACAGAGCATGTTCAGTATTACTACAAAAAATGCAAAACCGGGACTTAGGGAAAAATTCTATGAAGTGATAATTTCTAAACTCAAGGAAATTGTTGCTGAGGGAATAGACAGAAAAGACCTTGAGGCAGCGATAAACGGAACTGAGTTTAGAGAGAGAGAGGCTGATTTTGGCGGATTTCCAAAGGGCCTTTTGTATGTATTAAAGACATTTAAGACATGGCTTTATGATGACAGCAAGCCATACGATGGACTTATATATGAGGATGTTTACAAGGATCTCAGGGAAAAACTCGGAACAGATTATTATGAAAAACTTATTGAGAAATATATCCTTAATAATCCTCATGCCGTACTCGTAGATATGAATCCAAAGCCGGGACTTGCGATTGAAAATGAGAAAGCACTTGAAAAGAAACTTGCGGAATATAAAGCATCGCTGAGTGATGAGCAGATAGATGAACTTATTTCACAGACAAAAGCGTTAAAGGCATATCAGGAAGAACCTTCGCCTAAGGAAATCCTTGAAAAAATACCTCTTTTGGAAAGAGAAGATATAGGAAAGAAAGTAAGACCTGTGCACAATGAAGAAAAAGAGTTATGCGGCATAAAGACTGTACATCACAATGTACACACGAACGGAATCATATATCTTGATATGATGTTTGATGTTGACAGCCTTTCAGAGTATGTGCCACAGATGAGTTTTCTTGCAACATTGCTTGGATATATGGATACAACAGAACATACTTATAGAGAATTTGATACGGAGACTAACTTCTACTCAGGTGGAATAGGTTCTGATTTAAATATCTATTCTATATATGATACTGATGATGTTAAGCTTAAATTTACCGTAAAGACAAAAACTCTTGCAGAACGTATAAAAGATACGATAAAGCTTATGGCAGAAATGATGTTTAAGACATTGTTTACAGACGAGAAGCATTTGAGAGAAGTTGTGGCAGAGACACGTTCAAGGCTTAAAGTGCGTCTTATGTCAGCAGGCCATCAGGCAGCAGTAAGTTACAGCATGGCAGGACTTACACTTGACGGATGGTATAACGATTATTCAATGGGTATAGGTTATTATGATTATCTTGTAAAGCTTGACGAGAACTTTGACAGCGAAAAAGAAAAACTTGTAAAAGGCTGCGAAGAACTTGTGAAGGCTATGTTTAAAAAAGAAAACATGCTCATATCATGTACATGTGATGAAAGTGATTATGGATTGCTTGGAGATGCCGTATCGGAATTTGAGATTGAACTTGAAAGGTTTGAGAAAGAAAGTAGTGCAGACATTTCAGAACTTGAGAACTATAAGCCGGATGTGAAATACAGAAAGACAGCATTTTCTACTCCTGCTGAGGTGCAGTATGCTGCTGTATCAGGTTCATATAAAGATGTGCCGGAGGTAAACGACGGTGCAATGATGGTAGTGAAACATCTTTTGAGTTACGGTTATCTTTGGAATGAGGTACGAGTTAAAGGCGGAGCATACGGTGTTATGTGCAGATTTTCAAGAGCCGGTTCAGGAAGTTTTGTATCGTACAGAGACCCAAATCTGTCAGCAACTTATGACGTATATAAAAAGGCAGCAGATTTCCTTGAAAATTATGATGCTGATGAGAGAGAAGTCACAAAGACTATTATAGGAACAATCAGCGGACTTGACACACCGCTTACACCATCAATGGACGGAAAACGTTCAATGTCAATGTACCTTACAAAGACACCTCTTGAAGTTATACAGAAAGAAAGAGACCAGGTGCTTGCATGTACAAAAGAGGATATAAGAAATGCGGCTGATGCGGTTAGAAAGATTGCAAATACAGAAAATATTTGTGTTATCGGAAATGAAAAGCGTATAAAAGACGAGGCTTCACTGTTTGAAAAGATTAAGCCATTGTCATAATATCAGTTGTTTTGAGTGGAGAAAAATTGACAATAAAAGATACGGAGGATTACAGATTATATGAAGAAATTCAAATCGGGATTTGTTACGCTTATCGGGCGGCCTAATGTTGGAAAGTCTACTCTTATGAATAGACTTATTGGACAGAAGATTGCTATTACGTCAAATAAGCCGCAGACGACAAGAAACCGCATTCAGACTGTTTATACCGGTGAGGAAGGTCAGATAATTTTTTTAGATACACCGGGTATTCACAAGGCTAAAAATAAACTGGGTGAGTATATGGTTTCTGTTGCAGAACGCACATTAAAGGA
This sequence comes from uncultured Lachnospiraceae bacterium, assembly GCA_934320845.1. Taxonomy (GTDB): domain Bacteria; phylum Bacillota; class Clostridia; order Lachnospirales; family Lachnospiraceae; genus Butyribacter. Next base: position 229,554 of record CAKRFU010000002.1, read on the forward strand.
AGTTGATGTTATTTTATGGCTTGTTGAGCCGACAACTTTTATCGGTGCGGGGGAGAGACATATAGCTGAGCAGTTAAAAAATGTTGATACGCCTGTTGTGCTTGTTATAAACAAAATAGATACGGTGTCAAAAGCTGAGATACTTACTTTTATTTCGACCTACAAAGATTTGCTTGATTTTGATGATATAGTTCCGGTATCAGCACTTAAAGGCGAAAATACGGATGATCTTATGAAAACAATATTTAGTCATCTTGATGAAGGTCCGTGTTATTATGATGAAGATACCATTACCGACCAGCCGGAGAGACAGATAGTGGCGGAACTTATAAGAGAGAAGGCTTTGAGAAATCTGAGCGAGGAAGTACCTCATGGTATCGCAGTCGGCATTGACAGAATGAGAGAGCGCAGAGGAAACAATATTATAGATATAGATGCGACTATAGTATGTGAGAGAAATTCACATAAAGGTATTATTATAGGAAAACAGGGAAGTATGCTCAAAAAGATAGGTTCGGATGCGAGAAGAGACATTGAGAATCTGCTTGACTGTAAAGTTAATCTTAAACTTTGGGTTAAAGTTAAGAAAGATTGGAGAGACAGTGATTTCCTTATGAAAAATTTCGGATATGACAGTAAAGAAATAGACGAGTAAAATTTTGAAACTCTAAAAATTATAAAATTCATACTATGTGTGGAATAAAGAATATAGTATGAAAACTCCATATATGGAAATAAATGTAGGAATATAATTGTTCCATCATACAAATCATATAAGTATAGCTTGAACAACGAAAATACGGACAGACAGATGTTGTCTGCTAAGTGATAAAAAAGGCTGGCTGTATATGGAAACGCTATGCAGCAGCCACAAGGGAGGCTTCTTTATATGAGTATGGGAATGATGAGACAGAGTGAGGATTTATGGACAAAATTTGTGAGTACAGGTAAAGTTGAGGATTATCTGAAATACAGAACTGAAATCAAAAACAGTTCCTCTGGTACAGATTTATTTGATAGGGAAAGAGACGATGGCAGAGACAGTTACATTTACAGGGATGGTTCTGATTGCATCACCGATGAAAGAATACGATAAAAGAATAGAGGTTCTCACAAGGGAGAGAGGGCGTATTTCGGCATTTGCGAGAGGTGCAAGAAAGCCAAACAGCGCCCTCGCTGCTTGTACGGTTCCGTTTACCTTTGGAAAATTCACGTTTTATGAGGGAAGAAACGCATATAATCTTGAGAGTGGTGAGATAGATACATATTTTGAAGAGATAACTACCGATTATGATGCTCTTTGTTATGCCTCATATTTTGCTGAAATGATGCAGTATTTTTCGAGGGAAGGAATAGAGGCGGCAGAGGAACTTATACTTATGTATGTTACCATGCGTGCATTGAAACACCGGCTTATATCATTTCCGCTTATCAGAGTAATATTTGAAATGAGACTGATGATGATAGAAGGCGAGAGTATTGAAGTGTTTGGATGTTTAAGATGTGGAGATAAAGAGGCATATAGCGTATATTTATCTGAAGGCGGACTTATATGTACTGAATGTGCCGCAAAAGAAAAAAAATTTGCAAATGAATATCCTTTGAAACTGGGAGCAGATGCAAAATATACCTTGCAGTATATTTTGACAAGTCCTATGGAAAAGCTTTATGCGTTTACGGTTACGGATAAGGTTTTGGAGGAATTAAAGCGGTTTATGAAGAGTTATCTTGCCAGATATCTGCCTCATAAATTTAAGACTTTGGACTTTATTGTCTGAAAACATTGCAATAAATGAGGTTCAATGGTATATTTTTGTATAAGTGTTTAAGATATGCACAATAATTTTAAATCAATTAATAGAAATTGGAGGAAGAAACGACATGGAAAAGACAATGGACAAGATGGTTGCACTTGCAAAGGCAAGAGGATTTATTTACCCGGGTTCAGAAATATATGGCGGACTTGCAAATACATGGGATTATGGAAATCTTGGTGTTGAACTTAAAAATAATGTTAAACAGGCATGGTGGAAAAAATTTATACGTGAAAGCAAGTACAATGTAGGAATTGACTGTGCAATTCTTATGAATCCGCAGACATGGGTAGCGTCAGGTCATCTTGGAAGCTTTTCAGATCCGCTTATGGACTGTAAAGATTGTCATGAGAGATTTAGAGCAGATAAGATAATTGAAGATTATATGCAGGAAAACGGCATTGAGATAGAAGGAAGCGTTGACGGCTGGTCAAATGAAGAAATGCAGAAGTACATTGAGGAACATGAGATTGCCTGCCCTTCATGCGGAAAGCATAATTTCACTGAAATCCGTCAGTTCAACCTTATGTTTAAGACATTTCAGGGTGTTACTGAAGATGCCAAAAATACAGTTTATCTTCGTCCTGAAACAGCACAGGGTATTTTCGTGAATTTTAAAAATGTTCAGCGTACATCACGTAAGAAAGTACCATTTGGTATCGGACAGATTGGTAAATCATTTAGAAATGAGATTACACCGGGTAACTTTACATTCCGTACAAGAGAATTTGAGCAGATGGAACTTGAATTTTTCTGCAAACCTGATACAGACCTTGAATGGTTTGCATACTGGAAAGATTATTGTATCAACTGGCTTAAAACACTTGGTATCAAGGAAGATGAGATGCGTGTCCGTGACCATGAGAAAGAAGAACTTTCATTCTACAGCAAAGCGACATCTGATATTGAATTCCTTTTCCCATTCGGATGGGGTGAACTTTGGGGAATAGCTGACCGTACAAACTATGACCTCACACAGCACCAGAACGTATCAGGAGAGGATATGAGCTACTTTGATGATACAACAAATGAAAAATACATCCCATATGTAATAGAGCCATCACTTGGAGCTGACCGTGTTACACTTGCATTCCTCTGCAGTGCATATGATGAGGAAGAACTTGAGGGTGGAGATGTTCGTACAGTAATGCATTTCCATCCAGCAATCGCACCTGTAAAGGTAGCCGTACTTCCGCTTTCAAAGAAGCTTTCAGAGCAGGCTGAGGAAATTTATACAAAACTCAGCAAAACATACAACTGTGAATTTGATGACAGAGGAAATATCGGAAAGAGATACCGCCGTCAGGACGAAATCGGAACACCATATTGTATCACATACGATTTTGATTCCGTAGAAGACGGAGCAGTAACAGTGCGTGATAGAGATTCAATGGAGCAGGAGCGTATAAAGATAGACGAACTTGAAGCTTATTTTGCAGATAAATTTGAATTTTAATTAAGACACAATGTCACTAACCCATAAATAATATAAGTGAATAAATTAAAAACTTATGCCTGTGTTACAATTGTATGCAGGCATAAGTTTGATATAAGATTATTTGGTGAACTTTGAGTGCGAAAGAAGTGCGAAAGAAAATAGTAATCGAAGAAATGAGGCTTAAAATGAGAAAATATAGAAAGGCTCTTACATTTAGCTATGATGATGGAATAGAGCAGGACAGAAAGTTAGTCGAGATATTCAACAAATACGGAATGAAAGCGACATTCAACTTGAATACAGGTATTCAGACGCCTGAAAGCAATTTTGAGATAGAAGGTGTATATATAAACCGAATGAAGCAGGAGGGACTTGAAGAACTTTACAAGGGACATGAGATAGCAACGCATGGTCTTACACATGCAGCACCGACAGGAATGACAAAGGAACAGCTTGATGAAGAATTCCTTACTGATATGAGTAATATAGAGCGTATATACGGTACATATCCTGTAGGAATGGCATACGCATACGGCTGTGTAGACGATGAAGTGGTGAAATATCTTAAATCTATAGGTATTAAATACGGAAGAACTGTCGAAGCGTCACATTCCTTTGAGATACCAAAAGAGCCGCTAAAATTAAAGGCAACATGCCATCATGATGATGATATGCTGTTTGAACTTGCTGAAAAGTTCCTCAAAGCTGAGCCAAAAGAGAATGAACAGATGCTGTTTTATGTATGGGGACACAGCTATGAATTTGATGTAAACAATAACTGGGACAGAATGGAAGAATTTTGTAAGATGATGTCAGGAAAAGCTGATATATTTTACGGTACAAACAGAGAATGTCTGGTACAATGAATAATTAATTAAATTATTCGTTGTACCTGTGGACTGATTTGTAGGACAGATGCATGGTTTTATATGATATTGTGCATTTAAAATTATTAAATAGAACAAAAATATAAAAAACAGGAGAGGCGGTATATATACTGCCTCTCCTGCCGTTATTCTTATTTATAATATCAAAGCTCAAATTTATTTAAAAATTTTCTTTAGATTAGCTATCTCTTTTGCTGCTGCTTTACGACCTAAATCTGCATATGAGAAAAGTACATAGCCGCTGACTTTTTTCGTGCTTCTTCCATATAAGACTTCACGTTTAAGTATTGTATTACTCTTAGACCAGCCGATATCTGAGACTGCTTTCGCCTGCGATTTTGATAAGCCTGCTCTGTATCCTGCAAGTCCTATATAAAGTTTTACATTTTTATTTCTCGGAAGTTTTGCCCATCTTAAGCATGTTTTCTTAAAAGGGCATACTTTGTTGGTAAAAGTCCAGTATATCTGAGGACATATATAATCAATATATTTGTTTGAGTTCATCCATTTTTTGACATCGCAGTAGTAACTCCAGTTAAGATACAGATTATCTATATTTCCTGCGGGACTTATACCAAACTGTACATTTTCCTTTGTCGATTTTACGATTTTATATACATTGTTTATGAGAAGTTCTACGTTTTGGCGTCTCCAGTTTACGATACCGTAATATTTTCTGTTATTTTTCTTTCTGTTTTTGACATATGAATTGTATTCGGTTCTGTCAAAGTTTTTTCTGTATTTACTTCCGAGGTTTGGATAGAAATAGTCATCGAAATGTATGCCGTCTACATTATAGTTTGTGACAATCTCTTTTACACCTTTTGTTATAAGGTTTCTGACATCGCTTTTCGCAGGATTGTAATATAGTCCTCCGTTAAATTTAAGGACATTTCTGCGCTTTGCTTTTGAAGACGATTTCGCCCATTTATAGGCATATGAATTTTTCGGAAGTGAATTAACATTTGTCGTTGATGATGATATTCTGTATGGATTAAGCCATGCATGAATCGAGAGATTCATGGAATGCGCACGGTCAACCATTATTTTCAGTGGGTCAAAGCCGGGGTTTTTGCCTGCTTTACCTGACGAATAAACCGACCACGGAAAATATTTTGAGGGATACATTGCATCTGAAAACATGCGGACATGTACAAAGACTGTATTGTATCCATTTGATTTACATTTCTTGAACATGGTATTTACATAGTTTGTAAAACTTTTTTTTGTGTAACCTTTGCTGCTGTAGCTTAAAAATGAAATCCATACACCGCGTACTTCATCGCCCGTGATAGAACTTCCTGTTGAGATGGCACTTCCGCTTGAAACTTCGTCTCCGGCAGAAGCTGAAGCATCCGGAAGAGTTGTTGTACTTGCAGCATATACAGCATTTGAATATGTATTGTTATACTGCGAAGAACTAAATTCATTATGTTTTCTGTCTACAATACTTATTATGATGGAGCAGCACAAAAGAAGTGCGATTGCCATAAAAAGCGGCTGTTTACCGGAAGAATTGTTTTTTTGCTTGTTTGTTATCATTATTATTTTCCCTCATTCACATTATTTTGCCAAAATCTAAGATATACAGATGTATAATATAGCACATTAGCTGAAATGCCTGTCTCTAAAAAGAGGCAGGCACTTCATTTGTATACATATAAAGTTGTTAGTTGTTGTCTGACTGATATTTAAGTGCAGCACCAACAAAGCCTTTGAATAAAGGATGAGGTCTGTTTGGTCTTGACTTAAATTCAGGATGAGCCTGTGTTGCGATAAACCAAGGATGAGTTGGAAGCTCACACATTTCAACAATTCTGCCGTCAGGAGAAAGACCTGAGAGAAGAAGTCCGGCTTTTTCAAGGTCTTCACGATAGTAATTGTTTACTTCATAGCGGTGTCTGTGTCTCTCATGGATTGTTTCCTCACCATAGAGTTCATATGCTTTCGAGTTTTTATCAAGAACACAAGGATATGAACCAAGTCTTAATGTTCCACCGATATCCTCAATGCCATCCTGCTCAGGCATAAGGTGAATAACAGGATGTGTAGTTTGAGGGTCAAGCTCAATACTGTGTGCATCGTGGAAGCCTACAACATGTCTTGCAAATTCAACGATTGCAAGCTGCATTCCGAGGCATAGACCGAGGAATGGAATATTGTTTTCTCTCGCATATTTGATGGCAGCAATTTTGCCGTCAATACCTCTGTCACCAAATCCTCCAGGAACAAGAATTCCGCTGACATCGCCAAGAAGCTCGGAAGCGTTGTCTTCATTTAATTCTTCTGAAGGTATCCATTTGATGTTGACATTGCTCTTATGTGCAAGTCCGCCGTGTTTTAATGACTCAACAACACTAATATATGCATCATGAAGTGAAGTATATTTGCCGACGAGGGCAACAGTTACATCTTTATCAAGATTTTTAAGTGTGTCAACCATATTCTGCCATTCAGTTATGTCAGGTTCTGGGCAGTCAAGACCGAGTTTTTCACAAACAACATCTGCAAGATGTTCTTTTTCCATGGCAAGAGGTGCTTCGTAAAGTGTTTCAACATCGAGATTTTGTAAAACGCTCTTTGTAGGTACATTACAGAAAAGTGCAATCTTATCTTTAAGACCTTCTTCAAGAGGAAGCTCAGTACGGCATACGATAACGTCAGGCTGGATACCCATTCCCTGAAGTTCTTTTACGCTTGCCTGTGTAGGTTTTGTTTTCATTTCTCCTGATGCCTTGAGATAAGGAATAAGTGTTACATGGATAAGAATTGCGTTGTCATGACCTATGTCATGCTGGAACTGACGTATAGACTCGAGGAAAGGCTGGCTTTCGATATCGCCAACTGTACCCCCTACTTCTATGATAGCAATTTGAGTATCTTTGCATCCGTCATTGCGGTAGAAACGGCTCTTTATCTCATTGGTGATATGAGGAATTACCTGAACTGTACCTCCACCATAGTCTCCGCGGCGCTCTTTGTTGAGAACTGACCAGTAGACTTTACCTGTTGTAACATTTGATTGTTTTGTAAGGCTCTCATCGATAAAACGTTCATAATGTCCAAGATCAAGGTCTGTTTCAGCTCCGTCATCTGTTACGAAAACCTCACCATGCTGCACCGGGTTCATAGTACCTGGGTCAATGTTGATATATGGATCGAACTTCTGCATTGTTACACTATATCCACGCATTTTAAGCAATCTGCCTAAAGAAGCTGCTGTGATACCTTTTCCAAGACCGGAAACAACGCCACCAGTTACAAATACATATTTGACTGCCATTAAAATATCCTCCTTGTATTTTAAAAATTAAATTGTATGTTCATAAATGTTGTCAGGTTGCCATCAACATCATCTGTCAATAACAAATATCTTCTATTATAACTCATAAAGTATATAATGTTCAATTAGTAATTATGTCAGTTATTGAAGTTTTTTTTGTGGAAAATATACAAAAAAGATTCCAAGTTTATAGTTTATAAAGATTATTTCACAATTTATTCAGATTGTAGGTTATTGATTTATATGGGAACTAGCTTTATAATGATACGGATAGAACGATGGTTTGATATACGTTAGAAATGGATAAAAAAGCGGATACATCGTAATAATAAAACGGGGAGGTCTTGTAGAATGGAAAATAACAACCAGGATCCGAAAAAAAATCAGAATAGAAGAAGCATTATAGTTTGTTTAATAGTTGCATTAGTAATTTTTCTGATGTTTTCTTTTATGAACAGTCAGGTAGAAAAAGCTTCGAATAAGGAAATAACATATGACCAGTTTTTAAATATGTTAGATAATGGACAAGTGTCAAAAGTTGTCATAACATCAGATGAAATTAAGATAACACCGGCACAGCAGGCAAATAATATTTATAAAGTCACATACTACACAGGGGTTATATCTATGGATTATAATCTCATAACAAGACTTGAAAAAGCGAATGTCGAATTTTCAAAAGAAGTAACATCAGGTTCATCAAGCCTTATGTATATGCTTATCACGACATTTCTTCCTATATTGCTGCTCTGGGGTGGTTTGTTCTTTGTGTTCCGCATGATGTCGAAAAATTCAGGCGGAGTTATGGGCGTCGGAAAGAGCACTGCAAAGATGTATGTTCAGAAAGCAACGGGAGTTACGTTTAAAGATGTGGCAGGACAGGAAGAAGCTATGGAATCTCTAAATGAACTTGTGGATTTTTTGAATAATCCGGGAAAATATACTGAGATAGGTGCCAAACTTCCCAAGGGTGCACTTCTTGTCGGACCTCCGGGAACAGGTAAAACTCTTCTTGCTAAGGCAGTTGCAGGGGAGGCGGGAGTACCGTTTTTCTCGCTTTCAGGTTCAGACTTCGTTGAAATGTTTGTAGGTGTAGGTGCATCGAGAGTTAGAGATTTGTTTAAGCAGGCGCAGTCTATGGCACCTTGTATCATTTTTATTGACGAGATAGATGCGATAGGTAAGAGCAGAGACAGTCAGTATGGCGGTGGTAATGATGAGAGAGAACAGACACTTAACCAGCTCCTCTCAGAGATGGATGGTTTTGATTCGTCTAAGGGACTTGTAATACTTGGAGCTACAAACAGACCTGAGGTGCTTGACAAGGCGCTTCTTCGTCCAGGGCGTTTTGACAGAAGAATAATCGTTGAAAAGCCTGATTTGAAAGGTCGTGTAGATATTCTTAAAGTACATGCAAAGGATGTACTTATGGATGATTCTGTTGATTTTGATGCCATTGCACTTGCAACAAGTGGTGCGGTAGGTTCAGACCTTGCAAATATGATAAATGAGGGTGCGATAATGGCAGTGCGTGCAGGAAGAAAAGCCGTAAGTCAGGCAGATCTTTTTGAGGCAGTTGAGGTCGTAATTGCAGGTAAGGAAAAGAAAGACAGGATATTAGGAAAAGAAGAAAAGAGAATAGTTGCTTATCATGAGGTAGGTCATGCACTTGTAACGGCATTGCAAAAGGATGCCGAGCCGGTTCAAAAGATTACGATTGTTCCAAGAACCATGGGTTCACTTGGATATGTAATGCAGGTCCCGGAAGAAGAAAAATATCTTATGAGTAAAGATGAGATATTAACAAGAATAACGACGCTTTTCGGTGGACGTGCCGCAGAGCAGATTGTATTTAATTCAATCACCACAGGAGCATCAAATGATATAGAACAAGCCACATCACTTGCAAGGGCGATGGTAACACAGTATGGAATGACTGATAAGTTTGGAATGATAGGACTTGAATCGGTTCAGAATAAATATCTCGACGGAAGAACAGTATTAAACTGCGGTGATGCAACCGAGGCAGAGATAGATAAAGAAGTTATGCGTATTCTTAAAGAATGCTATGCGAAAGCAGAGGAACTTTTAAGAGGTGACAGGGATGCACTTGACAAGCTTGCAGAATTTCTTATTGAGCATGAGACTATCACGGGCAAAGAGTTTATGAAAATATTCCGCAAAGTTAAGGGAATAGAAGAACCGGAAGGTGACCTTTACGATGCGATAGTAATAGATGTTGACGGAACTTTGCTTGATTCTGAGAAACAGATAAGTGAAAAGACTGTCGAGACTATTGTCGAAGCACAGAAGCGAGGCAAAAAAATAGCGATTGCTTCGGGTCGCTCAATTGCGGGCATAAGAAAGAATGCCGCAAAGATACAGCTCGAAAAGTATGGCGGATATGTTATAGCATACAATGGAACTACGGTAGTAAACTGTAAGACAGGCGAGTGCATTTACAATCAGATGGTTCCGGGTGAAATACTTAGCCAAGTCTATAATGAAGCTGTCAAATCGGGAGTTTCAATAGCTGTTTACAATGATGCTGCAAAAGAAATCATTGTTGGAAATGGTTTAAACAAGTATGTTGAACTTGATGCCGTTGCCTGCGATGTTGCAGTTAAAGAATCAAATGATTTTGTTAAAGCTGTTAATTTTGGATTTAATAAGATATTGCTCAGCGGTGAGCCTGACAACATGAAGAATGTAGAAAAGCATATGCTTGAAATGTTCGGAGACAAGGTGAATGTATTCCGTTCAGACCCTCATTTTGTTGAACTTCTTCCAAAATATGTTGACAAGGGAGTTGCCGTTGAAAAACTTATGCGTTACCTTGGCATAAACAGGGAAAAGGTTATCTGCGTAGGTGACAGTATAAATGATATGTCGATGTTAAGATATGCGGGAATGGGTGTTGCAATGGGCAATGCACAGGATAAGGTAAAACAGTCGGCAGATTATGTTACACTTTCACATAATGAGGACGGAGTTGCAAATGTCATAGATAAATTTATGACTCCTGCTTCTAGGAAATCTAAGGAAAAGGAATCTGATAAGGAAACTGCTGTTGAAGATACTAAAGAGAGCAGAGAGGATAGTGAAGGTGAGAATAAGACGGTTACACTTTCAAAAGCTTCAACAGAAAATACGGAAGATGCAGAAGAATAAAAATTGATATTTATTCCATGTAAAAAAATATGGCAGACAAAATGTGAGGGAAGGCAGGTGGCTAAATGTTTGATATTCAGGAAGAATTAAAAAAACTGCCTTCCAAACCCGGTGTTTATCTGATGCATGATAAGAGTGATGCTATTATTTATGTCGGAAAGGCGATAAGTCTTAAAAACAGGGTCAGACAATACTTTCAGGCAGGCAGAAGGGTTTCACCGAAGATTGAGAGGATGATTTCCCAGATACATCATTTTGAGTATATAATCACGGACTCTGAGGTAGAAGCACTTGTACTTGAAAACAATCTCATAAAAGAGCATGAACCTAAGTACAATACGATGCTAAAGGATGATAAGACATATCCTTATATAAAAGCCACAGTTTATGAAGATTTTCCGAGACTTATATATTCGAGACAGCAAAAAAAAGATAAGTGTAAATATTTTGGACCATTTACAAACGTGACGGCGGCAAAAGATACCCTTGAACTTGCACATAAAATTTATAAGATAAGGACATGCAGAAGAGTGCTTCCGAGAGATATGGGAAAAGAAAGACCATGTCTTAACTATCATATAGGAAAGTGCAGTGCGCCGTGTCAGGGATATATAAGTAAAGAGGAATATTCAGAAAATTTCAATAAGGCATTAAAACTTATAGAAGGGGATTACAAACAGGTAATCGAATATTTGGAAGGAAAGATGTATGCTGCGTCTGAAAAAATGGAGTATGAACAGGCAGCAGGCTACAGAGATCTGATTGAAAGTGTTAAAAAGATGTCCGTCAAACAAAAGATAAATGATTTTGGCGGGATGGACAGAGATGTTGTTGCACTTGCAAGAACAAACGAGGAAGCGGTTGTTCAGGTTTTCTTTATAAGAGAAGGAAAACTGATAGGGAGAGATCATTTTCATCTCAAAGGCAGTTATGGTGAAAAAGAAAATGATATGCTTCAGGCATTTATTAAACAATTTTATGCCGGAACACCTTTTATTCCTCGCGAAGTCATGGTAGAATATGAAGTGACTGAATCAGAATTGATAGAAAAATGGCTCAGCGAAAAAAGAGGCGGAAAAGTCAGCATAATTGTGCCCAAAAAGGGACAAAAAGAAAGGCTTGTCGAACTTGCCCATAAAAATGCCGCAATGGTACTTACGAAAGATATGGAAAAGATAAAGCGTGAGGAAGAACGAACGACAGGTGCGATGAAACAGATATGTGACTGGCTCGGACTTAAAAATATATCACGCGTAGAATCATATGATATATCAAATATAAGCGGATTTCAGTCAGTTGGTTCAATGGTAGTGTTTGATGACGGTAAACCTAAAAAAAGTGATTATAGGAAATTCAGAATAAAGACCGTCGAGGGACCAAATGATTATGCGAGTATGTATGAAGTGCTTAAACGCAGATTTAGTCACGGACTTTTGGAAATAAAGCAGCTTGACGAGAAAGAACTTTCAACTGAATTTGGAAGTTTTACAAGATTTCCTGACCTCATCATGATGGATGGAGGTGTCGGTCAGGTTCATATAGCAATGAAAGTTCTTTCAGAGTTAAATATATCTATTCCGGTATGTGGAATGGTTAAGGATGACAACCACAGGACAAGAGGATTGTTTTTTGATGAACATGAGATACCTATAGATACAAACAGCGAGGGATTTCGTCTTATGACAAGAATACAGGATGAGGTGCACCGCTTTGCTATAGAATATCATCGTTCGTTAAGGAGCAAGGAACAGGTAAGGTCGATACTTGATGATATAGACGGTATTGGAGAGAAAAGACGTAAGGCTCTCATGAGACATTTTGTTTCTATAGATGCAATAAAAAATGCATCGGTTGATGAGCTTGCCGTAGTGGATAGTATGAATGAGAAAGCTGCTGAAAATGTATATAAATTTTTTCATCAAGGAGGAGAAAATGAATGATGCAGGGAGAATATAGCGTATCTCTTAAAGATATGATAGAGGCGCTCAAATTGGAAAATTGTACACCTGATGTTGATATTGACGATATTAAGATTACACAGAATGAGGTAAACAGACCGGCATTACAGCTTGCCGGATACTTTGATTATTTTGATTCAAGCCGTATTCAGATTATAGGTCATGTAGAACACACTTATATGCAGCAGAAGGGCATGGAACACAGTGCAGCCATGATGGAAAGGATTATGGCGGGAAGTGAGGACAAGGGACAGCCACCATGTATCGTATATTGCAGGGAGATATGGATAGAGGATGAGATTGTTGCACTTGCCAACAAGTATCATGTACCTCTTTTAAGAAGCCGCAAGGCAACATCACCGTTTATGGCAGAACTCATAAGATGGCTTGGTGCAGAGCTTGCACCGAGATGTTCGGTTCATGGTGTTCTGGTTGATATATATGGTGAGGGTGTTCTAATTATGGGTGAGAGTGGAATCGGTAAATCCGAAGTAGCGCTTGAACTTATCCATAGAGGGCATCGTCTTGTATCGGATGATGTTGTTGAGATAAAAAGAGTAAGTGACAATTCACTTATTGGAAGTTCACCTGATATTACAAGACATTTTATTGAACTTAGAGGAATAGGTATTATTGATGCAAAGGCACTTTTCGGTGTTGAGAGTGTTAAGGACTGGCAGGAGATTGACTTAGTAATAAAACTTGAAGAGTTTAATAAAGAGCAGGAATACGACAGACTTGGACTTGAAGAACAGTATATAGAATTTCTTGACAGTAAAGTTGTATGTCATTCAATACCAATCAGACCTGGCAGGAATGTTGCAATCATATGTGAATCGGCTGCAGTTAACCATCGTCAGAAAAAGATGGGATACAATGCGGCTGTAGAACTTTACAACAGAGTAACTAACAATCTTGCAGAAAAACGTAAGGAAAAAGAGTGATTTACAGGATTAAAAAGGTTAAATAAATTGGAGGGCACACAATATGTTATTTGTAAAAACGGAAGATTTGAAAGCAGGAATGCGATTGGCGAAGCCGATTTATAATAAAAACGGTGTAATGCTGTATGACAGAAATTCTAAGATAACAAGTCAGGGAATAATAAGTGTAAATAACTTTGGGTTAATCGGTATTTATATACTTGAACCAGCTGAACCTGTTCCGCCGATGTCCGAGGATGATATTGAATTTGAAAGATTTCAGGCAATGTCAGTTTTTACAATAAGAGAGATACTTGATGCATATTCAAAAAATCAGAAAGAAAAGGAAATGTATCAGTTTATAAATCAGCTTTTAAAAAGATATGGTTCGCTTCATCACAAAATAAACTTTATACAGAATCTTAGAAGTAATGAAGATTATATTTATAAACATTCTCTCAATACAGCTATATTATGTGCACTTATATCAAGCAGATTGGGGCTTGAATTTAAATCACAGCTTGACATTGTTGCTGCTGCACTTTTGCATGATGTAGGTGGTCTTATGGTACCGGGAAACATCAGAAGAAAGCGTAAAGCAGATATTACAGAAGACGATGAGAAAAAAATTACTCAGTGTTATCAGAATTCATATATGGCATTTAAGGATAACATGGAACTTTCGCCTGACATAAAAAGAATACTTTCAGCTTCAATAGCAATTCTTCATCCTGACATACCGGCGGCATCGGCAAAAATGCCTCAGGTTATTGGTGCTGAGATACTTAAAGTTGCATATAGTTTCGATAATATGACAGCAATGAAGTTTGGCGAGGAGCCTTTATCAGAAATAGCGGCAGTGAGATACCTCTTGGAGCATATTGATGAGTTTGACAAAAAAGTAGTCGATGCTCTTTTGAACAGTATAAATATATTAAGCCCCGGAGTATGTGTAGAGTTTACAAACGGAGATAAGGGTCTTGTGGTAACAGCCAATGAAAGTAATGTACTTGAGCCGTTTGTATTATCGTTTAAGGATAATAAACTTTATAACCTCGGGGACAGTGCAGTTGCCCGCAGCATGCAGATAAAAGACATTATGAAAACAATGGATAACCGTCATGTGGTCGACGGTGATTTACTTAAGCAGTACACAGGCAAAACAATACATATGGGTTAAAATAAAAGTTGACAGAAAAGAGGAATAATATGTACATTATAGCAGGTCTTGGAAATCCTGAGAGAAAGTACGATGGAACAAGGCATAATATTGGATTTTCAGCCATAACGGTTTTGGCAGATAAGTACGATATTTCACTTGATATAAAAAAACATAAAGCAGTTTGCGGCAAAGGTTATATAGAAGGTCAGAAAGTTATTCTTGCCATGCCTCAGACATATATGAATTTGAGTGGGGAAAGTATAAGAGAACTCGTTGATTATTACAAGATAGACCCTGAAAAAGAGCTTATAATCATATATGATGATATTAACCTTGCACCCGGCAGGCTTCGTATAAGAGAAAAAGGAAGTGCTGGAGGGCACAACGGCATAAAAAATATCATCAGCCATCTTGGAACACAGGTATTTCCGAGAGTAAGAGTAGGTGTAGGCGAAAAACCAAAAGGATGGGATCTTGCGGATTATGTTCTTGGAAGATTTTCAAAAGACGAAGAACCTGTTATAAGAGAAGCACTTGACAATGTCACGCAGGCTTGTGATATTATTGTAAATGATGATATACGAACGGCGATGAATAAGTTTAATTAAATATACTCACAGACATTTTTGTCTGTGAGTTTTGTTGTCATAAATCGTAAAATGTTTTAGAAAAAAGCAATGAGTAACGAGGAAGGGGGTTAAGATAATGAGTGAACTAATGAGAGCATTTATGGCTCCGTTAGAAGAAATAAATGCATATAAAGAGGCTGTGGAGGACATAAAAAAACAAAAATTTCCACTGCACATTTCAGGGTGTATAGATACGCAGAAATGCCATATGATATATGGATTGTCACAGTCTGAAAACTGGAGAGTGATAATTGCGGAGAACGAGATAAGGGCGAGGGAAATCTATGATGACTACAGATTGTTTGATAAGAGTGTGATGTATTATCCACCAAAAGATATTATTTTTTTTGGAGCAGATATTCAGGGAAATGCGATAAGTACAGAAAGACTAAAAGTTGTCGATGCATTGTTAAAAAACGAAAATGGAACGGTTATAACGACAATAGATGCAGGTCTTGACTGCATAATGGACAGCCAGACATCCAAAAATGTACGATTTGTTATTAGCGAGGCTGATGTTGTTAATCTGGAAGAACTTGAAAAGAAACTTGTTGATATGGGATATGAGAGACAGACACAGGTTGAAAATCCGGGGGATTTTTCGGTGCGTGGCGGCATAACGGATATTTTTCCTATTACAATGGATTGTCCCGTCCGTATAGAATTCTTTGATGATGAGGTGGATACGATAAGGGCGTTTGATGTTCAAAGCCAGCGTTCTATTGAGAGAATGGAGAGGGTTGAGATAACACCTGCATCTGAGATGACATTGTCAGAGGAGCAGTTAAAGAGTGCACTTTCCAAAATAGAAAAAGAGTATAAAAAAATGCTCGAAACTTTCAGAAAAAATAAAAATCACGATGCAATAAACAGGCTTACAGATACAGTGGAACAGATAAAATTAAATTTTGATATGTATCATGGGCGTATGGGGCTTGAAGGCTTTACAAAATATTTTGACATATCGACAAGCAGCTTTTTTGATATTTTTGATAATGAAGAGACAATATTTTTTGTAGATGAGCCTGTACGCTGTATAGAAAAAATTGAAGCTGTTGAAAATGAATTCAGGGAGAGTATGCAGGGCAGACTTGAGAAGGGATATATTCTTCCGGGACAGCTTGATGTTATTTATTCGTCGGCATATGTAATGGCAAGACTTGAAAATAAGCGGACAATTTATCTGTCACTACTTGATATGCTGCCAAAAGGGATAAAGGTCAAAGACGAACTAAATATATCAGTGCAGTCACTTACATCATATAACCAGCATTTTGAGCTTCTTGTAGAAGATATAAAGAAATGGCGTGAAGGAAAGTATCGTGTACTTATTTTGTCAGGCTCAAAGATACGAGCCGAGAGACTTGCAAAAGATTTAAATGAGTATGAGATACCTGCATTTTATCGTGAAAAGCTTCAGGATGAGATAAAACCCGGTGAAATAATGACAAGCTATGGCTGGCTCCGCAGGGGATTTGAGTATAAGGCACAGAAGTTTGTAGTTGTAACTGAAGGCGATATATTCGGTGCAAAGCAGAAACGCAGGAAAAAGAAACAGAAAAAATTTGACGGCAAGGCAATACAGAGTTTTAACGAGTTGAATGTAGGCGATTATGTAGTACATGAGGAGCATGGTCTTGGAATCTACAAGGGTATAGAAAAAATAAGAGTTGACAATGTCACTAAAGATTTTATCAAGATAGAATACGGTGACGGAGGAAATCTGTATGTACCTGTATCGGGGCTTGATGTATTGCAAAAGTATGCCGCACAGGATGTTGCTAAGAAGCCGAAGTTAAATAAACTTAATTCTGCAGAGTGGAAGAAAACAAAGAGCAGGGTAAAACATGCAGTAAATGAAGTTGCAAAGGAACTTGTGCTGTTATATGCCAAAAGACAGCAGACGCAGGGTTATCGTTTTGGAAAAGATACAGTGTGGCAGACAGAATTTGAAGATATGTTTCCGTTTGATGAAACGACAGATCAGCTTGATGCGATAGATGCAACAAAGAAAGACATGGAGAGCGAAAAAATTATGGATCGCCTTATTTGCGGGGATGTTGGATACGGAAAAACGGAGGTTGCCATAAGAGCCGCATTCAAAGCAGCAAATGACGGGAAACAGGTTGCTTTTCTTGTGCCGACTACAATACTTGCGCAGCAGCATTACAATACATTTAAAGAGAGACTTGGAGATTATCCGGTAAGAGTTGAGATGCTCTCAAGATTCAGGACACCCGCCCAGCAGAAAAAGGCACTTGAAGGATTAAAAAAGGGTCAGGTTGATATAATCATAGGTACACACAGACTCTTGTCGAAGGATGTTGTTTTTAAAGATTTGGGACTTTTGATAGTTGATGAGGAACAGCGTTTTGGCGTTGCACATAAGGAAAAAATAAAGCAGATAAAAGACAATGTGGATGTGCTTACGCTAAGTGCAACACCTATTCCGAGAACACTTCATATGAGTCTTGCAGGAATAAGGGACATGAGTGTATTGGAGGAACCTCCTGTTGACAGACTTCCTATTCAGACTTTTGTCATGGAACATAATTCAGAGATTATAAGGGAGGCAATAAACAGGGAACTTGCGAGAAATGGACAAATATTTTATGTGTACAACAGGGTAAAAGGAATAGACGAGACGGCTATGGAAATTCAAAAACTTGTACCAGATGCCAATGTTGCATATGCACACGGACAGATGAGTGAGAGACAGCTTGAGAAAATCATGATGGCATTTATCAATGGGGAGATTGATGTTCTTGTCGCAACGACAATCATAGAGACAGGTCTTGACATATCAAATGTAAATACCATTATCATTGACAATGCCGATCAGATGGGACTTTCACAGCTTTACCAGTTAAGGGGAAGAGTTGGAAGGTCAAACAGAAATTCATATGCATTTCTGATGTATAAGCGGGATAAGGTATTGAAAGAAATTGCCGAGAAGAGACTGGCTGCAATAAAAGAGTTTACTGAGCTTGGTTCAGGAATAAAAGTAGCAATGCGTGACCTTGAAATAAGAGGTGCGGGAAATCTTTTAGGTGAAGCGCAGTCAGGGCATATGGAGGCAGTCGGATATGACCTTTATTGTAAAATGTTGAATGATGCCGTAAGATATTTAAAAGGAGAGACAGATGTTTCAGAGGAATTTGAAACAGAGATAGATATAAATGTAAATGCATATATTCCTAACACTTATATAAAAAGTGAGTATCAGAAGCTTGACATGTACAAGAGGATAGCTGCGATTGAAAATATCGAAGAATACGGTGAAATGCAGGAAGAACTTATTGACAGATTTGGTGACATGCCGACAGCAGCAGAGAATCTTTTGCGTGTTGCACTGCTCAAGGCTGACGCACATAAATCATATATAAATCGTATAATTCAAAAAGAAGATGGCATACGATATTATCTGTATGAAGGAAAGAAACCTGATGCAGAAAAGTTAAAGAAGATGATTGATGAATATCAGGGAAAGTTAAAGTATGTCGGACATAAAGAACCGTATCTTCTTTATGTCATGAAAAAGGATAAAAAAGCTGCACCATTGGGCAGTTTTTACAGAATGCCGTCGAAAAACATAATAAAAAATGAAAAAAAGTTGACAGCAGATGAAATTTTTAATATTGTTGAATGTGTTATTAAAAGCATTGGAGGAATATATGATAAAAAATAAATTTACTAAATGTGCACTGAGCTTTATGCTTGCAGCATCTGTTTTGTTGTCAGGATGTGGAAAAAGTGCTGAGACACCAGTCAATAATAAGACCGTAAAAAGTGTGCGTCTTGAAACAGGGGATATCACGCAGAATTCTGTCGTTATGAAGATTGGAAATACAGGCGTAAAATATGAGGAAGTATTGAATTATGCATACCTTCTGAAAAATCAATATGAAGGAAGCTTTGGAAAAGCATTATGGAGTTATAAGGTAGATGATGATACAAATATAGGGGACAAGGCAAAAAAAGAAATAGTAAGCATGATTACCCAGCTTAAAATTATTGGTGAAAATGCTGCAAAACAGGGTATTGTGCTTGACGGTGACGAGAAAGACCAGGCATTGCAGGATGCACAAAAACTTGTGAATAAGGCAGATAAAAAAGATAAGAAAAAGTATGCGCTTACTGTTCAGAATGTGCAGGGGATGTTTGAGGACAATATTCTTGCCAATAAAATGTTCTATGTTGCCACAGATGCGGCAGATACAAATGTCACAGATGATGAGGCAAAACAGATAAAAATCCAGTATTTGAAGCTTATAACAAAGGGAACAGACAAAAACGGCAGAAAAATAAATATGGGAGTATCAGATAAGGCAAAAACATTTAAGCGTATTAAAGAGATGCTCAAGGAAGCTAAAAAATCAGAAAGCTTTTTGGATTATGCAGAAGCAAATACTGACAGCAGCACAAGTGAGGCAACAATAGGAAAAGACACAAAATTATTGGATAAAGAAGCAATAGATGCTGCATTTTCTTTGAAAAAGGGAAAAATGAGTAATATAATAGGGGGAAAGACAGGATATTATATTATCTATTGTGTAAATGACAATGACGAAGATGCGACATATGCACGCAAAGAGGAAATTATAAACGAGAGACAGACAAAAATGTTTAAAGAAAAATATGCAGAATGGCTTTCAGAGTCAAAAGTAGATATAAGTAATAAGTTTTGGGATGTCTTTACAATTAGTTAGCTGAAAAAATTGTAACAGTTTATCATTTACATAAACAGTGCAATTTGTTATAATTATATAATGAGACCGAAGAAAAGGTAGGTGATTAAGTGAAGGCGGAACATATAAATCCATTTATCATTTCAGTCAGTAAGATTATGAAAGACATTTGCATGCTTGATTTAAAAATTGGCAAACCTTTTATAAAAGATGATAAATATGAGGAAGATAGTTCTTTGATAAAACTCGGGATTATCGGTGCCCTGAAGGGTGAAGTTGTTCTGAATCTCCACTATGAAACAGCACTTGCGGTTATATCAAAGATGATGATGATGCCGGTTGCTGAGATTGATGCTATAGGGCAGAGTGCCATATCAGAGCTTGGAAATATGATTGCAGGCAATGCAGCTACGGTATTTGCCAATAACAGTATTATTATAGACATTACTACACCTGATTATTGTACAGGCAGAGAATATCAGGCAAGCAGCAAGCAGATGTTTTGCGTACCATTTGCGTCTGATATAGGAGAACTATCGATAAATATATTTATTGAAGGGTAGATTGTTTTTTTGCTACGGATGTGGTCAGAAATAAAAACGATATTGAAATGTTGACAAATTGGGAGAGGATTTTTATATCCTCTCTTTTACTTGAAATCAGATGAAAGGGAGTGATGAGGTGGCGACATATAAAAGATACAGAAAAGAAGACAGTGTGTCATATTCACTTGGTATCACACTTACTTTTGAACTCTTAAAGTTTAAAACAGAGTATGTAAACAGGGTGTTTGTTCATTCTGCAATGAAGCAGGGAGATACGCTCAACAAACTTCTTAAGCTTTGTAAAGATTCAGATATAGAAGTTGTATATGCTGACAAAATTTTTAATGTTTTATCGCAAAAGGAAAATTGTTATGTGATAGGCGAATTTAGAAAGTTTGAATCAAAGCTTGACAAAGAAAGTTCACATATAGTGCTTGTAAATCCTTCAAACGCAGGAAATATGGGAACCATAATGAGGAGCGCTCTCGGTTTTGGAATGAATCGAATGGCAATAATAAGACCTGCTGTTGATGCATTTGACCCTAAAGTTGTCAGGGCATCTATGGGAGCAATATTCTCAACGGAGTTTGTATATTTTGACTCATTTGATGAATATATGAAAGGATATGGTGACAGAGAGCTTTATCCTTTTATGCTTGATGCAAAGATGAAACTTCATGATGTTAGTCCTAGAGGTAAGTTTTCTCTTATATTCGGCAATGAAGCTACGGGACTTCCGCATGAATTTTCAAATATAGGGCAGTCTGTTATTATTCCTCATTCAGACAAGATAGACAGTTTAAATCTTCCTATAGCTGCAAGTATAGCGATGTATGAAGCAACTAAGGCAGATTTTTGATTATTTCGCACAAAATATGTGTGTGGTAATTACTATAGATATTTAGGTTAAAACAAAATATAGAAAGGAAGTTATAAAAATGGCAAAAATTGATATTATCTCAGGATTTTTAGGAGCAGGAAAGACTACACTTATCAAAAAACTTGTAGCAGATGCATTTCAGGGTGAAAAACTTGTTATTATTGAGAATGAGTTTGGTGAGATAGGAATAGACGGTGGATTTCTTAAAGAGTCAGGTATACAGATAACAGAGATGAATTCGGGCTGTATCTGCTGTTCACTTGTGGGTGATTTTGGAAATGCACTTAAAGATGTACTTGAAAAATACAGCCCTGACAGAGTTATCATTGAGCCTTCGGGTGTAGGTAAACTTTCAGATGTTATAAAGGCAGTTAAAAATATCGGGGATGATGTAAAGATAAATAGTACGGCAGCAGTAGTTGATGCATCAAAATGCAAGATGTATATGAAGAATTACGGTGAGTTTTACAATAACCAGATTGAGAGTGCCGGAACAATAATTTTAAGCCGTACACAGAATGTGTCAGAAGAAAAACTTGCAAAAGTTCTTACAATGATAAAAGAAAAAAATGATGAAGCTTCTGTTATAACAACACCGTGGGATGAGATAGACGGAAAGAATATACTCGAGGCAATGGAGAAAGTAAATACTCTTGAAAAAGAACTTCTCGAGGAACATCATCATGAGCATCACCATCACGACCATGATGGAGAGTGTGGCTGCGGACATGACCATCATCACGACCACGACGAAGAGTGTGGCTGCGGACATGACCACGAGCATGAACACCATCATCACGACCACGACGAAGAGTGCGGCTGCGGACATGATCACGCACATCATCATCATGACCATGACGGAGAGTGCGGCTGTGGACATCATCACGACCATGAGCATGGACATCACCATGCAGATGATGTATTTACAAGCTGGGGAGTTGAGACAGCTCACAAATTTACAGAGGAAGAACTTAAAGATATTGTATCAAAACTTGCGAGCGATAAGTCATTTGGTGAGGTTCTTCGTGCTAAGGGAATTGTTGCTTCAGACGAGGGAGAGTGGTTCCATTTTGACCTTGTACCTGAAGAGACAGAGCTTAGAAGAGGCGCAGCAGATTATACAGGAAGAATATGCGTAATCGGTTCAAACCTTAACGAGGCTGCCATAAAAGAACTTTTTCATGTAGCATAAACAGATACAAAACTAAATATATACTTGCACAACCTAAGTACATTTATTGATAGTTTTGGAGAATGTTATTTGGTATGTGCAACTTATAGTTAGTATGTAGGAAGGATTAATATGTTTGGTAAGAGAAAAGAAGAAATGATGGTATATGTTGTCATGGGATTTCTTGAGGCAGGAAAGACAAGCCTTATAAGAGACCTTATTGTTGATGACATGTTTGATGATAAGATTAAGACACTTATCCTTGCATGTGAGGAAGGTGAGGAAGAATTTGAGGAGGCTGACCTCAAAAAAGGATGTGCTGTATGCGAATATATTGAGGATGAGGATTCTTTTAACGGAAAAGTTATCCAGAAATTCTTAAAGAAGCACAGACCTGACAGAATAATTATTGAGTACAATGGAATGTGGTCTGCAGCAAAAATTCCTGAATTTTATGACGAACTTGAAGAAATCTGTTTTGACAGGGAAGTTATAATGCAGACACTTGATGTTGTAAACGATGAGACATTCTCACTTTATATGAAAAACATGCCTTCACTTATGGTTGAGCAGTTTAAAGTAGCAGAAATGATAATTGTCAACAGATGTACTGTAGAGAATACAAAGAAATCTGCCATAAGAGGAAGTGTCAAAGCTGTAAATCCTCGTGCACAGATAGTATATGAGTCGGAAGACGATGCATTTTATGAGATGAAGGAAGAAATGCCGTTTGATATAAATGCAGATGTTATTGAGGTGAGCGAAGGCGATTTTGGTCTTTGGTATATTGATATGATAGACCATCAGGAAAATTATGACGGAAAAACGCTTAAACTTACGGGAATGATTCAGAAACCAAGCGGACTTGACAATGGATTTGCGGTATTTGGAAGATATGCAATGACCTGTTGTGCAGATGATGTACAGTTTATGGGATTTTTGTGCAAGGCAGATGACTGGTCGCAGATAAAGAG